>DASTWX010000080.1:0-47081 GCA_035765795.1 Pseudolabrys sp. | reverse complement strand
GCGCGCTTGACGCCGGCGCCGTCGAGCAATTCGCGCCAGCGGTTGGCCGATTCCGCGTGCGTGACATCGACGGTCTCGGCGTTGAACGCGAGCCGCCGCGTGCGGAGACCGGCAACCGTCGTGAAGCCGGCGCCGTCGGCGATTCTGATCAGCAGGTCCTTGCCTTTTTGGGCGGGCATGTCGTTATCCTCTGTCTCAGCGATGTAGGGTGGGTTAGGCGCGCAGCGCCGTAACCCACCATGGGATTCAACACAGCTTCGCGGTGGGTTACGCGGCTTCGCCGCTAACCCACCCTACCCGTCTTGTTCACACCGGCTCCGTCACCGCGCGAAAGCGCACCAGCGCGTGATAGGTTCGGCCGTCGGCTTCCCGCCGCACGTCGGCGACCGCGAAGCGCATGTTCACGAGATGATGGTCGGTAAGCACGAGCGGCGCGTCGTCAAGCGCCTGCAACAACGCGGCGGTGATCATGTGCGCCTCGCGGTGGCCGCCCTGACGTGACCAGGCGTGCAGCGTGAGCTGATGCTCCTCGCCTGATACATCGCCGGTCGAGTAATCGGCGATGCGCGCTTCGCCTAGCGTGACATAAGGAAACGCGGCGCCGCGCGGCGGCTCGTCATAGATCTTCGGCCCGCCGAGCAAGGCGGCGAGCGCGGCGTCGGTACTGAGCGCGTCGTAAACGGCCGCGCGCAACGCGGCGGAAGCGGATGTGGGCATTGGGAATCCTGATGGCGCTGTTTCCTTACCCTCCCCCTTGTGGGGAGGGTCGACGCGCGAAGCGCGTCGGGGTGGGGGTCGCAAACGAGTCCCGCTACCCCCACCCCCCAACCCTCCCCACAAAGGGGAGGGGAGCCCGATTCATGTGGACTAGCTTTCAATCCTCCCGTTCCTCGGCTTCGATCTCGAGGAAGCGGCGGTCGGCACTCAAGCGCGCGGCGATGACACGATAAACATGCGCGCCGTCGACAAGTCGGTGGCGCGTGGTGATGTCATCGCGCGCGCGAATGATGATGCGGTAGCGCAGCGCAGCGCCCAAGCTCTCCGCGGCGACATCCGCACGCATGGACAGCGGTTCGACGTGCGCCCACAGGGTGGTGACGGTCTCGTAGCTGCGCGAAACGCCGCCCGCGCCGTCAGCCGTCTCGGCCGGCGCCTGCAACAGCAAGCGGCGGTTCAAATCGCCGATTGCCGTCATAGCGACAGCACCCGATAGGGAGCGAGCAGGGCAGCCACCGTCTGCGGTAGCGCGACGGTGCTCCTGTCGGTCACCAATGCGCGGTGCTCGTACCAATGTGCGACGAGAAGCCGGATGGCCTGCTTCAATGGCTCCGGTACCGCGGACCCATCGCCATAGCCGACGATGACATCGAGTTCGATACCGGCGGCTGCGCGCCCGGGCGCCGGCAGCGACCACGGCGTAAACACAAGCGAGGAGCCGGCGAGATCGAGGACGAAGACTTGCGCATCGATGCTTTGGACCGTGCCGTCCGCATCGTAAACGCGTGCCGCGGCGAGCGATTGCAGCGGCGCCGGCACGACCGCGATGCGGCCCTCCTCCGGCCATGTGTCGCGGGCAAACCGCCACGTCTGCGTCATCAGCGCGCGCCGCGTGTGCGCTTCGACGTGCATCCGCGCGCTTGTCGTCAGCGCCGCGATGATGTCGTCCTCGTCGCCGGTCTCGACACGCAGGAACGCCTTCACGTCGGCAAGGGTGACCGGCTCGCCCGCCGGCGGGGTGAGAAGAAGAGAGGACATGATGTTTTTCTCTGATGTTGAATCACCTCATGGTGAGGAGCCGCGCGGCACGCGCGGCGTCTCGAACCATGAGGTGCCTGGGCCTCGATCCTTCGAGACGCGCGCTAACGCGCGCTCCTCAGGATGAGGAGAAAGGTTGACAGAAGCGCTGCGCCAAGGCCGATAACGCGCCATGCGCCCCGCCCTCGCCGCACTCATTATTATTAACTTCCTCTCCGCGCCCGCCTTCGCCGTCACCGGCGAAGCGCCGCCGGCCGCGCTCTGGGCGGCGCGGCCGATCGTGATGGTCGTCGACAAGGACGGCGACCTCTGCACCGGCACCGCGCTAACGCACGACCTGGTGCTCACCGCCGCGCATTGCGTGGCGCGTAAGACCACATATGAAGTCAAGGAATTTCAGACCGGCCGATCGGTGCTGGTGAAATCCATCGCGCGTCATCCGCGCTTTGATTTCAAAAACTATCTCGTTGCGCGCGCCACCGCCGACGTCGCGCTGGTCAAGCTTGCCGCGCCGCTGCCCGATATCGTCGTGCCCGCCGCGCTCGCCGCCGCACGGCGCGTCGCGCCCGGCGAGACCTTGACCATCGCCGGCTTCGGCACTACGCGCGACGGGTCCAAGGATGGCCTCGGCGTGCCGCGCATGGCGACGCTGACCGTCACCGGACGGCCCGGCTCGTTGCAGATCCGCCTGGTCGACCCGAAGACGAACGAGACGCGCGCCGGTCAAGTTGCAGGGCTTGGCGCCTGCACCGGCGACTCCGGCGGCCCGGCTTACGACGGCCTTGGGCCGCTCGTCATCGGCGTGGTGAGCTGGAGCGCCGGTCCCAACGAGACCGCAGGCTGCGGCGGTTTGACCGGCCTCACGCCGCTCCTCGCCTATCGCGATTGGATCATTGCGACGGCGAAGAAACTCGGTTCGCCCATTGCGCCGTAGCCGTAGCCCGCATGAGCGACCCGCCTTCGCTCGCTCCGCGAGCTGTGGCGGGCATGAGTCCGCCGAAGCGCGGAGCGCATAGGCGGAAGCGATATGCGGGAAAGCCCCCCCGGATTTCGCTAACGCTCATCCGGGCTTCTGCCTCATGGTGAGGAGCCGCGCCATTGTCGCGTTTACGCGCGTGTTGACGCGCTATGGCGCGGCGTCTCCAACCATGTGGCCGCCCTCATCCTTCGAGACGGCCGCTTCGCGGCCCTCAGAGGCTGTGAATGAGTTGCCGCCGTCATTGCGAGCGAAGCGAAGCAATCCAGAAGTTATTGAAAATAAACCTGGATTGCTTCGTCGCTGTCGCTCCTCGCAATGACGGAGCCGAAAGACTCACAGGCTCTCAGGATAAGGACGGAAGAACGCCAGTCACGACGCCGCGAACTTCATCAGCTTGATGGCGTCGAAGTCCTGCACGCCGCCGCCGACACGCTTGGTCGTATAGAACAAGACGTAGGGCTTGGCCGAATAAGGATCGCGCAAGACGCTCACGCCCGCGCGGTCGACCACGAGATAGCCGCGATTGAAATCGCCGAAGGCGATGGAGAGCGAGTCCGCCGCGACGTCCGGCATATCCTCCGCATCGTAGAGCGCAAAGCCCATCAGGTTCGCCCGCGCGCCGGCGACCGCCGGCGGCTGCCACAAGTAGTTGCCGGTCGAATCCTTGAACTTGCGGATGACGCTCTGAGTTTTGCGGTTCATCACGAACACCGCGTTCTGCCGGTAGCCGGGACCGAGCGCATAGACGAGATCGATCAGCACGTCGGACGGGTTGCTCGCCGGAAACGCGCCGGCGGTGCCGCTCGCCACATACCCGATCTTGCCCCAGGCCCAGGAATCGTTCGCGACCGTCGTGTACGAGAGGAAGCCTTTGGGCTTGTTGTTGCCGTCGCCGGTGACAAACGCAATGCCTTCCTGCTCGGCGAAAACCTGCTCGACTTCCTGCGCGATCCATTGCTCGATGTTGACCGCCGCGTCTTCGAGCAAAGTCGCCGTCGCTGCCGGCTGGGCGTAGAGCTCCATCGCCGGGAACGACAATTCGTCGAGCGTCGGAGAGGCCGTTTGCGGGCGCGCATCGGTCTCACCCACCCAGCCGACCGCCGGGCCTGAGGTCATGAACGGCTTCTTGTAGACATTGCCGCTGATCGTGCGCACGCCGGATATCGAACGGATCGGCGAGATGGCGGTAAGCCGCTGCCCGATCGCGTGCTCGATTTCCGGCGGCACCAGATAGCCGCCGTCCGGGTTGGAGCCAACCGACAAAGCCTTTGTTTCCAGCGCACGCAAATTCGCCGTTTCGCCTACGCGCACATAGGCCTCGAACGCCTGCTTGTGCTCGAGCGCCGTGGCGCCGTTTGCGCCGCGCTCGGCGGCGAAGGCCGGCCGTGCGGCTTTCAGCGTAATCTCGTCGAGGCGCCGCGCCTGCGCGTCGATCGCCTTGTCGATGCGGGCGAGCTTTTCTTCCAACACGATATCCGCGTCGCGCTTGTCGAGCCGCTCGTCGTTGGCTTGCCTGAACGCCTCGAAGGCGCGCATCATCTCGCCGTGCGTCACCACCGCGTCGTGCGGAATGCCGGCTTTGGTCTCGAGTTCGTCATGCATTTCGATTTCCATTGAGGTTCTCCTGTGCTGTTAGACTGTCGTCCTGGTTGGCCGCGGGCTCGCGGCGCATGAAAGCTTTTCTCCGTCATCCTGAGGTGCGAGCGCGCTCCTTCGCGCGCGAGCCATCGCAAGTCGGCTGTAGCCGACTTGCGCATTTCAAATCCGATGTCGGGTAAACCCGACATCGGTGGATGACAGCCGTCGCCCTTCGAGGCTCGACGCGTTCCGCGCCGAGCGCCTCAGGGTGACGGTTCGAGGCTTTGCCGATAATCGATTGCCACTCCCGCTCGGCGCGCGTGCGGGCGTGTGAAGCCTTCGGCGGAGAGGTTGCGCCGTGCTTCACCGCATGCACGCGCGCGCCGTTAAGCAGCGGGAAAGTGACGATCGAAATCTCCCAGAGGTCTACCGCCAGCAGGCTGCGGATGCGCGTCTTCGGATCGATGCGCGCCTTGGCCGCGCGAAAGCCGATCGACAATCCGTCGACCGCGCCGGCGCGCAGAAGCGACAGCAATTCGCGCGCCCGCGCCACTTCGGGAATCAGCCGCCCGCGCGCATAAAGCCCGTGGCTGTCCTCGCGCAAGTCGAGCCAGATGCCGATCGGCTCGGCCGGATCGTGCTGAAACAGCATGGGCACGCGGCGGAGGCCGCGCGTTCGCAAGCTTTCGGCAAAGGCGCCGCGCACGACCATGTCGCGCGCCTGGTCAATCTCGCCGAAGAGGCTGGCGTAGCCTTCCACCGTGCCGTCCGATTCAATGCGCGTGCGCGGCGTGAACACGGAGGCGACGGTGGGTTCGGGATTCGGTGCGAGCATGGTCCTTCCTTCACCCTCCCCCTTGTGGGAAGGGTGGCGAGCGCAAGCGAGCCGGGTGGGGGTATTTGCCGGATGAGGAAGAGCCCCCACCCCGCTCGCCGCGCTCACGCGCGCCGAGCGACCCTCCCCACAAGGGGGAGGGTTAAGAAAGTCAGCGCGGGCTGCGGCGCGGATGGTCTTTCGCCGGCTTCACGGCGCGCGACATCTCCTTGCGCCTTGTCGCGCGGCCGAGATGGTCGAGGAACTCGCGGAAGACGTCGAGGTGATCGCGGCGACCTTTGTTTTCGGTGCGGATCGAGCGCAGCACGGCGGCAAGCGTGTCCATCAGTGCCCTCCGGAGCGGAACGTGTCGTTGAAGCGCGCAAGCTCGCGCACGAAATCGTCGAAGCGCCGGCTCGCGGCAGCCAATTCGCGCAGCGCGAACCAGGCGAGCGCCGTGGCCGTGCTCGCCCAGAGAAACAGCGCGAGGTGCGCGAGATCGCCGCGCTCGGCGAAGGTGGTGGCGAGCTCGTTCATGACAATCTTGCGGCGCGGGCCGCTTTGGAGCTAACTAGGACACCGGCCAACCACGGCGTCATGGCCGGGCTTGTCCCGGCCATCCACGTCTTCGTTACGAGTCAGCTGCCAAGACGTGGATGCCCGCGACAAGCGCGGGCATGACGCGTGGAGATTCCGGCCTTAAACCATAGGGGCGACGCGGTTTTCCGCGTGGAGATCACAATGCGATATCTGTGCGCCGCCCTTATTTTCCTTGCCGGCATCGGCACGGCTTCCGCCGATATCCGTATCGACCAGTCGCGCTACGCCAACGGGGAAGTGACGATCGTCGGCGAAACGTCGCCGGACGCGGTCGTCACGCTCGACGACAAGTACAAAACCAAGAGCGACGCCGGCGGCCACTTCAAGTTCACGGAGCCGTACAAGCCGTTCACCTGCATGAGCGACATCCGTTCCGGCAGCAACATATATTCCGCCGTGATCGCCGGCTGCCTCGATCCGGGCTTTACCGGCGACACTCCATCGCTCAATGCGATGCCTTCCGACGCGCTGCCGGTAAAGAAGACCTCGGCGAAGCCGTCGCGGTGATCCGCTGTAGGGCACAATAGCGTAAGCGTATTGCGCCGCTCGGCGTAACCGCCCGGATCGAGGCGGCGAAATGGCGGATTACGCTTCGCTCATCCGCCCTACGGCTGCACTCCCGGCGAACTACTCCACCACATCCCCGTCCTGCACCGCGCCGTACCCGGTCGCCGCCCGCTTCTCGTTTACGGTGAGAAACGGCGCTTTCGTCACCCGCTCCCACAGCGCGGCGCGGTCTGCGCTCAACGCCTCGATGCGGTCGGTATCGGCCGCGAGCGTCAACCCCTCGCCGAAGCTCGGCGCCAGCCATTGCGTCAGCGCCGAGGCGATGCGTCCCGCGAGCGGCAATACGGTCTGCCGCCAGAACACGCGGTTGGCCTCCTGGTAATTCGAATAGGTGTTGTCGCCGGGGATGGCGAGCAGCATCGGCGGCACGCCGAAAGCAAGCGCGATTTCGCGCGCCGCCGCGTGCTTGGCCTCCATGAAATCCATGTCCTTGGGCGAAAGCGACATTGCCTTCCACTCGAGCCCGCCTTCGAGCACCAAGGGCCGCCCGGCATTGACCGCGCCTTGATACTGGCGTTCGAGCTCGTTCTTGAGCCGCTCGAACTGCGCCTCCGATAAGAGGAAGCCGTCCGCGCCGGAATAGACCAGCGCGCCGGAAGGCCGCGCCGCGTTGTCGAGCAGCGCCTTGTTCCAGCGCGCCGCCGCGTTGTGCGTATCGACCGCGACCGCGGCGGCTTCGAGCGGGCTCAAGCCATAGTAATCATCGAGCGGATTGATCAGCGTGAGATGCAGGATCGGCGGCTGCGCGGCGTCTTGCGCAAAGCGCACCGTGCGGCCGCCGACCGTGTACTCGTAAGCCTGCGGCCAGCCGTCAGGTCCCGGCGCCACCTTCATGCGGTCGGGCCGCAACGCATAGAGCTCGCGCACCTGCGGTGCACCATCGCCGACGGTCGCGACCGCCTCCACGTAAGCATTGCCGGCGAGCAAGAGATGCGTGGCGACGCTGTCGAAGAACGCCGGTCCGTCGTGGCGCGGATTGGGCCGCGCGATGAGATCGAGCAGCGGATGCGTCGAGTGCTCGCGCGCGTTTTCATAGAGCACGAAGCTGAGCGAACCGACGCTCTCGGCGATCAGCCGCACGGCGCGATAGACGATCGCGTTGCGGCAGAAGCCTTCTCGCGTGAGCGCCGCATAATCGCGCGGCGTCCAGCGCGCCTGCCCGCCCGATTCGAGCGCGATGATGCGCCCCGTGCGCGAGACTTTCTGCTCGGGGGCGATGAGCTTTTTGAAAAGATCGAACATGCGTTGTTCTCTTCCCCAATCGCGCGCCTACAACACTCTAATTCGCGGCTCCGCCCGCGCGCCGTGGGTCAGCGCCGTCACCGCCCAGACCAGCGCGTCGAGGCGGTCGGGCGAGCGTCCGGAGGACAGCCCGTCCACGCCGAAGTCGCACATCTCGTCTTCCAGCGCCGGAAAGGCGCCGACGTGATGCACGCGGCCTTGCTCGTAGAGTTGCGCCACCGGCTCGGCGCGCACCGCCTTGCCGCGCGTCGCGTGCACCGCCATCACCGGCACGTCGCGGTCGGCTTCGCGGATCACCGCGCGTACCATGTCGCCGCCGAAATTCGTCTCCGCCACCAGCGCGTCGGCTCCCCAGCGCCGCCATAAACTAATCGCCCGCATAGCCCAGGCCTGCGGCGACAGCCCCGCCGCGCTGGCGTCGGCGAGCACGTAAATCGCGCCCTCGCGATCCTTGCCCGCCGCGACGATACCGCAAGCGTCCGCGCCCTTGCGCGCCGAGCCCGGCGGATCGACCGCGACCACGACGCGCTGCAGCTCGGGCGCCACGCTCACGCGCGCCGCCTCGATGCGCGCGCGCGTGAACAGCGCATCGCTGCGCTCGTCGATGATCTCGCCCTCGATCTCCTGCCGGCCGAGGCGCGTCGCGTGGTAGCGCGCGAGCACCGTCTCGAGAAACGCCGGCGCAAGGAGGCCCGCGTTCACGTGCGTGCCCGCATGAGTGACGGCCGTACGCCTGTCCGCCATCAAATCCTTGAGCAGCGCGGTCGGCCGCGGCGTGGTTGTCACCACCTGCCGCGGCCGCTCGCCAAGGCGCAGCCCGAACTGCAGCATATTGAAGGTTGCTTCGGCATGCCGCCATTTGGCGAGTTCGTCGCACCACGCGGCGGAAAACTGCGGGCCGCGCAAACTTTCCGGGTCTTCCGCCGAGAACGCTTGCGCCACCGCGCCGTTCGGCCATTCCAGCCGCCGCCGCGTTGCATTGAATTTCGGCCGCTCGTCGCGCCGGTGCACGGCAAGAAGGCCGGAGACGCCCTCGATCATCACCTCGCGCGTCTCCTGCTCGCCCTCGCCGATCAGCGCGATGCGCGCTTTCGGATCGGCGAGCGCGATACCGCGCACCCATTCGGCGCCGGCGCGCGTCTTGCCGGCGCCGCGGCCGCCGAGCACGAGCCAAGTGGTCCATGCTTCACCGCTGTTGGCGAGACGCGGCGGAAGCTGGTGCTCGTGCGCGAGCGGAGGGAAATCAGTATCGATCCCGTCAAGCCAATGGATTTGCTGAGTCGTCAGGAAGTCCGGCAGCGCGAGCGCGTCGTGCTTCAATAAAGTGTCGTATGCGTCGTGCAAGCTCACGACGGAATTCGTCAATATCGCGGGGTACGGGGTCGTTGTCGGTCTCATGCGGCGGCGTCTGGTCTCGTCCGAGCATCGCCGAGATTTCTCGCAGCGATTTGTTGAGGGCGGCGATGATGCGAACGGTGCGCTCGGAGGGAGGCTCGCCTTCCGCCGGCTGAAACGACTTCAGCACGCTTTCGATGGTCGTCATTTGCGCCTGCGCGGCGCGGAAGACGCGCGCCCAGAGCGCGGCGCGTTCTTCCGGCGTGACGGCCGCCGCGGCATCCGCTTCGCCGCCCTCACTCTTGGCCAATTCCTCTTTGACCGCGCGGCTTGCCGCGGCGAGCAGCGATTCGGGAGCAGGCGCGGCCGGCTTGCCTTGCGTCGCGTTGGCGCGGCTGCTGTAGCGGCGCAGCGGCCAATTCTCTTCCTTCACATAGCGATAAAGAATCGTGCGTGAGATTTCCGCCTCGGCGCAGACCTGGTCGATCGGCATGTCGGTATTGACGTAATTGTGTTTGATTTGCCGCAGTTTCTCCGGCCCGATGACCACTCTGGCGACCATGATCTTTTCTCAACACGCATTGCGCCGGCACGCGGCCAGCGGAGTCCTTGTATTTGTTTACTTGGAGCCTCACCGCGCGCGGGCGACTACCAGAAATTCCAGACGTAGACGCCGATGAAGGCGATGATGATCACGCAGACGCCGACGAGAAGCATGTAACGCACCCCATGGCCTGTGACGCCGCCGCGCGCCTCGTTCGAATTCTTGACGATGGGATCGTCGTCCAACTCGGGCATGCCCTCGTCTCCCGCCGATGGCCTTGCGCGCCATCGCGCCGTTCTCTCGGAACAACGCATGCCGGCGCGCCGCTGTTCCGTATTCGGAAACGCGTGTCCCGGACGCGGTGCGCGCGAGCGCACACCACCCCTCTTGTCATCACCGGGTTCGTCCCGCCTGCGGGCCGAAGTGCATTCAGTGTGAATACGATACCCCAACCCTTCGGCGGGCGAAGGCCCGGTGATCCCGCTTAGGTTGGCAATGCTATGGATCCCTAAGCGAGATGGCCGGGACAAGCCCGGCCATGACAAAGGACATTCGGAAACCGCCGCCGCCCCGCTCACTGAACGCAACTGTGGAGCATGCGCGAACACTACACCGGCAGCGTCACGCTGTCAATACTGTCCTAGGCCTTTTTTCATATTCTTTCGCGCAACCCGCTGAATGGATAAATTCCTTTGCGCAGCAAAGGCTTAACGCGGGAGCGACGGGCATTTCGCGGCGACGAACGGGCTGATCTCGTCCGGCGAAGCAAAAATAATATCCGCGCGGTCGCCCATCATCCCGGCGCCGAGCAAGGCCGGCGCGTTCTTTTGCGGTCCGCTCGCGCCTGAATCCGTCTTGAGGCGCAGATTGCGCTCCCAGAACTTGCGTGTTTTCCCGTCGGCTGTGGCGACCGTATAGGTGTCCTTGCAATAAGTAACGGCGGTGACCCGCTGCGCGGAATCGAGCGATTTGAGGTTTGGCGCCTCGCCGCCCCTCATCATACCCATCCCGCCTTGCATACTGCGGTTCTCGGCGTGTGATGCGCCCGGCGCGGTCGCCTCCTTCAAATAGGCAAGAAGATCGGTGCGCGGCTGCGCCTGTCTGATACCGGGGAACGTCATGTGGTTGCCCGGCACAAGTTGCTGCGGGTCCTTGAGCCACGCGTCAAGCGTCTTGTCGTTCCACACGACGTCGGCCGATTGCAGCGCGGGCGAATAGCGGTCGAAACTTGCGAGGCTGCCCGCCTTGCGGCCCCAAAGCCCGGCGAGGCTCGGTCCCGTCATATTCACATTGGGCTGCAAGGAATGACAGGCGGCACAGGCGCCGAACACACGTTGGCCGCGCGTGGCGTTTCCTTCCGCGGCGAGGCCGTGCGACACGGTTGTCAGTGAGGCCAACATAGCAAGAGCGACGATACGAGAGACGTTCATGATCAATCTCCGTTGACGACGAAACCGCGCCTCGCGAGATCGGCGCGGCGCGTGCTTTTTCTCAGTTACGGAAATCGTCAGAGCGGCGGCGGACGTGTCGGCGGCCGTCGATGATGCCCCTGCATTGTCGCAACAGAAGCGGAGAAATCGATGCGATCGATGCGAGCGGTCGGCACAACAGCAAGGACAGGAATAACCGCTCCCGCCGACACCACGCATTTGAGCATGCAAGCGGCGGCGTTGAAATCGTTGCGGTGATGACAACACCCGTGGCATGGGGCATCGGTCGCCGGTCCGGCGTCGGCTATTGCAATCGGCGACGACTTGGCCGCCGTTATCGTCCCGTTTGTTACGGCGACCGAAACAGCAAAGATCAAGACCAGGATCGTTCGGCCGACAGCCATACTTGGACTATCCGCCGTGTCGATTCCGAGGTCAACAGCGGCCGTCGATCAACTCAGTCTCCGCCCATTCCCGCGCAAGCGGGAGCCAGGACAAATCTGCTGAAGACTGGGTCCGCGCTTCCCGCCTTCGCGCTCCGCGCTTCGGCGGGCTCAAGCATCAGCCCGTCGAAGCCATTTTGCGAAGACGGGCCGCGGGGGCGAGCGGAATCGAGCTATTCAGGCGTACCAGCATCGAGATGAAGCCGGTTGCCGAAAGCGCGGCTGTCAAAGCCGATTTCGAATATCATTTTATCGTTCTCGTCCGTCACGCTCATGGTCCATCCCGACAAATCCTGAATCGCCGGGTGGCACATCGCGATCTTCAGTTCGCGCACTTGCGCGACGGCGTGCCTGCGTGCCGCGGCGATCCCGGGGAGGTCTTGCCCTGTTGCATCGCTGAAGCGGCGCTTTCCGTCGGAAAAATGAAAAAAATATCGCGGCACAATGCGGCACAATGGTGCGAGTGTCGGCGGCAATCGTGAAAAGAGGATGACGGCGGTCCGATGCTTTTGACCGATCGCGGAACTCACGACCACGGCGCCGGGTTAACAGCGGTGCCGGCGCGCCTTGCGGTTGCAGCGGGGCGGGCCGTCATCATCGGTTTTCCAATGTGGGGCGCCGTCATGAAAAGAGATCCTTACAAACTCGAACCGAGCGCGTCGCCGACGACACCCAACACCGGTTATCGATGGTCGGGATTGTTCATAGCCGGCCTCGCCGGTGCTATCCTGGTGGTGCTCGGCGTGATCTGGGCATGGCAGGGCGCCCCTGGCGGCAGCCATGTCGCTGCACAAGCGCCCCCGCCGGCGACCGCTCCGACGACCGCAGGATCGGGTCATTGAGAGTCCCCGCAGCCCGTAGGGCGCATTAGCGAAGCGTAATGCGCCGATCACCAATCGCACCGCCGGCCGGCGCAATACGCTAACGCTATTGCGCCCTACCTCTAATGCAGCGCGATGCCCGCCTTGCGGCCGACCTCGCGCCAGCGTGCGACCTCCTCCGCCAGGAGCTTATGGAATTCCTCCGGCGTGCTCGACGTCGCTGTCATGCCGAGCTTTGCAAACTTGCTCTTCACTTCCGCCATCCCGAGCACATCGCGCAGCACCCCATTGAGCTTATCGATGATCGGCTTCGGCGTACCGGCCGGCGCCAACATGCCGACCCACTGCATGGCGTCGACCTTCGGGTAGCCGGCTTCGGCGAGCGTCGGCACGTCGGGCGTTTGTTGGCTCCGCTCGCTGCCGCCGGACGCCAGCGCGCGCAAATCCCCCGCCTTAATGTGCGGCACCGAGAGCTGCTGTGACAGCGCGGAGAACTGGGTCTGGCCCGAGACCAGCGACAGCACCGCCGGCGCGCCGCCGCGATACGGCACCTCGACCATCTTGATGCCGGCCGCCATGTCGAACAGCTCGGTGACGAAATGCGCCTGGCTGCCGCTGCCCGGCGTCGCATAATTGAGCTTGCCGGGCTCGCTCTTCGCCAGCTTGACGAAGTCGGCGAGCGTCTTTGCCGGCACCTTTTTGCCGACGACAAAGAGCAGCGGATCGCGCATCAACAGACTCACCGGCGCGAAGCTTTTGACCGCGTCATAGGGCATGTGCTTGCGTGTCGCCGGCGTGACCGTGTGCGAGGAGGCGACCACGAGCAGCGTGTACCCGTCCGGCGCCGCCTTTGCGACCGCCTCGCTGCCGATGATGCCGCTCGCGCCCGAGCGGTTCTCGACGACGATCGTCTGCTTGAGTTTCTGCGACAGATAAGGCTGAAGCGTGCGGATGACATTATCGTTGAGCCCGCCCGCCGCGAACGGAACGACGACGTGAATCGTCCGGCTTGGATAATCATCCGCCCGCACCGGCGGCGCGGCGAATAGGAAGGCAAACAGACCAAAAGCGGCGAAGTTTCCGGCGATCGACTTGAGCTTCACGTTTCCATCCCCTAACAGAAAGCGCCTCCGCCGTCATTCCGGCCGAGCGAAGCGAGAGCCGGAATCCATAGTCCCAGTATTTATTGATGAAACACCGGAGTTATGGATTCCGGGCCCGGCCCTTGAGCCTGTGCCCGGACGGCGCGAAGCGCCGATCCGGGTAGGCCGTCCCGGAATGACGCCGAGAACTGATGCAGCGAATTGCTAAACGAAAATCGAGCTTCTTGCACGACCTTACGCATGGCAACCACCAAGCTCCTCAGCAGAACACCATGACCAACCATTTTCAAGTCGCCATCGTGGGCGGCGGCCCGGTGGGCCTCGCCCTGGCGATCAGCCTCGGCTCCCGCGGTATCGCCTGCGCGCTTATCGAATCGCGCGTGGAGATGCACCGCATCCCGAAGGGACAGAACCTCACCCACCGCACGCTGGAGCATTTCTATTTCTGGGGCATTGCCGATGAGCTACGCGCGACACGGTTGATGCCGCGTGGCTATCCCATTGGCGAGATCACCGCCTATGGCGACTTGATGAGCGCGTATTGGCACGCGCCGGCCGGCCGCGAACTGGTGCGCCCTTACTATTTCCAGGACAACGAACGGCTCCCGCAATACCAGATGGAAGCGGTTCTGCGGCGCAAGCTGGCCGGCCTCTCTTGCGTACAAACGTTCTTCGGCTTCACCGCCACCGCCGTTGCGCAGGACGACACCGGCGTGCGCGTCGAGATTGAGAAAACGGGCGGCGGTGGGCGCCTTTCCCTGAGCGCCGATTACCTCGTCGGCTGCGACGGCGCGCGTTCGCTCGTGCGCACGCAAGCCGGCATCGAGCGCCACGGCACTGATTTCGACCGGCTGATGGTGCTCACCGTCTTCCGCTCGCGCGCGCTGCATGAACTCCTGCAACGCTTTCCCGAGCGCTCGACCTACCGGGTCATGCATCCCGACCTGCACGGCTATTGGCAGTTTTTCGGCCGCATTGATGTCGGCGAAGGATTCTTCTTCCACGCGCCGGTAGCGCGTGACACCGCGCGCGCGGATTTCGAATTCCGTAGCCCCCTCTACCGCGCGGTCGGCGCCGAGTTCGATCTCGCCTTCGATTACACCGGCTTCTGGGAGCTGCGGAACGCCGTCGCCGATAGCTATCAGGCCGGCCGCGTGTTCATCGCCGGCGATGCCGCGCATAGTCATCCTCCGTATGGCGGCTTCGGCCTCAACAATGGTCTGGAAGATGCGGTCAATCTCGGCTGGAAACTGGCGGCTCGGCTGCAAGGCTGGGGTGGCGAGAACTTGTTGCACTCCTACACGGACGAGCGCGGCCCCGTATTCCGCGACATCGCCGAGGATTTCATCGCGGCGCGCATCCGCGAGGAGGATGACTTCCTCACCCGCTTTCATCCCGAACGCGACCGCGCGGAGTTCGAACGCGCGTGGGAAACGCGTAAAAGCGACCTCGGCGCCCGCGTGCGCGCCTACGAGCCGAATTACGAGGGCTCGCCGATCGTGTTCGGCCCCGCTGGCGGCGCAAGCGGCGCGCACGGAAAGCACGTCCTCACTGCGCGCACCGGCCATCACTTGTCGCCGCAGCCGCTCGCCTCAGGCAAAGACGTTTACGAGCACCTCGGCGCGGGCTTCACGCTGATCGCCTTGGACACGGCGGCGCAGAGCGTTGCCCCGATCAAGGCCGCAGCACGCGCACGCGGCATTCCGCTCACGATCGTTGCCGACAGTGCGCAAGCGGCCCGCGAGGCTTACGGCTGCCGCTTGATCCTCGTGCGGCCGGACCAATTCATCGCTTGGGCCGGTGAGGCAATCCCGTCCGACCCGGCAAAATTGCTCGACAAAGTGTCCGGCTATTGATTGCCGCGCGACAACACGTGCCCCGTCGGGCTTGAAATAATGCAAACCTGCATTACAATAGATGCCGAGGTGGAGGTTTTGTCATGACGACGTTAACCGTCACTGCACGTGGCCAAGTCACGTTCAGGAAAGATGTGCTGAGGCATCTCGGTATCCAGCCGGGCGGCAAGATCAGGCTCGACCTGTTGCCCGACGGGCGGGCGGAACTGAAAGCCGAGAAACCGCGAGGCTCGTGGCGGGAGTTGCGCGGGATGCTCAAGCGGAAGGGGAACGGCAGGCGGTTGTCAATCGAGGAGATCGACAACGCGATAGCCGAGGCCGGCGCTGCCGCCGGCGCGGGTAAAGAATGAAAATCACCGCCGATACAAACGTATTGTTGCGCGTGGTCATGTCCGATGACGAGACCCAAAGCAGCATCGCGACCGAAGCGATGGAAAGCGCCGATATGGTCGCGATCAGCCTTCAATCGCTCTGCGAGCTGGCGTGGGTGTTGGCCCGACAATACGCCGTGCCACGCAATGACATCGCGCACGCGATTCGGAGCCTCGTCGATGCCCATAATGTTGTCGTCAACCGTCCTGCCGTTGATGCCGGCCTCATGGTGCTTGATGAAGGTGGCGACTTCGCCGATGGCATCATTGCTTATGACGGCCTTTGGCTCGGAGCCGAGATGTTCGTTTCTTTCGATAAGAAAGCGGTCAAGCTCCTGTCGAACCAAGGACTGGCGGCGCGGCTGCTGGCATAGAGCAATCCCGAGATTGCAGCTCTCCTGCTCGGCGCGACGCAGAGCAGCAGCGTCGTAGGGCGCAATAGCGGCGCGTATTGCGCCGTCAACTATCGAGCTTCCGCACAAGAGCGAGAGCGAAAGGCGCCGGCTACTCCACCCGCCGCGGCCTCGGCCTGTGCACCAACGCAATGCTCACCCGCGTGCCGCCGCCGGGCTTGCTTTCGACCTTGAAATCGGTTTGCGCGTTTTCTCCCAAGCTTTGCAGGATGAGCGCGCCGAGCTTGCCGGCCTGCGGCCAGACCGTGCCTTCAGGGAGTCCGACGCCGTCATCGGCGACCACGATGCGATAGGAATCCTCGGCCTCGTGCAGGCACTCGAGCGTGATAGTGCCGCTCGATGCGCCGTTGAAGGCATATTTGAACGCGTTGGTCATGAGCTCATTGACCAGGAGCCCTGCCGGCATGGCGATATTGATCGAGACCGGCGCGTGGTCGACCTTGAGGTCGAGCCTGATGCCGTCGACGGCGTAAGTGTGCATGGCGGCCGAGGCGATCTCGCTGAGATAGTGACCGAGATCGAGGGTCGACCCGATCCCGTCGGCGGACAAGTTCTTGTACAGCAGGTGCAGGGACTCGATCCGTCCGGCGAGCCGGTCCAGATTGACCTGGTCGCCCCTGCGCTGGCTGCGGGCGTCGAGGCGGATGAGCGCCGTGATGAGCTGCAGGTTATTCTTGACGCGGTGCTGCACTTCCTTGAGCAGCATGTCCTTGTCGCGAAGCTGCTGCGCGAACGCCTCGCGCTGCGCCTTCTCGCGCTCGGTCACGTCGATGAGCGCGACGATCCGGTAATTTTCGGTACCGTCTTCGTTCTCGATCGTGCCGGCATAAGCTTCGACGAGCATCGGCTGATCCGCGTCACGTCGGAAGGTGCCGACGAACTCCTCGCCGTGCGGCAAAGCCTGGCTGAAAGGAAGATGCGGCGCTTCTTCGAGTTGAAGTGAATCCAAGGCCTGCCAGCCGCGGCCGAGAATGCTGCCGGACGCCTGCTGGTCCAGGCTCTCGTAGGCCTTATTGAAGAATATGATGCGCTGGTCGCCGGCGATCGTCTTGGAGATGACGATCGCAATCGGAATGTGGTCGAGAAATAGCTTGAAGTCCTCTGTATCGATCGTCTCGACATCCAGCGAGTCGAACAGATCGTTGACCTGTCGCGACGACTCGGAGGCCTCTTTGGGAGTCCTCATCGGCCCTGCTTTCTCTTTCCAGTTTGGAGGAACGTCGCTCTCCTCTCGATTGGAACTATGGCGCTTTTTCGGTGGGCGGGCAAACCTCGTCTGAGGCATTTTTGCGGGGCGAGAGACGGGTTGCCCATAAAGGAGGTCTTGTCACGGCGCGCACGGGCGGCGCGTTCTTTCATGCGCGATCCGCGAACCTTTCAGGCGTCCTCCCGTTAGCGGACAAACACGCGTGACAGAGCCGCCGCGGTCGGTCCGTGCGTGAACAGGAACAAATCAGGAGATTCGAGCATGAAAGCCGTCGTGTTTCACGCCGTCGGCGATATACGCCTTGAAGACGTGCCCGAGCCGCGCGTCCAGGAGCCGACGGACGCAATCGTCCGCATTACGTCGTCGGCGATTTGCGGCACCGACCTGCACATGATCCGGGGCACGCTGGCCGGCATGGAACCGGGCACCATTCTCGGCCACGAGGGCGTCGGAGTCGTGGAGGAGCTCGGCCCGATGGTGCGCAATTTCGATGTCGGCGACCGCGTGGTCATCCTCTCCACCATCGCCTGCGGCCACTGTTCGTATTGCCGTGCCGGCTATTTCGCCCAGTGCGATAACGCCAATCCCGGGGGAAAACGGGCGGGTACCGCTTTCTTCGGCGGCCCCGGCCCGACTGGCCCGTTTCATGGCCTGCAGGCGGAGAAAGCGCGCATCCCTTACGCCAACGTCGGCATGGTGAAGTTGCCCGATGAGATCAGCGACGACCAGGCCATTCTCATCTCCGACATTTTCCCGACCGGCTGGTTTGCCGGACACCTCGCCGATATCAAAGACGGCCACTCCGTGGCGGTCTTCGGCTGCGGGCCTGTCGGCCAGTTCGCCATCGCGTCGGCCAAGCTGATGAATGCCGGCCGCGTTATCGCGGTGGATCATCGCGAGGACCGGCTGGCGATGGCGCGCCGCCAGGGCGCCGAATGCGTGAATTTCGATCGCGAGAATCCCGTGGAGACCATCGTCAAGCTGACGGGCGGCATCGGCGTCGACCGGGTCATCGACGCGGTGGGCGTCGATTCCGAACACCCGCATGCCGGTCCCGCCGCCGAAAAGGCAAAAGAACAGGAAGAACTCTTCAAGGAAGAAGTGCGGCAGGTCGCGCCCGAGCAGCATCCGCACGACGGCTCATGGATACCAGGCGACGCGCCGAGCCAGACGCTGCATTGGGCGGTCGAGGCCGTGTCAAAGGCGGGCACGATCGCAATCGTCGGTGTCTATCCGGCGGCCATGCAACATTTCCCGATCGGCGAAGCGATGAACAAGAACTTGAGCTTGAGGATGGGCAATTGCAATCATCGCCGTTATGCCCCGCATCTGATCGAATTGGTGCGCACAGGCGCCATAGATCCGACGGAGATTCTCACGCAGGTGGAACCGCTGACCAAGGTGATACCGGCCTATGAAGCGTTCGACAAACGCGAGCCCGGCTGGATCAAGGTCGAGCTGAAGCCGGCGGCGTAGCGCCCAGCGTGAGTTGCGCAGGGCGTAGAGCACGGGTGATCTTTATTATTCTGTCATTCCGGGGGCGAGCGAAGCGAGGAGCCCGGAATCGATAAGCCCGTGCCGGTCGTTAATGTTGATGCGCCACATTAACTCGGGGAATTATGGAGTCCGGGCTCGCGGACTTGTCCGCGCCCCGGAATGACGGCGCCTCTCGCATGCAAGAGAGCCAAAACGCGTTCACGAGAACTTGAACGCGCCGGGCCTGACTCCTTTCGCCGTGCCATCGTTTTCCGCACAGGACAGGTCACTTCGGCTGTCCTATCAGAGGAGTACCATCGATGTGCGACTATAGCCTCCACACCGTCGCCTCGCGGCCGGCGCGAGTCGGCGACCAACTGGTCTCCACCCGGTTCAGAAACTCGATTACGCGTGGTTTTGCGACTGCGAGTGAACCGGACGTGGCGGTCTGTCTCATGCCCGGCACAGAAGTCGCATTTGAACGCGACGTCGAGGTCGAGCCGGCCGTGAGTCTCTTTCGCAATCAGAATCTGAAACAGAGAGTGGCTCGCTTCCGCGAGGTCGAGATGGATCGGCCGTACGTGCACCACGACGCGCTCGAATTCCCCGATGGGCAAGTGGCGCTTGTGACGTCGCTCGTCGAGGGCCAGCGCCTCACGGTGCTGCAGCTTCCGGCGGCGGAACACCCGGCGAAAGCCGCTCCGGAGGAGACACGCGAAGAAAGCCGGGAAATTTCTCCGGCTGCCGTGTAGTACCGCGGCAAATCGGTTCTCCGCCTATTCCGCACCTGGGTCCGGCCACTTGGCGAGCACGGGTGCGGGGGGAGATACGAACATTCGGGCCCCCGCGTGCACAGAGACGGGCGGGGGCCGCGCGCCGACGCCGGCAAGCAAAGCGTCATTTGGCATCGACGACGATCTCGTCATCCTCACTCAAAATCCTCGGCTAATTGCTTCTCGACACTGCGCCGGAACCGCTGAAGGTCCGCCATGCAGCCGCGGTAGATTTCGCTGCCGCGTGTCATGCGCCACCTGCGGCAATAGAAATCGTGCTCCGCTTCGATTTGCGCGGCTCGCTCAGCTTCGTACTTGGCGCGCGCTTGCGGCATTCTCGGCAACACGAGCACGACAAACAGCACGAGCCCCGCGATCAGCATGGAGAAGAGAGCCAGCTCCACGTTCCAGTGCGTCTGTCGCAGAAGTGCGGCGATCCTCTGGTGTCTCATAGCGTGCTCCCATCGAGACACTCGACGGAAGGCATCCGTCAGCCTTCCTGACTAAATTGCGGATGATCAATACTGCCGCGAAACGCCGGCATTTGGACGGAAAACATTGCGCATAGTTTGCGTCTATATTGCGTGGACGTGCGAGGCGGCCTACCCTGCTGCGCAGGTAAAACACTGCGCGTGTCGCGAGAGGGCGGCGCCGTGGGTGATCCTGAAATCGAGCGCCTTATCGGAGGCGCACATTATCTTTCGGCCGACGAGATCGCCCGTCATCCGCGCTTCGCGGAAGGGCGCAAGCTTTATCTCGATCGCTTTTTGGCGCTGTACGGCGACGACCCGCTGCTGGCCAGGTTGCTGATCGAATCCGGACGGTTCCTGGTTTATCACACGGCGATCGTACTCGGCGCCGGGCAGGAACCTGAGCGGCGGGAGAGTTGGCTTACGATAGGCCGCCTGAAGCGGGAAGTCGCGATGTACGGCTTGGCGAGCGCACGCCATGTCGACGAGCTTGTCGCCAGGCTGTGCGACAACGGATTCCTCAGATCCCGTTCCTCAGCGCAGGACCGGCGCATCCATATTCTCGCCCCAACGGAGAAAATGCTCGCGCACGATCGCGCCTGGCTCGCGGTCCATTATGCGCCCCTGGCCGTTCTTTATCCGCACAATGAATATGGTTCGGTGATGCGGTGCGATCCGGAATTCCAGGTTAGACACCGGCGCGCGGCGCTTGCTTTCTTGCCGCTGAGCAGCAGGCATCTCGCATCCGTGCCGGAGATGATGCTGTTCTTTAATCGCGCAGCGGGACAACTCATCCTTGCCGCGCTGCTGCAGGCGGCAATGTCTATCCCGGACGATCTGCGGACAGCCATGCCCTACGAAGACATCGGCGACCGCTTCGGCGTCTCGCGTACCCACGTCCGTCAATTACTCGTGGCGGCGGCGGATGCGGGCCTGATGCGGCTGGAGCGCGGAGGCCGGCGGATCGAAATTCTCCCGCTGCTATGGGCGGCCTACGACCGCAGCATCGCGATCGGCATGTCGCTGCACGACATGGTCTATGCGGTGGTAACCGGGCGGAGAGCGATCGAGCGAGGATTTTGCTGAGGCTCGCCGACGTCTAAGCTCGTGCGTCAAATCGCTCGCGCGCCGTTGCGATCGCCGAACGGTTCCTGCGGGCCCAGGCGCCGAGTTCACTCACCGGCTCGAGCAGCGAACAGCCGAGCTTGGTCAGTTCATAATCCACCCGCGGCGGAATGCTCGGCGTCACGGTACGCGTGACCAGGCCGTCGCGCTCGAGCGCGCGCAAGGTCAGCGTCAACATGCGCTGCGAGATGCTGCCGAGCGCCTTGCGCAATTCGTTGAAGCGCTTCGGCCCGCCGCCGAGCGTGGACACCACCAGCACCGTCCATTTGTCGCCGACGCGCGAGAGCACCTCGCTCACCGCCCGGCAGTCCTCCGGCTCATGCAGGTTCCCCGGTAACAACTTTGTGCCTACTTGTGCCTGCCGGGTAGTCATCTATCTAGCCTTGGTAACTATTGGTAACTAAGGAAGATAGAGGTCCGCATGCCCAAGTACAAGCTCGCCGTCGTCGTCGGCTCGAACCGCCGCGAGTCCATCAACCGCAAGCTGGCGCAGGCGCTTGTCCGCCTCGGCAGCGGCGCGTTCGATGCAACCTTCGTCCGCATCGACGACCTGCCGATGTACAACCAGGACCAGGAGCAGCCGGTCCCGGCCAACGTCGCCCGCTTCAAGAGCGAGATCGAGGCGGCAGACGGGGTGTTGTTCGTCACGCCCGAGCACAGCCGCTCGATTCCCGCTGTGTTGAAGAACGCAATCGACTGGGGCGCGCGTCCCTGGGGCAAAACGTCTTGGCCGAACAAGCCCGCCGCGGTCATCGGCACTTCCGGCGGCGTCATCTCCACCGCCGTCGCGCAGCAGCACTTACGCGCGGTGCTCGGTAACATCGGCCTCAACGTGGTCGGCGGCGAAGCCTATATCAACTTCAAGCCCGACCTGATCGACGCGCAAGGCAAGGTCGCCGACGACAACGTGCGCGGCTTCCTGCAAGCGTTCATCGACAAGTTCGCCGACTTCGTCGGCAAGCTCGCCGCTCCCGCACGCAAGCAGGCGGCGGCGTAGATAGGCGTACATTAAGTGCGCCGTCATTCCGGGGCGCGAGCGAACCCGGAATCCAGGGCGGCTTGCACTGATTATGCATCTGGATTCCGGGCTCGCGCTTCGCGCGCCCCGGAATGACAAAACCGAAAGGCAACAAATGTCCCTCCGTGCCGTCAAACGCATCGCGCAATCGAAGCCAGCCATCGAAGGCGCCGGCGTGAAGTTGCGCCGCGCCTTCGGTTTCGGCGAAACGGCCGAGACCGATCCTTTCCTGCTGCTCGACGATTTCCGCAACGATCGTCCGCAGGATTACCGCGCCGGTTTCCCGTGGCATCCACATCGCGGCATCGAGACCATCACCTACGTGCTCAACGGCACCGTCGATCACGGCGACAGTCTCGGCAACCGCGGCTCGCTTGCCGCCGGCGACGTGCAATGGATGACCGCCGGGCGCGGCATCATGCATCAGGAGATGCCGCAGGGCGACGCGCAAGGCCGCATGCACGGCTTCCAGCTCTGGGCCAATCTTCCCGCCTCGCTCAAAATGACCGCGCCGCGCTATCAGGACGTCAAGGGCGCCGACATTCCGGAAGTTATCGACGACGATGGCACCCGCGTGCGCGTCGTCTGCGGCGAGTTCTGGGGCAAACGAGGTCCCGTCGAAGGCGTCGCCGCCGATCCGCGCTATCTCGACGTTTTCGTGCCGGCGGGCAAACGCAAGACGCTCAAAGTCGAAGTCGAGCGCCACGCTTTCGCCTATGTGTTCGAGGGCGACGGTGCGTTCGCCTACGCCTCAAAGCCGTTCGGCGTGCTGATGGAGAAGCAGATCGACGGCGAGGAGATCCTGCTGCGCGAGCCGGTCGGCGACCGTTCGCTGGTCGTCTTCGACAGCGGCGACGAGATCACCGTGCAGGCGGGCGAACGCGGCATTCGTTTCCTGCTCGTGTCGGGCAAGCCGATCAGGGAGCCGGTCGCCTGGTACGGCCCGATCGTCATGAATACGCAAAGCGAGCTGCAGCAGGCCGTCTCCGAACTGCGCAACGGCACGTTTATTAAGGGCTGAACGGGCAGAGCTTCTCCGCCGTCATTGCGAGGAGCCCCGAAGGGGCGACGAAGCAATCCTGGCTTATGGTCTGGATGGCTTCGTCGCTTCGCTCCTCGCCATGACGCCGGCTAGGCAAACCCATAAAGCCTTGCAGGATTATCGAACAGAATCGCCTGCCGCTTCCCCTTATCCGGCGTCCAGTCGAGAAACACTTCAACGAGCCGCTTGGCGTTCGGCACCGGCCCTTCCGGACGCGGATGCGGCCAGTCGCTGCCCCACACCGGGCCATCACGCCCCTGGCGCATAGGCCCACATGTCGAGCACAACATCGCAGAATGGAATCGGCAATTTCGTGCGCACGGCGCCGAAGGGAATCGGCGCACCGGCAAGTTTCTTGTGCCACACCGTCAGCGCCGGGAAGACCGCGTTCAGGTCGCCGACGAAGTGCTGCGCGCGCACAACATTGCCGAGCGAGGTGCCGCCGGCGCGGCAGATGTCCTCGGCAGCCATGAGGATCGCCTGCATCTGTAAACCGGCCGGCACGCCCAGGCGGCGAAGACCCTGCGCCGCGCGGACCGCCGGAAGCGCGCCCTCGTCATCGGCCGCATAGAGCGCCGACAGGCACAATAGATCGCCCGCGCGCACCGCTGCCGGCCCAAGCCGCATTGCCGCCGACGGCTTATGGTCGATCAACTGCTTCTTGATCTTGCCGCCGTCGCGCACGCCGAGAATGTTGATCTCGATTTTCGATTCCAGAAGCGCCAGTCCCTTGGTCGCCACCACGGTAAGCGCGCACGGATTTTCCGCGAAGTGGCTGTTCCACACGTCCATGAATTCGGGCAAGTCATCGATGTCGGTCAAATAAACCTGCGCCTTAATCGCGTTTTTCAGCGAGCTGCCGCCGGCTTCAAGACCGGGCTTGAGCCGCGACGTGATTAGGAATTCGCTTTGCAAGCGAATATCGGTGCCGTTCCAGACGGCGTTGGGCGGCCGATAAGCTTTAGGCTCAAGTCCCGTCATCGCCTCGTTGTTGGGCATTTGCCCGGCGACGAAGACATAATCGCCGCTCACCAGCGCCGGGATGAATCCCGAGTGAGGCGGCACCGGCACGTCCTTCGGCCGTGCACCTTTGGGCTCGCGTCCCTCGCCCGGCAGGGTCGCCAGCATCGACACGTTCATATTGGCGCCCTCGACCAGCAATTCCTCCATCAGCACCGAAGTGCTTGGCGGCACGTAGTCGCCGAGCAGCGCCTTGCGCGCGCGCTGATAGGGGTTCACGCATTCGGCGCGCGGATAATATTGATCGACACGCACGATATGCCGCAGATCGCCGCCCTGCCCGGCGATCAACTTGGCCAGGCGCGCATAGAGAAAGTCGCCCTCGCGGCGATAGCGCGGCGCGCCGCCAAGCGGCAATCCCGGCTTGCCGGCGACCCACGGAGCAATGCCGTTGACGTAATCGGTCGCCTCGTGGCCGGTGAAAAACAGCCAATTACCGGCGCGCACGCCTTGCGCGTAGAGGATATCGCTCTCGCCGACCCGGGTCGGCGCGATGGGCTTCACGTCGGACATTCACGTTCTCCTGATTGACAGCGGGATGTGATTTTCGGCGGGACGAACGGCGAGTGAAAAACGGCGCTCTCATTCCATAAGAGTGGCTGCGAGCCGAACCAGGATATCATCAACTCGCAATCGACTGTGACAACCCCGCAGCGCCAGAACGTCACCTTCGCTATTCACGATTGCGTTGGTGAGCGGCTGGCAAGAAATTTGGCGTTAGTGTCTATTGTGTCGGCACGATAGACTATAGCATGCTGCTGCTGAGAAGCTTTCCGCATGGTGTCCGGAGGCGCTTTTGCTGCGTGTTGAAAGTGTTGATAAGGTTTTCGCATCGGCGCGCGGTAGCTATGATGCGCTGCATCGGGTATCGATTCAGATAGACGACGGCGAATTCCTCTGTCTGCTCGGGCCTTCGGGCTGCGGCAAATCGACATTGCTCAACATCCTTGCTGGCTTCGAGCCGGTCACTAGCGGCAGCGTGACGTCCGGCGGCGTTCCTATCACCGGCGCCGGACGCGACCGGGTGATGTTTTTCCAAGACGCTGGAGCGGCGCTGTTGCCTTGGCTGACCGTCGAAGAGAACGTTCGCTTCGGATTGCGCGTGCGCAAAATCCCGAAAGACGATTGGCAACCGATCATCGACAAGAACCTGGAGATGGTCGCGCTTGACGCCCACCGCACCAAGTTTCCTGCCGAACTGTCCGGCGGCATGCGCCAGCGGCTGCAGATCGCGCGCGGTCTTGCCGTCGATCCCGACGTGCTGCTGATGGACGAGCCGTTCGCCGCCCTCGACGCCTTGACCCGCCGTCACATGCATAAGGTGATGCTGGATATCTGGCAGCGTACCGGCAAAACCATCATCTTCGTCACCCACGACATCAGCGAGGCGATCACGCTCGCCGACCGCATCGCCGTGATGTCGGTCGGGCCGCGCTCGGCCATCACGCGCTTGATCGATGTCGACCTCGCCCGCCCACGCGACCTCACCGACGCCAGGGTTGGTCGTATCTACAATGAAATAGAGGCGCTGCTCGCGCCCGACCTCATGCGCGTGGAGTAGGTCGGCAATGACCGCCCAGGACCACACGGCGAACGGCTCGGCCGCTCTGACGAAAGGCTGGCCCTCGTTCAAGCGCCTGCGCAGCGTCGGCCTCGCCGCCGCATCACTGGTGATCGGGCTCGCCATATGGCAATTCCTGTCCTCCTTCGTTTTCAATCCGTTCCTCATTCCGCCCCCCTTCGAGGTGTTCCGCACCGCCATCCCGATGGCGGCTTCGGGCGAGATATTCTCCGATATCGCGATCAGCATGACGCGCATCATGGTCGGCTTTATCACCGGCTCTGCGATCGCCATCGTCATGGGCGTGCTGCTCGGGCGTCTCCGCCTTCTGCACGATCTGCTCGATCCGATTTTCGAGCTACTGCGCTATTTGTCACCGACCGCGATGATTCCCATCGCCGTAATCTGGTTCGGCATCGGCGAGATGTCGAAATATTTCCTGATCTTCTGGGGAACGTTCTTTATCGTTCTGATCAACACGACGGCCGGGGTTTGGCGGACACCGGTTACGCGCCAGCGCGCAGCCCAGTGCCTCGGTGCCAATCAGCTGCAGATTTTCGTTCAGGTCGTCATTCCATCGGCCGTGCCTTACATCGTGACCGGCATGCGCATCGCAATGGCCTCGTCTTTCATGAGCATCATCCCGGCTGAAATTCTGGCCGCCGATTCGGGCATCGGATATCTGCTGCAGAAGTCCTCGATGCTGCTGCAGACGAACCGCATATTCGTCGCGCTGATGACGATCTGCATTCTCGGCTTCGTCGTGGATCGCGCTTTCCGTCTCCTCGTCGACAGAGTGCTTGCCCGTTACATGTCTTTCGTCTCTGAAGCCTAACGAAAACACGAGCGGAAACTGCTCAAAATCGGGAAAGGAAACCCCATGCAAAGTCGGCCTCTCATAAAGATGCTCTGCCTGACCGCGCTCTCCGGCGCGGTGGCGCTCGGCTACCCGAGCGCGCATGCGCAACAGCAAACGCCCCTGAAGATGACCTTGTTCGGTCAGCCTTCGGTCAACAACGACTCGATCTGGATGGCGTTCGCCAACGGCTTCTACAAGGATGAAGGGCTGGACGTCACCTATCGCCTGTTTCCCTCCGGCACGACCGCCTTCCAGACCTTTCAGACCGGCCAAGGCGACATCGTGATGACCGGCGATCTGCCGAGCGTGCAGTACTTCGAGCGCACCAAAGGCGATTATCGGACGATCGGCGTGGTCGAGCGCGACTCGAAAGGTTACGTCGTCGTCGCCGGCAAGGACATCAAGAAGCCGCAGGACCTCATCGGCAAGACGATCGCGACCCGGGTCGGATCGACCGGCTCCTGGTTCATCTCCGAATACCTGACCAAGAACCACATCGATCCTAAATCGGTTAAGGTCAAAAATCTCGACACGCAGGTGCTGCCGGCGGCACTCTGCGGCGGCGAGATCGCCGCGTTCTTCATTTGGCAGCCGGTCGGTTCTCGCACGCTCGAAATCTGCCCCGACAAGGCGCATTATCTCAGCGATGCGACCGGATACGTGCAAGGCTACCTCGTCGCCGGCGCGCGGCCGGAATGGTTGACGACCCCCAAGGGCAAGGACATCGCAACGCGCTGGCTGCGCGCCACGATCAAGGGGGCGGCCGTGGCCAAGAAAGATTTCAAGGCGGTGGCCGCCTATGGAAAAGCCAAGCTGGGCCTCGACGAAAAGGCGACGCGCGAGCAATGGGAGACCAACAAGCGGCCGTTCGCGATCGACAAGGTCTATTACGACGACTTCTGCAGCCTCAGCCGCTGGGGACGCCCGGCAGGCACGGTCAAAGATAAGATTGACTACACCAAGCTGACCTGGACGGCGGGCCTCAAGGCGATCGACCCGAGCCGCGTCGATCCCCCGCCGCCGCCGTGCTGATCGTGACCAAGCATGTCCCGGGCGCAGAGGTGCACCGGCGGGCAATGATGCTCACGCTGCACAGCGTCCGGGACACGCGGTGGCGTCACGCCCCAAACCCATAAAGCCTTGCAGGATTATCGACCAGAATCGCCTGCCGCTTCCCCTTATCTGGCGTCCACTCCAGAAAAACCTCGATCAACCGCTTGGCGTCCGGCACCGGCCCTTCCGGACGCGGATGCGGCCAATCGCTGCCCCACACCAGGTTCTGCGGATTGGCGGCGACAAGCGCGTCATGAAACGGCTTCGCCTCTACATAATCCGGCGGCATCGCGCCGAGCCGATAGGTACCCGACAGCTTCGCCCATAATCTCCCCTCACCCACGCCGCGGAGCAAAGCCTGAAAGCCGGGGTGCTTGATCCCGTGCTTGTGCTCCATGCGGCCCATGTGATCGACGACCACCGGCACCGGCACGCGGGCGAGCGCGCCCGCAAGCTCGGGCAAATCGCGCGCGTCGACCCATAATTGCAGGTGCCAGCCGAGATCGGCCATCGCGGGAAGAAGCGGCTCGATGTCGGCGAGCTGCACGCCGTTCTGATAATGAGGCTTGCCGTCGCGGCGGAATTCGTTGGCCCTCAGAGCCCGGATGCCGCGCGCGTGCCATGCGGCAAGCGTCTTGCGGTCAAGCCCGGCCCCGCCGACGGCCACGCCACGCAAGCGCGCCGGCTCACGTTCGAGCGCATCGATCATCGCAGCATTATCGCGGCCATACGCGCTCGGCTGCACCAGCACGCCACGGTCGAAGCCGAGTCTGTCGAGCAGCGCGAGATAGGCCTCGAGCGGCGCGTCGTCGGGCGTGTAGCTGCGCGGCTCCGCGTAAGGAAACCGCGCCGCCGGCCCGAACACGTGACAATGGCAGTCGCAGGCGCCTTGCGGCAGCGCTCCGCTCATGTGGGTTTGAGCCCCGCGAGCTTGGCGGCGTGCTGCATGTTCTTGAAGTCGGCGCGGATGAAGGCGGCAAAGCCTTTCGACGTCATCTGCTCGGGCGTCGCGATCTCCGAGCCGAGGCTGCGCAATCGTTCCGGCGCCGGACCGTGGCTCAATCCGTCCGCGATCGCCTTCTGCAACCGATCGACGATCGGCCGCGGCGTCTTCGCCGGCGCGACGATGCCGATATAGCTCTGCGCCACGAAGCCTTTCACGCCGTCTTCGATGAAGGTCGGGATGTCCGGCGCAAGCTTCGAGCGATGCGTGGCGGCGACCGCCAGGATATGCGCCTTGCCGCCTTTGTGCAGCGGCAGCGCGGTCGAGAACTCCGTCATCGCGCCGTCGACGGCGCCGCTGAGCACATCCGGGATCAGCGCGCCGCCGCTGCGGTAGGGCACATGTGTGATGTGCGCGCCGGTCGCCGCCTTGAATCGCTCGAGCGTCATGTGCGTGGCGCTGCCGATCCCCGAGGTCGCGATGTTGAGCGGCGCCTTCTTGGATTGGGCGATCAATGCCGGCAACGTCTTCGTCTTCACCCGATTTGCCAGGATGATCACATGCGGCACATAGCTCGTCAGCGCCACCGCGATGAAATCCTTCATCGGGTCGTAGCCGAGCTTGAGATGGATGAGCGGGTTGATCGTCAGCGGCCCGTTCGAGCCGACGAGCAGCGTATAGCCATCCGGCTTGGCATGCGCGACGATCCCTGCGCCGATGCCGCCGCCCGCCCCGCCGCGGTTTTCCACCACCACCGTCTGGTGCACATGTTTCGAGATCACGTCGCCGACCAAACGGCCGACGATGTCGGCGTTCCCGCCGGCGGCGAAGGGCACGATCATGTGGATCGGCCGGTCCGGCCACGCGGCGAAGGCTGTGCGCGGCAGCAAGGTGAGCGCAGGCGCGGCGCCAAGGCCGGCGATGAGCGTACGGCGTGAAATGGTCATGATGATCCTCCCCGTTGTGTCTTTATATCCCATGCCCGGCCTGCGACGGCGGGTCTTCTTATCGGCATATCAGACCGCATGACCTTAGCGAAGCGGGTTGAGAGCCCGGCAGAGGCGAGGCATGCCTCGCCGCTGCCGGAAGTCGGCAGGCGGTCCGGAACCGCTCGCCTCCCCACGAGTTGACATCCGTTTAAGTTAGGGCCGACTTATGCGCCAAGTGCGCGCAGTGAGACCAAGTGAGACAAAGGGCAATGCCGTGTCCACATTCCGGTGCTGCTCGCCAGCGGTTACGCCAAAGCGCCCACTGCCGCCGGGCCTGCCGATTCTGTGCAAGCTGTATCAGGTAGCCGCGCTGGACCAAGCGATCCCGGAAATGTCTCTACCCGGCGCGGGCACGCGTAGGAGTAGGTCGAGCCTTCCGGTCTATCGAAAACCGTGCTGGGTTTCGCTCCCCCTCAACCATCCTACAGCATGCCTGGCCCTTGCAGGACACCGCTTACGGCCAATCTGTTGAATGCGCATTTGCCCTCACTGATCTGATATGATGGCCGCGGAACACCCGGAACAGAAACGGTCCCGCTTTGTCGGAGATCCAACCGACCTCGCCAAGCTCGTCGAAGAGCTGCGCGAGGCGGTGCGCGCGCGCGACACCTTCCTCGATATCGCCGCGCACGAGTTGCGCAATCCGATGGGCGCTCTGCTCATGCAGGTGGAACGTACGCTCGACGCGGCGCGTAGGACGGGAGACGCCAACCTGATCCGGCAGCTCGAACGAACAGGCGACGTCGTGAACCGCTACATCAGGCGGGCGACGACATTGCTTGACATTTCCCGCATCAACGCAGGGAAACTTCACCTCGACTGCAAGCCGATGGATTTCGCGGAGGTCGTACGGGACGTAACCGAGGCCTACGCGGCTGAGGCGGACTACCTGAGAACCGAGCTTCGGGTTTGCACTCCCGGCAGCCTGGCTGTCGTAAGCGACCCGTTGGCGCTCGAGCAGATCACCGGAAATCTGGTCTCGAATGCCCTCAAATACGGCGCGGGGGCGCCGGTCGACGTGGCGCTGAACAATCAAGGTGCCGCCGCACATCTGAGCGTGACCGACCGGGGGATCGGCATGTCGGACGAAGACCGGGCCCGCATTTTCCAGCGGTTCGAGCGACTTTTCGCCGGGCCGCAGCGGGCCGGCTTCGGCATCGGCTTATGGGTCGTGCGGCAATTGGTGGAGGCGCTCGGCGGCGAGATCGCCGTTGTCAGCGCACCGGGCGAAGGTTCCACCTTCACCGTCAGTCTGCCGTTGGGCGCAGCCTCTTCGCAACCGGAGAACTCATGACGAAGGACAAGCAAACCGATCTCGAACGCGTGCCGACCGGCATTGCGGGATTGGACAGGATTCTGCGGGGCGGCTTTCTCAAGGGCGGCGTCTATATCGTCCAGGGAACACCCGGGGCCGGCAAGACGATCCTGGCAAACCAGGTCTGTTTCCGCCACGTGGCCGCCGGCGGGCACGCGGTTTTCATTACGCTGCTCTCCGAGTCCCACGCGCGCATGCTCCAGCATCTTCGGCCGATGTCGTTTTACGACGAGGCGGCGATCCCTTCCTCGATCTACTATGTCAGCGGCTTCAACATTCTTGAGACTGACGGCCTCAAGGGTATCGTCGACCTGATCCGCCGGGAAATCAAAGGCCATAGAGCGAGCCTGCTGGTGCTCGACGGCTTTTCGGTGACGGAGGAGTCGGCATCCTCCGAGCGCGAGTTCAAGAAATTCGTCCAGGAGATCCAGAGCCATACCGCAGCCTCCGAGTGCACGGCCCTCCTGTTGACCAACGGCAGCAACCGGGCGGTCACCCCCGAATACACCATGGTCGACGGGCTGATCGATCTCGACAACAGCCTTTATGGCGAACGCAGCGAGCGCGGCCTGCTGGTGCGCAAATTCCGCGGCAGCGGCTTTCTGCCCGGCCGCCATGCGTTCCGCATCACCGATGACGGCATCGTAGTGTATCCGCGGATCGAGGCGGTGTTCGCCAAGCCATCCCGTCGTGACGAGTACCGGCTGCGCCGAATCTCGACCGGCATCCGTGGATTGGATGAGATGATCGGAGGCGGGTTGCCGGCGGAGACGACGAACGGCCTTTTCGGTCCGACCGGCAGCGGCAAGACGACGTCCGGTCTTCAGTTCGTCGGCCTCTCCACGGCGGCCGAGCCCGGCCTGTTCTTCGGCGCATTCGAGAGCCCGGAGCGTCTGCGTGTCAAAGCAGCGTCTATCGGTATCGACCTCGCCGGGATGGAACGGCGCGGCGAGGTCGAGATTATCTGGCGTCCCCAGGGCGAGCACATCATGGACGACCTGGGCCATCAAATCATTGACGCCGTGCGGCGGCGCAGCATCAAGCGCCTGGTCGTCGACGGCCTCGGCGGCTTGATGGAGGCGGCTGTTCATCGTGAGCGGATCAGCCGCTACATCTCGGCATTGGCCAACGAGCTCCGCGCATTGAACGCGACTGTGCTCATGACCATGGAAGATCGCCAGATACTCGGTGCCAGTATGCGGTTGCCGATCGACGGCATGTCCTCCTTGCTCGAAGGGCTGATGCTCCTGCGCTACGCCGAAGTGGAGGGCCGGGTGCAGCGCTTGCTGTCGATCACCAAAATCCGCGACAGCGATTTCGATCCGTTCCTGCACGAGATGAAGATCACAAATCGCGGCATCGAAGTGGGTGGGAGGCTCAGCGGGGCCGAGGCGATTCTCTCCGGCTATGCGCGTGAGCCGAAAGCCGTTCCAACCGGCCAACTTCCGCAAAAACGGCATCGACCGGAGGAATAGCAAGGTGAGGACAGTCCTCATCGTGGATGACGAGTTCGGCGTCGCCGACGTGCTGGTCGCTGCGTTGGAGGACGAGGGCTATCGCGTGTTCACGGCGGCAAACGGCCGGCAGGGCCTGGAACGCCTAGCCGAGAACAAGCCCGACCTCGTTGTGTTGGATTTCATGATGCCCTTGCTCGACGGCCCCGGCATGGCGCGTGCCATGCGCGCGGAGCGGGCCTATGAGGCCATTCCGATCATCATGATGAGCGCGGTCGGCGAGGCGGCCGTGCGCGAGCGCTTCGACGGTTATGCCGCGTTCCTGCGCAAGCCGTTCAGCATCCCGGTTTTCTTGAAGACCGTCGCTGGCGTGATCGCGGGACGATCATAGGATGAGTGAGTTCTCGCGAAACCCGTTGCGTGCGGCCGAGCCGCTGTCGATGAAAGTCGTCTCCGTCCTCCTGAGTTGGCCACCGGCACAGCAGACCCGCCACGGATGAGACCTTTCTCCGTCACCCTGAGGCGCCGTCGCGAAGCGACGGCCTCGAAGGGCGACGGCGGACAGTTTCTTATTAGGAGACGAGAGAACGACAGCCCTCATAGAAGAACCAAAGGTGGCGCGATGGACAGAAATGGAGAGGACTCTCCTTCCCGGCTAATCGATGCGCGAATCAAAGGACTGGGCGATTGGCGGGGCGAGATGCTCGCTCGGGTCCGGAAGTTCATCAAGGAGGCCGACCCCGACGTGGTCGAGGAGGTGAAATGGAGGAAGCCGTCGAACATGCTCGGCGTTCCGGTGTGGGAGCACGCCGGAATAATCTGCACCGGCGAAACGTACAAGGCCGTCGTCAAGCTGACTTTCGCCAAGGGGGCCGCGCTGGACGACCCTTCAGGTCTCTTCAACGCGAGCCTTGAAGGCAACACCCGGCGCGCCATCGATTTGCATGCGGGCGACAGGCTTGATGAAAAGGCATTCAAGGCGCTCATTCGGGCCGCCGTGGCGCTGAACACGTCGGCGCGATCCAAGGCTCGCCCCGCGCGCGATCCGAAGAAACCAAAGAGCGCTTGAGGAGCGCAAACGGTGTCTTGTCATGGCGGGGTTCTTCACGCACCCTCCGGCTGTGACACAAGCGGGGGCTGCTATGTGGAGAATGCGCGCGATCTATATCGTTCCAGTGCTACTGGCCTTGGGTGTCGCCGCGGCCATCCCCGCACGCGCTGAGTTCGGCGATTGCAACGACGCCCGTTACCTCGCTCGGTTCGACTCGCGGCTTGCGTCCGACCACGATTTTGTATGCCACGAAAGCGAGCACATCCCCGTTTCCACGGCGTTAGGCACCGCGAAAATTCGCATCATCCAGCATGTGGTCGCCGATTGGGCGACGGCGCCGGGCGTGGCGGATGCGATCCGCCAGGGCGTGGACGCGGCCGTGCGCGCCATGTCGCGGCTGGACACGTTTCAATTGCACGACACGACCATATTGGTCCTGGACAATTTCAGCCCGCACGATCGGCACGAACAATTAGGCAGCATCGCCGCCTGGGCTTCCGAGGCGCCGTCGGGCGAATGTCTGGTCACGGTATGGCTTCTCGGGCCTGGCGGCGCCGTGGACGTCGCCCCCGGTTCGATAGCACATGAATTATTTCACTGCGTCCAGAACGCGAGCGTGTCGCGGTCGCGAATAGCGACAGGCGGTGGCGGTACGGAAACGGGCGGAAACTGGTGGATCGAGGGCTCGGCCGAGTGGTTCTCCACCTTGGCCTTGCCGCCCGGCCCCACCATCCCGTCGCGAGTCGGCGCCTTCGATTCCCGCTCGCCGACGACGCCGTTGAATCGTCTTTCCTACGATGCCTATCCGTTCTTCGCCTGGCTCGGCGAAGCGCGCGGCGCCGAGGGCGTGCTCCCGTTTCTCAATCGCATGGCGACAAGCCGCGGCGACGCCGCCCAGCACGCGGCCATGGCGACGGCGTTGCCCGGCGACGAGTGGCGGCAATTCGCGCAAGACTATCTGGACCGCCGCATCCATGACGGCCAGGGCGCTTCCATCAATTCCACGCCGCAGGACGGCGAGGATTGGGAATGGAACGCCAGCGAGACCAAGCGCATCGCGCTCCAGCCCTTCGTGTTGACGCGCGGCTTCATGACGTTCCATTGCGGCAAATGGCGGATCGAAGAAAATCCGCTGCGCTATCACGCGACGCGGCCCGATCCCGGCAGCGACTGGGGAAGGCTGCCGCACGAGATCGATACGATGAACGCCGGTGGCGGCATCTACCGCTTTGCCGGCATGAATACGGGCAACGGCCCGGCGACCATTTCGGTGAACGCGACGCAGACCGCGAGTTGCCGGGAATGCGGCGGCACGCGCGAGATCGACCGCTGCCTCGTCGGCTCGTGGCAATTGTCGGCCGGCGGCGCGGCGGCGTGGATGAACGCGCATATGCCGCGCGGCATGAACTTCAATGCGCGTTACACCGGCGCGACGCCTGCCATGGCCCTCATGAGCGACGGCACTTACCTCACCGGCGTCGTGAGCGGTGAAACCGATGCGGCGATTCGCGAACGCCGCGGCACGACCCGCATGCACGGGAACATGACGGTTCGGGGCGGCGGCCGCTGGTCGGCGAAGGACGGCCGGTTGCACCTCTGCCAGGATTCGCTCAGCGCGAACGGAAGGATGCGCATCACGACGCCGGACGGCCGGACAAGGACCATGCCGCCGGTCATGCCGCGCGGCTCCGGCAATCAGACAATGCGATACGCATGCGCCGGAAGTACCTTCAACACGGTGCTGGATTTCCATCGCCGCAACGTGCCGCCGATGGAGTCGACCTACACCAGAACCGGGCCCGCGCCGGAACCCCGCCGCTGATCAAAGGTTTGGCGGCGCCGCGCGAGACAAGACTCGATATCCGGATTCGCAAACCGGCCGGGGGGTTGGGGCTCCGGGCGCGGCATAATGCCCTCGATACTACGATCGAGAGCACCCGATCAGTTGGCGGCCTGCGAACGTTCGGCCCTGCGCCGCGTTAACCGCCAGAACAACAAGAGGAGAATTCAAATGGCGACGCAACAGACCACAAGCAACACGCGTGAGACTGTTTCTCTGATCGGCAGCGACAAGGTGGAGGGCACCCCCGTCTACCGCTCCGACGGCGACCGGGCCGGCACGATCGAGCGCGTGATGATCGACAAGCGACGCGGGAACATTGCCTATGCCGTGATGAGTTTCGGCGGCTTCATGGGCATCGGTGAGGATTACTACCCGCTCCCCTGGTCGGCTCTGACCTACAACGAACGACTTGGCGGGTATGAGGTCAACGTGACGGAGCAGCAACTCAAAGGAGCTCCCCACTACGCTCAGCGCGAAAGCTGGGACTGGGAGGATCCGCGGCGCACCGACGAACTGAATCGATACTACACCGTTCCGCAAACCCACTGACCTGCAAGTGAAAGAGCCCAGATTCGCACCCTGGGCTTTTTTATCTGGAACGCCCGGATTCCTCAGCCGGGCCGCCCTTTCTCTTTTTCGGCGTCGCGGGCCAAGCGAGCGGCGCGCAGACGCGCCGTGCGTTCCCGAACGGCTTGCTGCTCGGCTTGATATTCCGTCATTGCTTGTTTGCCGTCTATCTCGCGTTGAAACAAGCGTTCGGCCCGCTCTTGCGCGGTAGTTTTCATCGGACTCTCCAAAACGGGGGAATAGCGACTCGAGGTACTTAATAGTTAACGCGCGGAGGCGTGCGCGGTTCACGCACCGTCGCCCCGATTCGAGCAGCCTCGCCGACGATTCGAACCCGCGGCCCGCGCACGCATATGCCGAGCATTACGTGCCGAGCATTACGAAATTGAAATTTCCTCGTCAGGTCACCGTAAGGCGCATCGCCTATGTATGGGGGCAACGGCGTTACGACGGCCATCCTTACCGACTTGTCATGGAGATCATCGCAATGGTGCACGACGACAATCCCACTCCCCCGAAGAAGAGCATCCTTTCACCCAAACGATTAGCGCTGCTCGCCTCCGTGGCGGCGCTCGGCGGCGCTGTCCTTATCGGCGGCCCGGGCAACGTCAATTTCGCCGACGTGCTCGGCGGGACGCAGGTCGCGCGTGCGGCCGAACCTGCCAATCCGGTATCGGCCAAACACATTCAGGCGCCGGTCGGCTTCGCCGATCTGGTCGCCAAAGTGAAGCCGGCGGTGATTTCGGTGCGCGTCGAGATCGAGGAATCGATGACCGGCTCCGGCGTTTCCGACATGCAGAACAACCAGCTGCCCCCGCAGTTGCGCCGCTTCTTCCAGCAATTCGGTCAGCAGTTCGGCTTGCCCAATACGCCCAGCATGCCGCACGGCAAGGAGATGATCACCGGGCTCGGCTCGGGCTTCTTCATTTCGCCCGACGGCTACGCGGTCACCAACAATCACGTCGTCGCGCACGCCAAGACCGTGCAGGTCAAGACCGACGACGGGCATACCTATAAAGCCAAGGTCATCGGCACCGATCCGAAGACCGATCTCGCGCTGATCAAGGTCGACGCCGATACGACCTTCCCTTACGTGAAGTTCGCGGACACCCCGCCGCGCATCGGCGATTGGGTGGTCGCGGTCGGCAATCCGTTCGGCTTGAGCAGCACCGTCACCGCGGGCATCGTCTCGGCGACCGGTCGCGACATCGGCGGCAACTCTTACGACGATTACATCCAGATCGACGCGCCGATCAACAAGGGCAATTCCGGCGGCCCCGCCTTCAACACCAACGGCGAAGTGATCGGCGTGAACACCGCGATCTTCTCGCCGTCGGGCGGCTCGGTCGGCATCGGCTTCGACATTCCGGCGAAGACGGTGAAGCTGGTGGTCGCGCAGCTCAAGGCGCACGGCTACGTCAATCACGCTTATCTCGGCGTGAAGATCCAGACGGTGAACGGCGGCATCGCCGACAGCCTCGGCATGAAGGAGCCGCACGGCGCCATCGTCGCCCAGATCATGCCGGGCACGCCGGCCGCGAATGCCGGCCTCAAGGTCGGCGACGTGATCACCGCGGTCAATGGCAACGCGGTGAAGGACTCGCGCGATCTTGCCCGCACCATCGGCATGATGGCGCCGAAGAGCCAGGTGAAGCTCACCGTACGGCACGACGGCCAGACCAAGACCGTCGAGGTCACGCTCGGCAAGTCGCCGCAGCAGCACCAGACCGCCAAGGCCGATGAGAACCAGAAGCAGGCTTCCAATGGCTTGCCGAAGCTCGGCCTCACCTTGGCGCCGGCGAGCGATGTGGCCGGGGCCGGCGGACAAGGCGTCGCCGTGGTCAACGTGGACCCGGGTGGGCCTGCCGCCGCGCGCGGCTTTAAAGCCGGCGACATCATCCTCGATGTCGGCGGCCACACCGTCGCCAATCCGAGCCAAGTGCAGAAGGCGATGAAGGAAGCCCGCGACAACGGCAAGCAGCACGTGCTGATGCGGGTGAAGGCACCCGACGGCACGCGCTTCGTCGCGGTGCCGGTCGGCAAGGCGTAACTGCATAGGGCGGGTTAGGCGAAGCCGTAACCCGCCGCTACTCCCTCGGAAATGGCGGATTACGCCTTCGGCTAATCCGCCCTACTTGGCCGGTCACTGTTTACCGGCCACGGTGGACGGCCCGCGCAAGGGCCGTTCCTCCATGGCCACCAGGAACGCCATGCTGAAGCAGAGCACCAGCGCGCAGGCGAGATAGACGAAGCGGAAGGCGTGCGCCAGCGTGTGCAGCGAGGCGGCGCGCGCAAGCGTCTCCACGGCGGTGCCGGTCGCGCCGCCGAGCCCGCTCAGCACAATGGCGCCGAGGATCGCCACCACCAGCGCCGAGAACAATGCGCGGAAGAAGTTGGCCGCGCCGGTCGCGACGCCCATTTGCGTGCGCACGACCGCGTTCTGCATGCATACCGTCGAGATCGGGAACAGGCTGCCGAGCCCCGAGCCGATCACCGTCAAGAGCATCAGCACCGCCCAGATCGGCATCGAGGCCGGCCACACCGCCAGCGCGCCGAGCGCGAGGATCGCCGCCACGAGCCCGATGAGCGGCATGCGCTTGTAATGGATAACGGTGCGCATCAACTGCCCGGTGACGGTGGAGAACACCACGGTGGAGGCCATTAACGGAATAAGCGCCAGGCCGGATTGGCTCGCGGTCAAGTGCAGAACCACTTCGAAATAGAGCGGCACGAAGATGGTCATGCCGACCAGCACGCCCATCGAGCAGGCGCCCGCGAGCGCGGCGGTGCGCACCACCGGATTGCCGAGCACGGTGAGCGGCAGGAACGGCTCTTCCGCCTTGACGAGCCGCCATGCGAAGCAAGCCCACAGCACCGCGGAAAGAGCGAATAACCCGCCGATCTCCGCCGTAATCCAATCGAAGCGCCGGCCGCCCCACGACAGCGCGAGCAGCATCGCCACCGCCGCGCCCATCATCAGGCCGGCGCCGATCAGGTCGAGCCGGTGCTTGCGCGGATAATAGGGCACGAGCTTGAGCACGCTCGAGGTCATGCCGAGCGCGGCGAGCCCGAGCGGCAAATTGATCCAGAAGATCAGCGACCAGTCGATGTGTTCGGTGAGGAATCCGCCGAGCACCGGCCCGCCGACCGAGGAGACCGCGAACACGGCGGAGATGTAACCCTGATAGCGCCCGCGCTCGCGCGGCGAGACGACGTCGGCAATGATGGTCTGCGACAGCGCCATCAGCCCGCCGCCACCGAGCCCCTGCACGCCGCGCGCGAAGATCAAGAACGTCATGCTGGGCGCCAAGGCGCCGGCGACCGAGCCGGCGACGAAGATGCCGATCGCGGTGAGCATCATCACGCGGCGGCCATGCATGTCGGACAGCTTGCCGTAGAGCGGCGTCACCGCCGTGCCGGTGATGAGATAGGCGGTGACCACCCAGGCAAGGTCGCCGAGGTCCTGGAAGTGCTGGCCGATGGTCGGCAAAGCGGTCGCGACGATGGTCTGGTCGAGTGCACCGAGGAACATCGCCAGCATGATGCCGATGACGACGGTGCGGATCTGCTCGTGACGCAGCTGCGGCTGCTCGAAATCCCCTTCGTCGTCCTGCGCGGGCGCGAGCGCCGGCGAGCGCTCGAGCGGCACCGCCGCGGCAGGATGGCGGCCGCCGCGGCGCGCTTTGCTCTTGCTCGATGCGGTGTTGATGCGTCTCATGCAGACTGTGCGGAACAAGGCGGTCAAGGGAGAATGCGGAGCGCGGCGACGCGTTCGGCAAGCCGCCGTCAATGCCGCTTTGCGCGAGCGTGCGCAATGGGGGCGCGCGCGCAGCCGCTATGCGTGCCTCTGCTCTTTACCTCCCCCTGATGCTTTCTTCTTACCTCCCCCTGAAAGGGGGGAGGTCGCCCGCCGTAGCTTTAGCGAAGGCGGGCCGGTGGGGGTCAATTCGGCACTCATAGAATAAAGAGAAGACCCCCCACCCCGACCCTCCCCCTTTTGGGGGAGGGAGAAGAAGAAGCGCCCTCGTCGCCCTTAGCCCATCACCCCCGCTTTCGCTTCCGTTTCGCCCCCTTCGGCCAGCGGCCCGGCCAGGCGACGATGAAATCCTCGAGCCGCTCGTCGGGCACGTCCTTCTCGTTCGCCGCGACGCGTCCGCGCACCGAGACGCCGGCTTCGTGCACCGTCTCCGGCGAGCCGGAGACCAGCGGGTGCCACCAGGGCAGGTCTTTGCCCTCGGCCACCAGCCGATAGCCGCAGGTCGGCGGCAGCCAGGTGAGCCGGCCGACATTGCGCCAGGTGAGCCGCACGCAATCCTTCACGCGGCGCTGCCGGTGCGCGTAGTCCCGGCAGCGGCAGGTGTTCCCGTCGAGCAGGCGGCAGCCGACGTCGGTGAACACGGTCTCGTTGGTGTCGACGTCGGTGAGCTTGTTGAGGCAGCAGCGGCCGCAGCCGTCGCAGAGGCTCTCCCACTCGCGTTGCGTCATCTCGCTCATGCGCTTGGTGCGCCAGAAGGGAAGGTCGTCGGCCATTGGCTCTCGTTTGGTGTAACCGCGATCCACATGGTTCGTCGCTTTCGCGACGCTCCTCACCATGAGGATCGCGACGATAGACCTCATCCTGAGGAGGCCGGCGCAGCCGGCCATCTCGAAGGATGAGGTCATTTCTTGCTTTCCCTCTGCGCGTCTTAAACTGAACGCTCGAGAGGGCAAGTCCAACGCGGGGTTCCTCCCACCGGCGCCCAGTCCTGCGTCTTCACCCCTTGCATACGCCGCGGCCGAACTGCCTCATGCCCTCGCAATATCGGTGTGCACAAAGTCGCCGCCTTTGAACAGCAGGCGCGCACCATACGCCTTGGCGCAGGCGTAAGAGAGACAGTCGCCGAAGTTCAGTCTGGCGCGCCCCCGCCCCTTGCCGTAGCGCTCGAAAGCCACGACGGCGAGATGGCCGATCTCTTCGGTGATGGGGACGACTGCCGTCGACGTTTGCCTCAGCAGCGCGGTAACGCGCAGATCGGCAGCTGTGGCGGCCAGATCGAACATGGACGAAAGCCGCATGGCGGATTCCAGAATGACGTGACCGGCCGTGATCGCTTCGCCGTTGCGTTCGAGCTTCTCGGTCAGAGCCGGCCCGTCGGACTCGCGCGCGAGCATGGCGATGATGGCCGAGGTATCGATAAAGATCACTCGTTGCCCCAGAGTTCGTCGATTTCCTGCTTGGTCGGCGTATGGCCCCGGGCGCGGTTGCCGGCGCGCTCCAGATCGTCAGCGATCTCCGCGATCCGCTCGGCAAGCGGGCGCTCCTCGCGCGCAAGCGCCCCTTCGAGTGCCCCGATCACCGCCTCGGTCATGGTCACGCCTTTGCGCTTGGCGAGGCGGCGGGCGAGCACCGCGGCGCGGTCGTCTCGGATGTGCAGCGGCATGGCAGCCTCCCGTATATGCAGCGCGTGTAGACAAGCAACGCAGGGTGTATATACGCCTGCTAAAGAGCGGAGCAAGACGGGGCTTCGGGTCGCCTCACAGCTTTCTCCAACCCGTAGCCGTCAGCCTGAAGGCGCGAACGTCTCAATACAACTCCAGGCACGCCGCCTGATCCCGCTCGAATGCAACGATAGCCTCGGCGTGCTCGCGCAACATCCGTTCGATTGCCGCGGTCGGCTGGTTACCGCAGCGCAGCCAGATGACCTTCGGCAGCGGCCCGAGCAATGAGGCCATTTCCGCGAAATCGGCATCGAGCGTCACCAGCACAAACCGATTGCGGCCCGCATGATCCCACAGCGTCCGATCGCTCGCCCGCTCAAGTCCTTCCAGCCGCGCCTGGGAAGAGCCCGGAAATACATCGGCCAATTGTCGGCAGAGCTTGAAGCTGAGGTTCTGGTCGAACAGCAGCTTCATTTGGCGGTGATGAGCCGCCGTTCTCGATCGGCCGCGTAGGCAAGGCAAGCGCGGATATCATCCTCGGATAATTCGGGATAATCCGCGCGGATGTCGTCATGCGACATGCCGGCGGCGAGCCAGCCGAGAACGTCGGCAACCGCGATGCGCGAACCGCGCACGCAAGGCCGCCCGCCGCGCTTGCCGGCTTCGATGGTGATGAGGTGTTGGTAGTTCATGGCTTGTGTGCTCAGAACTTTGTCTCGCCACTCCGGGCCTGGCCGTAATTCTGCGGCGCCCGACGCAAATGGAAGGGGCGAGCCGAAGCCCGCCCCATTTGGTGCTCTCTTCGAACTTGTTCGAACGGAAGGCCCTCAATCACCAGACCGCTAAGTCGTTGGCAAAACCTATCCGTCGACTGCACCAGAATTGGAGCTTCTACTCTTCCTCTGGTTGTGTCAAGCTAGCGATAATCTTGAGGGCCAACCGCAACGAAGGACCATTGACGCAAGATCAATTGGAGCGATGGGCCTTCTGCGGCTTAATACACCTGTCTTCTCTTGCGCGCAATGGTCCTTCTAACAATTTGTTTTTCTGCGGCCATGATGATATTCAGAAATTCGCTGGCCTCGGTCAGCAGGGCGGAGGGGGCGGGACGCATTGCTCTACTGGTATAGCGTCTAGCGCAGTGCGCTCCCGCCTCCTCACATCGGGGAGGAATAAGCCATGAAAAACGCCGTTTCAAGGCGCTATCGCCTCGGAATCGATGTCGGCGCCAATTCGCTGGGCTGGTTTGCCGTCTGGCTAAACGACAAAGACGAGCCCATCGGCCTCGGTCCCGGCGGGGTGCGCATTTTCCCTGACGGGCGCGATCCGAAATCCAAGGAATCGAACGCCGCCGACCGGCGCGCCGCGCGCGGCATGCGCCGGCGGCGCGACCGCTATTTGCAGCGGCGCGGCAATCTCCTCGGCCTGTTGACGCGGCATGGATTGATGCCCGAGGACCGCGATGAGCGCCGTGCTCTGGCGGCGCTCGATCCTTACGCCTTGCGCGCCGACGCGCTCGCCGAACCGCTGCCGGCGCACCATGTCGGCCGCGCGCTTTTCCATCTCAATCAGCGGCGCGGTTTTCTTTCCAACCGGAAGACGGAGAAGAAGGACAAAGAGGCTGGCGCCATCAAGACCGCTGCCGGCAAGTTGCAGCAAGGCATGGCGGATGCTTCAGCGGAGACGCTAGGCGAATTTTTTAACCGTCGCCACGCGCCGCGAGCGATGCAGGCGCGGCGGAAGGCGATCCGGGAGGAACTACAGCGGCTGGGTAAGCAGCATCTGACCGGCAATGCGCGAAAGAAAGCATGGGCCAAAATTCGCAAGCGGCTGTTCCCCGGCGAAATGCTGCCCGCGCCATTGCCGGTTCGCGCCCGCAACGTCAGTGCCGGCACGAAGGCGGAATACGATTTCTATCCGACCCGGCAGATGCTCGAGCATGAGTTCGACGCGGTCTGGAAAGCCCAGGCGCCGCATCACCGGTCCATGACGGAAGAAGCGCACAAGGAAATCCGCCATGCAATCTTTTTTCAAAGGCAACTGAAACAGCCGCCGGTCGGCAAATGCTCCCTCGACCCGGCGAAGGGCAAGGACGATGTCGAAGGCTTCCGCTGCTCCTGGGCGCATCCGCTGGCGCAGCGCTTCCGCATTTGGCAGGAGGTGCGCAATCTCGCGGTTGTTGAAACAGGCCAGAAGCCGCCACCGCTCAGCAAAGAAGACGGCGATAAAATCGCATTGGCGCTGCTCCAGAATAACAAACTGTCCTTCGACAAAATCCGTAGCCTGCTGAAACTGCCGCAGGAAGCCAAATTCAACCTGGAAAGCGAGAAGCGCCCTCACCTGCTCGGCGACGAGACGGCCGCCAAACTCTGTCACAAATCACTTTTCGGCAAAGCTTGGCGAGGCTTCCCGCTCGATCGACAGATAGAGATGGTCATCAAGCTTGAGGAAGAACAAGATTCGGAGCAGATCATCACTTGGCTCGAAGAAAACGTGGGACTGAATAGAGAGACTGCGGATCGGGTCGCTTCCGCTTTTCTTCCGGACGGCCACAGCCGCCTCGGCCTGCGCGCGATCAAGAAAATCCTGCCTTTCATGGAAGGCGGAATGACGAAGACGCAGGCGGAAGATGCAGCGGGATATAAAGGAGTCCACCAACCTGATGGCGCTCTCTCGCTAGACGGCCTTTTGCCCTATTACGGAGAATGGCTGGAGGACGACGTCGTCGGTAGCGGAAATCCCGATGATCCCGACGAGAAACGCTGGGGCCGTTTTCCCAATCCCACCGTGCACATTGGGCTCGGCCAGTTGCGCCGCGTGGTCAATGCGCTGATCACGGAATACGGGCCGCCGGCGGAAATCACCGTGGAGATGACGCGCGATTTCAAGCTTTCACCCAAACAGCTGGCGGAGCTGGAAAAGGAACAGGCCGAAAATCAGAAGAAGAACGAGGGGCGCGCGGACGAAATCCGTAAGCTCGGCCAAGCCGTGAACGCCCGCAATCTGCTCAAGATACGATTGTGGGAAGAACAGAATCAACGTGACCCGCTAGACCGTCGCTGCCCCTATACGGGCGAGGTCATCAGCATCGAACGGCTATTCTCGGAAGAGGTGGACGTCGATCACCTCATTCCCTTCTCGGATAGTTGGGACGATAGCGCGGCGAACAAAATTATCTGCATGCGCTACGCCAATCGCGAAAAAGGCAACCGCACGCCCTATGAGGCCTTCGGAAAAAGGGAAGGCGCGCCCTATGACTGGGATGCGATCTCGCAACGCGCGGCGGCTTTGCCGAAAAGCAAACGCTGGCGCTTTGACCCGGACGCGCGGGCACGCTGCGATAAATCCGGCGGCTTTCAGGCGCGGCAGCTCAACGAAACCGGCTGGCTGGCGCGGGTCGCCAAGCACTACCTCGCCGCCGTGACGGACCCTTACAAAATCCACGTCCTGCCCGGAAAGCTGACGGCGATGATCCGCGCCAAATGGGGACTCAACGATCTACTGCCGGATCACAATTACAGCAGCGCGAAGAATCGCAAGGACCACCGGCATCACGCCATCGATTCGCTCGTCGCCGCGCTCACCGACCGCAAGCTCTTGCATCGCATGTCGAGCGCCTATGACGAGGAGCGGCAGAAGATCGAAATTCCCCTGCCCTGGCCCACGCTGCGCGATGATCTCGACGCCAAACTGAAAGCCATGACGATCTCGCACAAGCCGGATCACGGCAGTTTCGGCGTCAGAAAGGGTGCGCAAGACGACACTTCCGGCCAATTGCACGAAGATACGGCCTATGGAACGGTTCGGGAGCCGGAAAAAGAAGACGGCGGCAATCTCGTCTACCGCAAAGCCTTCCGCGACCTCAAAGAAACGGAGATCGAGCGCATTCGCGACCGGCGCTTACGCAAATTGGTCGAGGGCCACGTCGAACGCGAAAAGGGTACAGGCAAGGATTTCAAATCTGCCCTGTCGTCCTTCGCCGAGCGCAAGGATATTCCGGGCCTGCCCAACGGCATCCGCCATGTACGGCTGACGAAAGCGGAGAAGCCGGAATATCTCGTGCCGATCCGCAACAGGTCCGGCAAGGCCTACAAAGCCTATAGCGCCGGCGAGAATGCTTTCGTCGACATTCTGCAATCGCCCGAGGGCAAGTGGATCGCGCGGGCAACGACCGTCTTTCAGGCAAATCAGAAGAATGAAAAGCCGAGTTGGCAACTGGACGGCAGCGGAGCCGAACCGATCATGCGCGTATTCAAGGGCGACATGCTGCGGATCGACCATGAGGGCAAGAACAAGATCGTCAAGATCGTAAGACTGTCTCCTTCCAACAATGTGCTCTATCTCGTCGAGCACAACGAGGCGGGCAATTTCCAGGCCAGACATGACGATAAGGACGACCCGTTTCGCTGGACATTTGCCAACTTCGACAAGCTCAGGGAGTGGAATGCCGAGTTGGTCCGCGTCGACGAGCTCGGCCGCGTGTGGCGCGTGCAGCCGAAGAATTAACCAAAGAATAACCAAATCGTTGCGCGCGGCGCGCTGAGAACAAAAATCTTCACACCGGAAGTTGCAAGCCGGCGGTGTGGAGAGCGCGATGGTCGGCCGCGTCATTGAAGTTGCTACCGACGGCCGGCACCTCGCGATTTATCGGGGCTTCCTGACCGTCTCCGAAAAGGGCGCCGAGCTCGGCAAGGTCCCGCTGGACGACATCGGCGCCGTGATCGCCAACGCGCACGGCCTGACCTACTCCAACAACGCGCTGGTCGAACTCTCCAAACGCGGCGTGCCCGTCGTGCTGTGCGGCGCAAACCACATGCCGGCCGCGATCGTCTGGCCGGTGGATGCGCATCACGTCCAGACCGGGCGCATGCACGACCAGATGGCCGCAAGCCTTCCATTGAAGAAGCGCCTGTGGGCGCAGCTCGTCCGGGCAAAAATCCTCGCGCAAGCCGCGACGCTGGCGGCGGTCGGCGCGCCCAATGGCGGCTTCTTTCTGCTGTCGCGCAAAGTGCGCTCCGGCGATCCCGACAATGTCGAGGCGGAAGCCGCACGCCGCTATTGGCCGCTTCTGTTGGGCTCGGAGTTTCGGCGCGACAAGGACGGCGACGGGGTCAATGGTCTCTTGAATTACGGCTATGCCGTGTTGAGGGCTGGTGTGGCGCGGGCGGTTATGGCGGCGGGCCTGCATCCGAGCTTTGGGCTGATGCACTCGAACCGCTCCAACCCCATGGTGCTGGTCGATGATCTGATGGAGCCCTTCCGGCCCACGGTTGACCGTGAGGTGTGCCGCCTCGTTCGCAACGGCGCGGGCGAAGTGGATCGCGACACGAAAGAGGCGCTGGCGCGCATCATGGTGCTCGATCTGCCGACAAGTCTGGGTCTTAGCCCTCTCATGGTGTGCGCGGAGCGGTTAGCCCACTCGCTGGCGAAGTCTTATGCGGGCGAAGGTGACAAATTGGACCTTCCGTTGCCGGCCCGGCCGCTGGAGGGGTGATGGGCAAGCGCTCTGCTTCGACTCGCCCGGGAGGCGGGGCCGACCAGGCACAATCGAGCGCGCTGAGCGGATACCGGATCATGTGGATATTCGTTTTGTTCGATCTGCCGGTTGGCACCAAAAGGGAGCGCAAAGCGGCGACCAAGTTTCGGCACGCCTTGCTCGACCTCGGCTTTGAGATGAGCCAGTTTTCCGTCTACCTGAAATTCACTGCCGGGAAGGAACAGGCGGAAGCTCTGGAGCGCCGGGTCGAGGCGGCGATGCCGGCCTCCGGCAAGGTCCACGTGGTCCAGATCACGGATAAGCAATATGAGAACATCCGCACCTATAGGGGACGAAAACGCGAACCCTCGCCCAAGAATCCGAATCAGCTGGCGCTGTTTTGAGTCGCTGGGGCGCGGGTTTTCCTCGCGTCAGGCAAAGAAAAAGGCCCTGAAATCAGGGCCTTGAAGAGGGATGTATCTTAGCGGTCTGGTGATTGAGGGCCAACCGCAACTCGGACAGGGGCCTTACGCGATCAGGTCAGATCTTAGCGGTCTGGTGATTGAGGGC
>DASTWX010000079.1:0-10169 GCA_035765795.1 Pseudolabrys sp. | reverse complement strand
AGCAACGCGCCGCGGCGGAGTAAAAGCGATGCCTGAGTACAAACCCAACGAAATGATGACCATTGCCGCCGCGCGGGCGTTGAAGAACGACGACGTCTGCTTCGTCGGCATCGGCATGCCGTCGGCGGCGGCGAATCTCGCCCGTCTGACACACGCGCCGGACATCACGCTGATCTACGAATCCGGCACGCTCGGGACCAAGCCGAATGTGCTGCCGCTGTCGATCGGCGACGGCGAACTATGCGAGACAGCGGTGACAACTGTGCCGGTGCCGGAGATGTTCCGCTATTGGCTGCAAGGCGGCCGCATCAAGGTCGGTTTTCTTGGCGGCGCGCAGATCGACAAATACGCCAATCTCAACACCACCGTCGTGGGCCCTTACGACAAGCCGAAGGTGCGTCTGCCCGGTGGCGGCGGCGCACCGGAAATCGCGACGTCTTGCGGCGAGATTTTCATCATCATGGCGCAGACCAAGCGCGGCTTTGTCGAAAAGCTCGATTTCGTCACTTCCATCGGTCATGTCACCGGCGGCGATGCCCGCGCCAAGCTGGGCGTGACCACGAAAGGCCCGACCCGGCTCATCACCGATCTCGCGCTGCTCGAGCCCGATCCGGAGAGCAAAGAAATGACCGTGGTCTCGATCCACCCGGGCGTCACGCGCGCGCAAATCCAGGAGAACACCGGGTGGCAGCTCAAGTTTGCCGCCCAGGTCGCCGAAACGCCGGCACCGACGGCCAAGGAACTCGAAGTCTTGCGCGAATTGCAGGCCCGCACTGCGCGGGCCCATGCAGCGGCGTAGGACGAGCATGGTTATGATTCGCGCTGTCATTCTGGGATGGCTGCGCAGTAGCGCACGATTAACCCTCCCCCTCGTGGGGAGGGTCGACGCGCGTCAGCGCGTCGGGGTGGGGGCTGCAACTGAAATTCCGTTTCACCCCTACCCCCAACCCCTCCCCACAAGGGGGAGGGGAGCCCACGGCCGGAGCGAATAAAATCATGCCTGAAGCTTTCATCTGCGATGCCGTGCGCACGCCGATCGGCCGCTATGCCGGCGGGCTCGCGAAAGTGCGTACCGACGACCTCGCGGCCATTCCCATGAAGGCGCTCATCAAGCGTAACCCCGAAGTAGATTGGGAAGCAGTCGATGACGTGTTCTACGGCTGCGCCAATCAGGCCGGCGAGGACAACCGCAACGTCGCGCGCATGGCGCTGCTGCTTGCCGGGCTCCCTGGCAGCGTGCCGGGCGTGACGCTCAACCGGCTCTGTGCCTCCGGACTGGAGGCGGTTGGCACCGCCGCGCGCGCGATCCGCGCGGGCGAGATGGAATTGGCCATCGCCGGCGGCGTCGAATCGATGACGCGCGCGCCCTTCGTGCAAGGGAAGGCGCAGGAAGCGTTCTCGCGTTCGGCCGAGATCTATGACACGACCATTGGCTGGCGCTTCATCAACCCGCTGATCAAGAGCCAATACGGCGTCGACTCCATGCCGGAAACCGGCGAAAACGTGGCCGAAGATTTTCAGGTCACCCGCGCCGACCAGGACGCTTTCGCCCTGCGCTCGCAGCAGCGCGCGGCAAAAGCGACGGCGGAAGGCTATTTCGCCGAGGAAATCGTGCCGGTGGAAATCGCCGGCCGCAAAGAGGTTGTTGTAGTCGACAAAGACGAGCACCCGCGGCCGGAAACCACGCTGGAAGCGCTTGCCAAACTGCGAACGCCCTTTCGCAATCCCGGCACCGTCACCGCCGGCAACGCCTCCGGCGTCAACGACGGCGCGGCGGCATTGATCGTCGCCTCGGAGGCGGCCGCGAAGAAGTACGGGCTCACGCCAAGAGCACGTGTGCTCGGCATGGCATCGGCCGCCGTGCCGCCGCGCATCATGGGTATCGGCCCGGTGCCGGCGACGCAAAAGCTGATGGCGCGTCTCGGCCAGAAAATTGGCGATTACGGTTTGATAGAGCTCAATGAAGCGTTCGCCTCGCAATCGCTCGCCTGCCTGCGCCAGCTCGGCCTTGCGGACGATGCCGATCACGTCAATCCGCACGGTGGCGCGATCGCGCTCGGTCATCCGCTCGGCATGTCGGGCGCGCGGTTGGCGCTCACCGCGGTGCACGGGTTGCAAAAGAACGGTGGCAAGCTTGCGCTTGCCACCATGTGCGTCGGCGTCGGCCAGGGCGTGTCGCTGGCGCTTGAGCGGGCCACGTGAAACACGACGAAGAACAAAGGGAGCAACGATGTCGCTGATCTATCCCACCGAAAGCCTCAGCGTCTTTCCCAAGCATCTCAGCCCCGGTTACAAAAGCACCGTCAAGCGTTCGCCGTCGAAGCCGTTGGTGCTGATGCCGCACACGCTGTCGGAATTGACCGGGCCTGTCTACGGTCACGACGCGATCCAGGAAGGCGACAACGACCTCACCAAACAGCACGCGGGCGAGCCGCTCGGCGAACGCATTATCGTGTATGGGCATGTGCTGGATGAGGACAAGCGCCCGATCCCGGATGCTCTGGTCGAACTATGGCAAGCGAATGCCTGCGGCCGCTACGTGCACATCGTCGACCAGCACCCGGCGCCGCTCGACCCGAACTTCACCGGCGCGGGCCGCACTGTCACGGACAAGAACGGCTATTATCGCTTCATCACGGTCAAGCCGGGCGCTTACCCGTGGGGCAACCATTACAATGCGTGGCGGCCGAACCACATCCACTTCTCCATCTTCGGCCACTCGTTTTTGTCACGGCTGGTCACGCAAATGTATTTCCCCGGCGATCCGCTCTTCCCCTTCGATCCGATCTTCAATTCGGTGACGGACGAGAAAGCGCGCGCGCGCATGATCGCGACGTTCGATCTGGAGAACACCATCCCCGACTGGGCGCTCTGCTTCCGCTTCGACATGGTGCTGCGCGGACGCGAACAAACCCCGATGGAGCATTAAGCCATGGCCGAATCCGAGATCACGCCGTCGCAAACCGTTGGGCCGTTCTTCGCCTATGGTCTCACCCCGAAGGGCCGCTGCGAATGGGACCCGAACGGCAGCTACAGTTGGAAGGAAACGGTCGGCGGCAATCTGGTCACGCCGGACGCGAGCGGCGAACGCATCCGTATCGAAGGCAGGGTTCTCGATGGCGACGGTGTGCCGATCAACGACGCGATGATCGAGATCTGGCAGGCCGACGCGCAAGGCCGCTACGCCCATCCGCGCGACAACCGATCGCTGCCGAACACCCAGTTCAAGGGATTCGGCCGCTCGGCGACTGACAAGAACGGCGTCTACGCCTTCGATACGATCAAGCCGGGCCCGGTGCCGGGGCCGAACGGCAAGCCGCAGGCGCCGCATATTGTCGTCTGCGTCTACTCGCGCGGCATGCTGCGACAAATCTACACGCGCCTCTACTTTTCCGACGAAAAGGCCAACGACGCCGATCCCATCCTAGCGCTGGTGCCGGAAGAGCGGCGTGGGACGCTCATCGCCCACAAGGAAAGCCGGAATGGGCAGCCGCTTTATCGCTTCGACATCCGCGTTCAAGGCGAAAACGAGACGGTTTTCTTCGAAATCTAGGCCTTAACGGCTTTGCCGGCGCCCAACCTCCTGCCCACGTGAGTGGGCGGCGGCCGCCAAACTACGTCGATCGTCTTGGGCGCAAAGCGGGAGCGGCAGGGCGCGTCGGCCGCTTTCGAGTCGATCCGCAGAGTGGTGGCTGCGTTGGTCCCAATGGTTGACGCGTTGTTTCATTGACATATTCGGACGAAAGTGTTCGCGACCCAGCGGGGGTAAGCCGACGCGGAGACCGCACTAACGCCCAACATTGGGTCCGCCCACCCATTCCGCCCATCTTTTCCCATCCTATTTTTGTGGTTGACGGCGCCTGCCTGGCTTGGTTCCTTTGCTCCCGAGCGGCCTTCGAGAGCCGCACAGGAAGCGCGCCATGAACGAGCAAATTCTCCAGGAGATCAGCGATTTTTGCCGTCAGCGGGGGCTTGCGGAATCGACCTTCGGCCGCCGCGCGGTGAACGACGGCAAGCTTGCGAGCCGCCTGCGTAATGGCGGCCGCATCACCACCGATACGCTGGAGCGCATCCGCTCATTCATGGCCAGTCATGTTGACGAGGCTCCTGGGCGTCGTCGTTTGATTTTTGAGCCGCCGCCGCCGGCGCTGCCGGTGATCACGCCGCCGGCGCCGCCGGTAGCGTCCGGCCAGGCTACCGACGATCCGCAGCGCAATTTCCGCTTTTTCGACAACCGGCAGAAATATCTGCTGTTCGTCAACACCTGCTCCGAGAAATGGGAGGTCGCCAACCGCGTCGGTCTCGAGCTTGCCAATATCCATCCGCGTCCGCCGGCGGTGCGGGTGTTCGACGCCGGTGTCGGCGACGGCACGGTGCTCGCGCGCGTGATGCGCACCATGCACGACCGCTTTTCGACGATGCCGTTCTATGTCGTCGGCAAGGAAATCAGCCTTGAGGACGTACGTCTCACCTTACAGAAGATGGCCGACCGTTTCGTCGAGCATCCGGCGACCGTGTTGGTGCTCACCAATCTCGCTTACGCTGAAGCACCGTGGCTTGCCGTAAAGTCCGTGAGCGCCGCCACCAGCCTCGTGTGGAAGGAAGTGGCGATGGAGGGCAATACGGCGCACGCCTTCGAGAAGCAGATCACCGACCTCGAACCGTTCCTGGCCGAGAGCTGGAAAGCGGGCGTGTCGGCGAAGAGCGGCAACCCGGTCTACGAGCGGCCGGCGATCCTGGTGCTGTACCGCGCGGATCACCGCTTCCTGCTCGATCAGATCGTACCCAAGCCGGGCGGCACCGTCGCCGACTACGACCTCGTCATCGCGTCGCAGCCCTACCGCGCGCGGGCCTCCGTCCAATTCAAGGCCAAGCGCGTGCTCGGCCCGCTTGCCCGCGCGCTCGGGCCCGGCGGGCGGATGATCGCCATTCATTCCTACGGGCACGATCCCGGCATGGAAATCATCCACAAGGTGTGGCCGAACGATAATCCGTTCATGCACAATCGCCACGACCTGCTGAAAGAAGTGAAGCACGAATTGGGACCGGCAGGGCGCGATCTCAACTTCAACGCTTATTCCGACCAGCGCTCGCTGTTCCGCTACGAGATGCACACGCTTCCATCGGAAATCTCCGCCTCGATCGGCACGTCCACGCTGCTCGCCGCGTGGAATGCGGCCATCTATGTGGCGCAGATCGAGGACGACCGCCTGTCCGACGTGAACAGTGACCGCCGCTACATCGATGCGACGCGCGAAGTGCTGCAGAAAAATGGCGGCCTGTGGTTTTACGACGAGTCCTTCGTGATATCGCGCCGGCGGGAGTGAGGTGCCGAATGATAACTCCCGCCCTTGCGCGACGCTTTTCGCTCGAAGCTACGCGGCCGACGGCGGCGGAGATCGCGCAACTCGCGGTATTATTGCCCGCTGGCACAGCAATCTATCTCACCGCCGTAAGAAATCAGCCGGCGGCTGAATTGGTTGAGGCGGCGGCACGTCTGCGCCGTTCGGGGCTTGAGCCCGTCGCCCACATCGCTGCTCGGCGAATCGTCAGCCTTCGATATCTGCATGAATTGCTGAAATCGCTGCGCGGCGAGGCCGACATGCGCCGGCTGCTGGTCATCGGCGGCGATGTCGAGCCGGCGGGGCCGCTTCACGACGCGCTGGCGGCGATCCAGCACGGCGGCTTGCGCGAATTCGGCTTCGAGGCGATCGGCATCGGCGCGTACCCGGAAGGCCATCCGCGCATTCCGCCCGGCCGATTGGAAGCGGCGCTCGATGAGAAGATCGCCGTCGCGGTGGCGCAGGGCCTGCAGGTCGATATCGTCAGCCAATTCTCCTTTTCGCCCGAGCGCATCCTCGGCTGGCTGCGGCAACTGCGCGCCTGCGGCATCACGCTGCCGGTGCAGATCGGCGTCGTGGGCCCGACCAGCGTGCCGGCGCTCCTGCGCTTTGCCCGCCGCTGCGGCGTGAATGCTTCGCTGCGTGGCCTTGTATCCGGCGTCGGCACAAGCCTGATCGGCCACGTCGGGCCCGACCGCATCGTCAGCGAACTGTCCGCGGCTTCCGCGGGCGGCCACCTGGGCGACATCAGCCTGCATTATCTTTCTTTCGGCGGCACGGTTGAAACCGCAAGCTATGCATGCGAAGCCGCTCTGGGACAGCTTCCCGGCGGCCGTGCTATGGCTCATTCGCACGACGCGTGATCTCGATTTAGACTTGTCCCGGGACGCGGGACTTGAAAGCGGCCACGCGCAACACGACGAACCTGAGCGTCGGCACGCTCGCGGGCCTATTTGCGGAGGATACGATGGCACAACGGACGAAACCGCCTTTCCGCGCCGACGAAGTCGGCAGCCTATTGCGCACTGCACCGATCAAGGATGCGCGCGCCAAACGAGAGGCGGGAAAGATCAGCGCTGCCGAGCTGAAAGAGGTAGAAGACCGGGAGATCGAAAAGATCATCAAGAAACAGGAGGAAGTCGGTCTCAAGCTCGCCACCGACGGCGAATTCCGCCGTTCGTGGTGGCACTTCGATTTTTATGGCGGGCTCGACAACGTAGAGATTTACGAGCTCGACCATGGCATCCAATTTCAGGGTGTGCAGACCAAGCCGCGCAGCATCAAGGTGACGGGGAAGATCAGCTTCTCCGACCACCCGATGATCGAGCACTTCAAGTTCTTGAAGGCGCATACCAAGGTGACGCCGAAGATGTGCATCCCGGCGCCCTCGACCTTCCATTTTCGGCTCGAACCTAACGCGGTCAGCAAATCTGTGTACGCCAGCCGCGATGCCATCTTTGACGATCTGGCGGTCGCCTACCAGGAGGCGATCAAAGCTTTTTACGGTGCGGGCTGCCGTTATCTGCAGTTCGACGACACGGCGTGGGCGTATCTCTGCTCGCAGGAGCAACTGAGCAAAGCGCGCGAGCGCGGGCTCGACGTCGATCACTTGCAGGAGACCTATGCGAGGTGCATCAACAAGGCGCTGGAAGCCAAGCCTGCGGACATGACGATCACGACCCACGTGTGCCGCGGCAACTTCCGTTCCACCTTCATTTCGTCCGGCGGCTACGAGCCGGTGGCGGAGACGCTGCTCGCCAAGTGCAATTACGACGGCTATTTTCTCGAATATGACTCCGATCGCGCCGGTGGTTTCGAGCCGCTGCGCTTCCTGCCCAAAGGCAACAAGATCGTGGTGCTGGGGCTCATCACCACCAAGAGCGGCCGGCTCGAACCGCGGGATGAGGTGAAAAAGCGCATCGACGAGGCGACCAAATACGTCGCGCTCGATCAACTCTGCCTGTCCCCGCAATGCGGCTTCGCGTCCACCGAGGAAGGCAACGTGCTCGCCGAAGAAGAGCAGTGGGCGAAGCTGCGCATGGTGGTCGAGTTGGCGGACGAGGTGTGGGGGCGTTGAGGTAATCCCTCCCCCGCTCCTTGCTCCGCCGAAGCGAAGCCGCTTCGGCTTCGCGAAGGCGAGTGCGGGGGAGGGGGTGGTCGCCCAACGGGTCCGCGCGAAGCGCGGCCCGATGACAGGCTCCGGCGACCGGGTGGGGGCTAGTCTCACAGTGACCCCACCCCGGCTCGCTTCGCTCGCCGACCCTCCCCTTTCAGGAGAGGGATTAAGAAAGCAAGCTCCGGGAAGTCATCAATGGCCCAACGCACCAAGCCACCGTTCCGCGCCGATCACGTCGGTAGTCTCCTGCGTCCGGCCGCCCTGAAAGAAGCGCGCGCCAAGCATGCGAAAGGCGAGATCGACGACGCGGCGCTCAAAGCGGTCGAGGACCGCGAGATCGAGAAAGTCATCAAGAAGCAGGAGGAGATCGGGCTGAAGCTCGCCACCGACGGCGAGCTGCGCCGCTCCTGGTGGCATTTCGATTTCTACAAGGGACTCGACGGCGTGGAGATGTATCAGACCGGCGAAGGCATCCACTTCGCTGGGATCGACACGAAATCGGAAAGCGTGCGAGTTGTCGGCAAGGTCGGCTTCTCCACGCATCCGCATGTGGAGCATTTCAAGTTCTTGAAGGCGCACTGCGCGGTGACGCCGAAGATGACCATCCCCGCGCCTTCGACCTTGCATTTCCGCCAAGGCCGGCGATCGATCAGTAAGGAAATCTATCCCGACCTCGACGCCTATTTCGACGATGTCGCCGTTGCCTACCAGAACGCTATCCGTGCCTTTTACGACGCCGGCTGCCGCTATCTTCAACTCGACGACACCGCCTGGGCGATGATCTGCGATCCCAACCAGCGTGACCAGTCCAGGAAGCGCGGCGACGATCCGGACGCGCTGCCCAAGCGCTACGCGCGCACGACCAACAAAGCGCTGGAAGCCAAGCCCGCCGACATGACGATCACCATGCATTCGTGCCGCGGCAACTTCCGCTCCACCTTTATCGCCTCGGGCGGCTACGAGTTCGTCGCTGAGCCGTTGTTCGGCGAGGTGAACATCGACGGCTATTTCCTCGAATTCGATACAGACCGCGCCGGCGGCTTTGAGCCGCTGCGCGCGCTCAAAGGCGATAAGTTGGTGGTTCTGGGCCTTGTCACCTCGAAAACCGGCCGGCTCGAGCCGCGCGACGACATCCTGCGCCGTATCGAGCAGGCGACAAAATACGTGCCGCTCGAGCGTCTTTGCCTGTCGCCGCAATGCGGTTTCTCTTCCACGGAAGAGGGCAACGTACTCGCCGAGGAAGAGCAATGGGCGAAATTGCGGATGATTGTTGAATTGGCCGAAGAGGTGTGGGGCCGCTGAGGTAATCCCTCCCCCGCTCCTTGCTCCGCCGAAGCGAAGCCGCTTCGGCTTCGCGAAGGCGAGTGCGGGGGAGGGTGGTCGACGAACGGGTCCGCGCAAAGCGCTGCCCGATCGTAGGCTCCGGCGACCGGGTGGGGGGCAGCCTCGCCACAAATTTGGCTGTCATCGCCGGGCCGCCGGGACAAGCCCGGCCATGACGAACGAGAGGTGTTCCAATGACCCAACGCACGCAACCGCCCTTCCGCGCCGATCACGTCGGCAGCCTCTTGCGTCCGGCCGCGCTCAAAGAAGCCCGTGCCAAGCAAGCGAAAGGCGAGATCGATGCTGCCGCGCTCAAGGCTGTGGAAGATCGCGAAGTCGAGCGCGTAATCAAAAAACAGGAAGAAGTCGGCCTGCAATCGGTCACTGACGGCGAATTCCGCCGCTCCTGGTGGCATCTCGATTTCCTCTGGGGTCTCGACGGGGTCGAAAAGAATGTCATGGAGAAAGGCATCGCCTTCGCCGGCGTGAACACCCGCAACGAAGGTATCAAGGTCACCGGCAAGATCGGATTTTCCGGCCACCCGATGATCGATCATTTCAAGTTTGTCGCCGCGCATACCAAGCGCACACCGAAGATTACCATTCCGGCCCCGTCGGCGCTTTATGGCCGCCCCGCCAAGCCGCCGATCGACGGCAAGATTTATCGCTCGCTCGACACCATGTTCGAGGACCTCGGTCAGGCTTACAGAAAAGCTGTGCGCGCCTTCGCCGACGCCGGCTGCCGTTACTTACAACTTGATGAAGTATTCATCGCCATGCTGTGCGATCCTAAGTATCGGCAGCAGATGAAAGATCGCGGCGACGATCCGGAAAAGCTCGGTCCCCTCTACGGCGATCTCATCAACATGGCCATGTCGGATATTCCATCGGAAATGCGCATTACCATGCATCTGTGCCGCGGCAACTACAAATCGACCTTCATGGGCACGGGCGGCTACGCCGCCGAGCAGGAGATACTGTTCAATCGCATCAAAGTGCACGGATATTTCATGGAGTACGACACCGAGCGCGCCGGCGGTTTCGAGCCGCTCAAGCTCGTGCCCAAGGATCGGCAGGTGGTGCTCGGCCTCGTCACCACAAAGACCGGCCGCCTCGAATCGAAGGACGACCTCAAACGCCGCATCGACGAGGCGACGAAATACATCGCGCTTGACCAGCTCTGCCTCTCGCCGCAGTGCGGCTTCGCTTCGACCGAGGAAGGCAACGCCTTAGCGGAGGAAGAGCAATGGGCCAAGCTGCGGATGGTCGTCGAGGTGGCGGAAGAGGTGTGGGGCTCTTGATAATCCCTCCCCCGCTTGCGGGGGAGGGTGGCCGGCGCAAGCCGGCCGGGTGGGGGGTAATTGCCGACGGTTAGAACTGACCCCACC
>DASTWX010000078.1:0-5709 GCA_035765795.1 Pseudolabrys sp. | reverse complement strand
TAATTCCTTAAGCTTAAGCGCAGTTAATGAGGAAGGGATCGTCTGCGTCGGAAAGCGCCGAAAAGGGCTTCGGGCAGACGCCTTCCATTGACGCCCATATTATCCCATGATATCCCATAATAGCGCACGGATTTTGGACCGTTTTCCCGGTATTTGGCCGAACGGCTCGCGGATTCGCGCGGATCGCGGCGAATTGGCCGCCGCGATATCAGTCCGCCCGGCGTGGAGTGCGGCAAATGGACCGCTTCGTGTCGAACTTCACGTTGCGGCTCGATTCCAAGGGGCGCGTCTCCATTCCGGCCCCCTTTCGTTCGGTGCTCACCCGCGACGATTTCGACGGGCTCTATTGCTATCCGGCGCTCGATGCGCCGGCGATCGATGCAGGGGGTGGTGCGTTGATGTCGGAGATCGAATCCTTGATCGCCCGCTACGCCCCGTTCTCGGAGGGCCGCGAGCAGTTTGCGATGGCGCTCTACGGCACCAGCGAAACGTTGAAGATCGACGGCGAGGGGCGTGTGAGCCTGAGCGAAAGCTTGAAGAGTCACGCAGGCATTACCGAGGCCGTCGCGTTCGTCGGCCTCGGACACAAGTTTCAGATCTGGGAGCCGGGCCGATTTCGCAGAGAGCTCGCGGAGGCCACCCGAAGGGTGCGCGCGCTCAAAGCCGAGCTTGGCTCCCAGTCGGCGGCGCGCGACGCGCTTGGAGCACGGGAATGACGGTGGGCGGCGACGGCTTTCGAGCTGTCGCTGGCGGACCAGCCCCCCACATTCCCGTGCTCGGCGCCGCGGCGGTTGCGTTTCTCCAGGTTCGATCCGGCGGCGTCTACGTCGACGGCACCTTCGGCGCGGGCGGCTACACGCGCGCCATCCTGTCGGCCGCCGAGGGAGCCCGCGTGATCGGTATCGATCGTGACCCGCACGCCATCGCGCTCGGGGCCGAATTGGCGCGGGATGGGGACGGCCGCCTGACGCTCGTCGAAGGTCGTTTCTCGGCACTCGACCGCATCGCCAAGGACTCCGGATTCGAGGCCATCGACGGGGTCGTGCTCGACGTCGGCGTCTCGTCGATGCAGCTCGATACCGCCGCGCGGGGGTTCTCATTCCGGTTGGACGGTCCGCTCGACATGCGCATGAGCGGCACCGGCCCGAGCGCCGCGGATGTGATCGCCGCCGCCTCCGAGCGCGACCTTGCCGATATCATCTTTCTTCTCGGCGAGGAGCGCCACGCGCGGGCGGTAGCCCGCGCGATCGTGCGCGCGCGTGAGTTGGCGCCGATCGTAACCACCGCCAGGCTCGCCGATCTGATCTCATCGGTGGTGCGCTCGCGGCCGGGGAATATTCATCCGGCGACGCGCACGTTCCAGGCGCTGCGCATTCTCGTCAACGATGAACTCGCCGAGCTTGCGCGGGCGCTGGCCGCCGCCGAGCGTATCCTCGCGCCGGGCGGAAGATTGGTGGTGGTCTCGTTCCATTCGCTCGAGGACCGTGTCGTCAAATCGTATTTCGCCGACCGCAGCGAAACGCGTGGCGGTTCGCGCCATGCGCCGGAGATCGCGCGGCCTGCGCCGAGCTTCCGCGTGCTCACCAAACGGCCGGCGGTCGCCGATGACGAGGAGGTCGCGCGCAATCCGCGCGCCCGCTCGGCAAAACTCCGCGCCGCCGAACGCACGGAGGCTGTGGCGCACGCAGATGACCCCGGTGTATTGCTGCCGCGGGTGCCGGCCCTGAGCGATGTCGTGAAAGGGCGGCGCTCATGATGCGCACCGTCAATATCCTGGTGATCGCAGCGCTGATCGTTGCGGCTGCCGCGGTCTACAAGATCAAATTCGATTCGACCTTGCAGGCCGAGAAGGTCGCCAAGCTGCACAACGAGTTGCGCAAAGAGCGCGATGCGATCGCCTTCCTTAAGGCCGAATGGGCGAGACGCGACACGCCGAGCCGCATTCAGGCGCTGGCTGAGCGTTTCCTCAAACTGGAGCCGGTGAAGACCACGCAGTTCGGCAACTTCGACCATTTGCCGCCGCGGCCGCCGGATGCACCGCCGGACACCAGCGATCCGATTGCGGCTTTTCTGGCATCCCATCCGCGGGGACCGTCCGCACCCGAAACCACCGGCAGCTTGCCGGCCTCTCAGGCGAGGTGACGCCATGTCGATTCAAAGACGGGAAACACGGTGGCAGCGCTTCGTGCGCTCGATGCTTTACGGCCGGAACGTCGATCGTCATGTGAAGGCAAAGGCGCGGCTCGGACTCGCAATCGTTGGTTTTGCCGTGCTTTACGCGGTGGTCGGCGCCAAGCTGGTGATTTTCGCGGTAGCGAGCAATGCACACGGCGATCGTCACAGCATCGGCCAGGATGCGGTCGCCACCGCCCGGCCGGACATCATCGATCGGCGTGGCATGCTGCTGGCAACGGACGTGAAAGCGCCTTCGCTTTACGCCGAGCCGCGCAAGCTCATCGATGTCGATGAAGCGGAAGAGTTATTGACCGCCACGCTGCCTGATCTCGACGCCAAGGAATTACGCGAGCGGCTGTCGTCGAATCGCGGATTCGTTTGGCTCAAGCGTGAAATTTCACCCTTGCAACAGCGCGAAATCCATCACCTCGGCATTCCGGGCATCGGCTTCCTGCCCGAGAACAAGCGCGTCTATCCGAACGGCCCGACCGTCTCGCAAGTCATCGGCCTGACCAACATCGACAACCAAGGCATCGCCGGGATGGAGAAATGGATCGATGGGCAAGGCTTGGCCGCGCTGCACATGGCGGGGCTTGCGAGCGACCGGCTCCAGAAGCCGGTGCAGCTTTCCCTCGACCTGCGCGCGCAATATGCCTTGCGCGACGAATTGGTGAAAGCGCGCGAAAAATACAAGGCAAAGGCTTCGTCCGGCCTGATCCTCAACGTCAATACCGGTGAAATCATCGCGTTGGTGTCGGAGCCGGACTACGACCCCAACAACCCGCAGCAAGCCAACGATCCGAGCCGCATCAACCGGATGACCACCGGCGTCTACGAGATGGGCTCGACATTCAAGATCCTTACGGTGGCAATGGCGCTCGATGACGGCAAGGCAACGCTCTCATCGAAATTCGACGCGACACATCCGTTGCATTACGGCCGCTTCGCCATCCATGATTACGAGCCGAAGCACCGCTTCCTCTCGGTGCCCGAGATATTCACCTTCTCCTCGAACATCGGCGCCGCGCGCATGGCGCTGGCCGTCGGCGTCGACGGACACAAAGCCTTTTTGCGCAAAATGGGTCAGCTCACGCGGCTGCGCACCGAATTGCCCGAAAGCGCCGAGCCGATCGTGCCGAAGAATTGGGGCGAGTTGAACACCGTGACCATTGCCTTCGGTCACGGTTTATCGGTCGCGCCGCTGCAGGCGGCGATGGCCGTCGCGGCGACCGTCAATGGCGGCTTCTTGATCACGCCGACATTCCTCAAGCGCACCCGCGCCGAGGCGATGGCGATCGCCAAACGTGTGCTCAAGCCGTCGACCAGCCGCGACATGCGTTACCTGTTGCGGCTGAACGCCGAGAAGGGCACCGGCACCTTCGCGAATGTCGAGGGCTACTACGTCGGCGGCAAGACCGGGACGGCCGAGAAGGTGGTCAATGGCCGCTACGCCAAGCATAAGCTGCTCACCGACTTCATGGCGGTGCTGCCGTCGGATAAGCCGAAATACCTGGTGCTGATCATGCTCGACGAGCCGCAGCCGGTGCAGGGGACGCACGGCTTTGCGACTGCCGGGTGGAACTCCGGCCCTACCGCCGGCAAAGTGATCGCGCGGGTGGCGCCATTGCTTGATCTCGAGCCGCGCTTCGACCTGCCGCCTTCGGGCAAGCTCATCCTGGCGGATGCCTTGCCGAGCCGGTAACACTCCTCTTTACCTCCCCCTGAAAGGGGGGAGGTCGCCTGCCGAAGCGTTAGCGCAGGCAGGCGGTTGGGGGTCGTCTTGAAATTTGTGGGAAGCCAGTGCTTGTGAAACCCTCCCTAACCCTCCCCCTTTCAGGGGAAGGAACGGAGAGGCCTGAGCTCAATGCCATGAAACTTAGCGACCTGCCGCTTCAGAATGCCCGCTTCGATCGGCGCTTCGCCGAGCTTGAACTCGGCGGCATCGCGGCCGACAGCCGCAAGGTGAAATCGGGCGATCTGTTCGTCGCCGTGCCGGGCACGAAGAGCGACGGACTTGCTTTCGTACCGCAAGCACTGGCGGCGGGCGCGGTTGCGGTGATGGCGGAATGTGCGCCCGAACTTCCATCTGATGTCGCTTTCATTCAGCTCGATGACGCGCGCCGGGCGCTGGCGCTCTGTGCCGCCGCTTTCTTCCCGCGCCAGCCGCAAACCATCGCGGCGGTGACCGGTACCAGCGGAAAAACGTCGGTCGCCGCGTTCACGCGCCAACTCTGGGCCGCGCTGGGCTACCAAGCCGCGAGTTTGGGCACCATCGGCGTCGTCTCGCCAAAAGGCGAGACCTATGGTTCGCTCACCACGCCCGATCCCATCGAACTGCATCGCACGCTGGACCGGCTGGCCGGCGAAGGCATCACGCATCTTGCGCTGGAGGCCTCCTCGCACGGTCTCGAGCAGCGCCGCCTCGACGGCGTGCATATCGACGCCGGCGCTTTCACCAACCTCTCACGCGACCACCTCGATTATCATCCGACGATGGCGGCGTATCTCGCCGCCAAGCTGCGTTTGTTCGACACGCTCGTCAAACCGGGCGGACACGCCGTCATTAATGTCGACGACTGTTATTCCAGCCAAGTGATTGATGTTGCCGAGAGGCGCGGCCTCAGAGTGATCACCGTCGGCGAGGGTGGCACCGACATTCGGCTGCTTGACGGCGCTGTCGAAGGATTCGCGCAAGTCGTGCGGCTCGCACATGCCGGCCGCACCTACACAATCAAGCTGCCGCTGGTCGGAGCCTTCCAGGTGCAGAACGCGGCGCTCGCCGCCGGCTTCGCCATCGGCACCGGCGGTGATCCACCGCGCGTTTTCGGAGCGCTTGAAACTCTGCAGGGCGCCAAAGGCCGCCTCGAATACGTGGGCAGCTATCACGGCGCGCCGATCTTCATCGACTACGCGCACAAGCCGGATGCTTTGAAGAAGGCGCTTGCCGCCATGCGGCCATATGCCAGCGGGAAGCTCGTGGTCGTCTTCGGTGCGGGCGGTGAACGCGATTCCGGCAAGCGCCCGCTGATGGGTCGCATCGCGGCCGAGGGCGCCGACCGCGTTATCGTCACGGATGATAATCCCCGCAGCGAAGACCCCGCGCCAATCCGTGCCGCCATTCTGGCGCAGGCGCCGGATGCGGCCGATATCGGCGACCGCGGCGAAGCCATCCGTGCGGCCATCCTCGGGTTGAACAAAGGCGACGTTTTGCTGATCGCGGGCAAAGGCCACGAAACCGGCCAAATCATGCGCGACCGCACCGTCCACTTTTCCGATCACGAAGCAGTCGCCGCGGTTTTGCAAGGGGAGGGGACGTGAGCCGACTGGTTCTCATTCCGGGACGCGATCGAAGATCGCGAACCCGGAATCCAGAAACAAGCATCGAGCAGGTATCTGTTGGGGTGGACGGCCCCCGACGGCATCGCTGTGCCAGAATGAGGTCGTCAGCGATCTCATTCGGATCAATGACCTCAGACAAAGGGAGCCGTCCGTGACGAAGATTATCCGAATTGGTGTGGACACGTCCAAGAGTGT
>DASTWX010000077.1:0-17769 GCA_035765795.1 Pseudolabrys sp. | reverse complement strand
TTGAGCTGCTTTCTCCGGCACATCGGCCGGTGCAGGTGACGCGCGATTTGCCCGGCTTTTGGCGCGGCAGCTACGCCGACGTGAAGACGGAGATGCGCGGCCGCTATCCCAGGCACCCTTGGCCCGACGATCCGCTAACGGCGCCGGCCACCCGCCGCGCCAAGCCGCGTGGACAATAACTCGAATCTCCCGGTCCGCCTTACGTGCCTCTGCTTGTTGTCTCGACTCAAGTGTTGCGAACTCGCCGGCGATCGCATGATTCTCGAGCAGTAATACCCAATGGTCGAAGGCGACCCTCATCAGGGTGATTGCCGGGCTCGATCCAGCGATCGATGGTGGTGTGCAACAGCGGAGCCTTTTTTGGACCGCTTTGTCGTGGTTCTGCGTTAGCGTGTGCGAAATTCCTGCCTCGACAACTTCCTGCCCGTTTGAGGACCCGATGTTTCCGAAACCGAAATCCGACCTGAAGCCCAATACGTATGCATACGAGTCGTCGCCGCTGGTGAAGCCGACCGGCTTCCGCGAATACGACGCGCGCTGGCTCCTGGAGAAAGAAATCAATCTGATGGGCGTGCAGGCGTTGGGCATGGGTCTCGGCACGTTGATCCGCGAAATGGGCGTGAAGCCCGAGATCGTCACCGGCCATGATTTCCGCGGCTATTCGGCCTCTGTGAAGATGGCGCTGATCTCCGGCCTGCTCGCCGCCGGCTGCAAGGTGCACGACATTGGCCTTGCCATCACGCCGATGGCCTATTTCGCGCAGTTCGCCTTGGACGTGCCCTGTGTCGCCATGGTCACCGCCTCGCATAACGACAACGGCTGGACAGGCGTGAAGATGGGCGCCAACCGCCCGCTCACGTTCGGCCCCGACGAGATGACGCGTTTGAAGGAGATCGTGCTCGGCGCCAAGTTCGATCTCAGAGGCGGCGGTGAATACGAATTCGTCGAGAATTTCCCCGAGCGCTACATCGCCGACCTCACCAGCCGGCCCAAGATCACCCGCAAGCTCAAAGTGGTTGCCGCCTGCGGCAACGGAACGGCGGGGGCCTTCGCGCCACGTATCCTGGAGGCGATCGGTTGCGAGGTCGTGCCGCTCGACTGTGAGCTTGACTACACCTTTCCAAATTACAACCCGAACACCGAAGACCTGACGATGCTGCATGCCATGCGCGACGCGGTGCTCGCCAATAAAGCCGATGTCGGTCTGGGCTTTGACGGCGACGGCGACCGTTGCGGCGTGGTCGACAACGAAGGCGAGGAAATCTTCGCCGACAAGGTCGGCGTCATGCTGGCGCGCTACATGTCGGAGCAGCACAAGGGCGCGACTTTCGTGGTGGACGTGAAGTCGACCGGGCTTTTCCTCACCGATCCGGTGCTGAAGGCAAACGGGGCCAAAACCGACTACTGGAAGACCGGCCATTCCTACATCAAGCGCCGCGTCAATGAGCTGAACGCGCTCGCCGGATTCGAGAAGTCCGGCCACTTCTTCTTCAACAAGCCGTTCGGCCGCGGCTATGACGACGGCATGATCTTCGGTATCGCGGTTTGCGACATGCTCGACCGCAGCCCCGACAAGACGATGGCCGAGTTGCGAAGGGCGCTGCCGAAGACCTGGGGCTCACCGACCATGTCGCCGCATTGTGACGACGAAAAGAAATACGGCGTCGTCGATGCGGTGGTGAAGCACTTCGAGGCGGCCAAGCAGAAGGGTGACAAGGTCGCCGGCCAGCCGATCCGTGAATTGGTCACCGTCAACGGCGTCCGCGTCACCGTCGAGGACGGCACCTGGGGTCTGGTGCGCGCCTCATCGAACAAGCCCGAGCTGGTCGTGGTGGTGGAAAGCCCGGTGTCGGAAGCGCGCATGCGCGAGATGTTCGCCGCCGTCGATGGCGTACTGCGCACCCACCCGGAAGTGGGCGAGTATAACCAGAAGATTTGACGATCCGCCTCATCCTGAGGAGGCCGCGAAGCGGCCGTCTCGAAGGATGGGGCGGCCTCATGGTTCGAGACGCGCTCTTACGAGCGCTCCTCACCATGAGGCCGATCAAAACCCCCAATATCGTCCCGTGCCGCCGACGATCACCACGATCAGCCCGAGCGGCAAATTGATCATGATGATCTGGCGGATGCGGTTGAGTTGCGTACCCGCCGCCGGCCAGTTCTTGGCGTCAACGGCGCGCTTGAACTTGAGCCACGGCCCGTGGAAGAGCCACGCGTAAAGCAGGATCATCACCCAGCCGATGGCCTGCATGATGTTGATGTAGGGTGGCGCATTGGCAAAGCCGCCGAAGTAGCTGGGAACCATCCAGTAGCCGGTGACGAGGATGACCACGACGGATGCCCACACCCAAGGGAAGAACTTCTGAAAGAAGCCGCGCCACAACAGCAGTCGCTGCGGCGGCTCCAGCGCACCGGCGGCCGGCCGCAGGCACAAATAAGCTGCGAACATCCCGCCGACCCAGATGACGGCGCCGAGAATATGGAACGTGAGGGCGGTGACGATGGTGATCATGAAACGAGAGCCGCTGTGGACAGGAGTCGCAGCGTAGCATAGATCGGCTTGCGATCAGAGATTTGATTCATACCCTGATCGGCCTCATGCTGAGGAGGCGGCGTAAGCCGCCGTCTCGAAGCATGCGGCCGCGCATTCTTCGAGACGCGGTCCAAAAGGACCGCTCCTTCAGAATGAGGCGGGTTGGACGACGAACGATCATTCCATGCGCATTGCCATTCTCGGCGCCGGCCCCGCCGGCCTTTATCTCGCCTACCTGATCAAACGCCGCGAGCGCGCGGCCGATGTTACGGTGATCGAACAGAACGCCGCCGACGCCACCTTCGGCTTCGGCGTCGTATTCTCCGACCGTGCGCTCGAATTCCTGCGCGAGGACGACGAGGATACCTACGCGGCGATTATGCCGCACATGGAATCCTGGGACGACATGACCCTGAATGTGTGCGGCCGGCGTGTCGTGATCGACGGCATCGGCTTTGCCGCGATCGGCCGGCTGCATCTGTTACAGCTGTTGCAGGCGCGGGCGCGCTCAGTCGGCATCACGCCGATGTACCGGCGCACCGTGCGCGATCTCGCCGAACTCGACGATTTCGATCTCGTGGTCGGTGCCGATGGCGTGAACTCGCTGGTCCGGCGGAGTATTGCAAAAGAATTCGGCGCCAGCGTGCGCGTCCTCCACAACCGCTTTGCCTGGTTCGGCACCGGCAAGCGTTTCGACACCCTGACGCAAACTTTCATTCAGACCGAATACGGCGCGTTCAACGCTCACCACTACCGCTATGCGCCGGGGGCGAGCACGTTCATCATCGAAACGACTGCCGATACGTTTGCCCGCGCCGGATTTGCGGAGATGGATGACGCCACGTCGCGGCAAACCTGTGAGCGGCTGTTTGCCGACACGCTCGATGGCCACGCGCTGATTTCCAATAATTCAATCTGGCGGCAATTTCCCGTCGTTCACAACACCCGTTGGTCTTCGGGCAAATATGTGATGCTCGGCGACGCCTTGCATACGGCGCATTTTTCCATCGGCTCCGGCACCCGGCTCGCGATGGAAGATGCCATTGCGCTCGAAAAGGCACTTGCGGCGCACAGGCGTGATGTGCCGGTCGCGCTCGATGCCTATGAGGCGGCGCGGCGCCCGATCCTGGAGAAACTCGTCGCGGGCGCCAACGGCAGCGCCGATTGGTACGAGCATTTCGCCGAGCACATGAAGCTCGCGCCGGTCGAGTTCGCCATGAGCTATATCACGCGCTCGGGACGCGTCGATCTCGAACGGCTGCGTGCGCTTTCGCCGAACTTTACCGCCGGGTACGATAAGGAACGAAGCTCGGTCAATCCTTCTCTTCTTTGAAGGTGTCGCGGAACGGGTGTGCCGGATAGACGCCGAGCACCCTCAATTCCTTCGAGAAGAACGCCAGCTCCTCCAGCGCGAAGACCAGTGCGCGGTCGTCAGGGTGCCCCTCCACGTCGGCATAGAACTGCGTGGCGAAGAAATTGCCGCCGACCATATAGCTTTCGAGCTTGGTCATATTGACGCCATTGGTGGCGAAGCCCCCGAGCGCCTTGTAAAGTGCGGCGGGAACGTTGCGAACCCGAAAGACGAAAGTGGTAATCACCTTCCCGTTGCCGGGTTTGACCCACTTCTTTTCATTCGACAGCACGACAAAGCGCGTGGTCGAGTGCGATTCGTCCTCGACGTTTTCCTTCAGGATGTCGAGACCATAAATCTCGGCGGCGAGTCGCGAGGCGATGGCCGCTCGGCTGAGGTCTTTCGCCTCGGCCACCTCGCGCGCCGAGCCTGCCGTGTCGGCGGCGACGATCGATTTCAACTTCAACTCACGAATAATGCCTCGGCATTGGCCGAGCGCCATCACGTGACTCTCCACGCTTCGAATGGTCGTGAGGCTCGCGCCCCTCGGGGCCATCAATTGGTTGCGGATCGGCAGAAACCATTCGGCGACGATGTGCAGCCCTGAATCCGGCATCAAATGATGGATGTCGGCGACACGGCCGGCCACCGAGTTCTCGATGGGAATCATGCCGAGATCGACATCGCCGGTGCTAAGGGCGGTGAAGCAATCCTCAAAGGTGGGGCAAGGCACCGGATCGTAATCGGGATAGGCTTCGCGGCAGGCGAGGTGCGAATTGGCGCCCGGTTCGCCCTGGAAGATGATCTTCTTTGTGGCCATGCCAGTTCTCAGGCTTGTCATTGCGGGGGCGCGGGCGCAAGTGAATGTGCCCGGAATCCAGGAGCGACCCGCCTGCTTGCGATCTGGATCCGAGCCTGCCGCTCGCGGTCCCCCCGAATTGCAGGGATGCGGGTTCGTTACGGGACCGTTCCCGTGCCGTCAACCGGCCAGCATTCGCCGGGCCCTCTCCAATTCTTCCGGGGTATCCACGCCGAGAGGAATGCTTTCCACTACCGCAACATCGATGCGCATGCCGGCGTCGAGTGCGCGTAATTGCTCGAGCCGTTCGCGTTTCTCGTTCTCCGATGGCGACAGGTTGACGAAACGCTCCAGGGCTGCCCGGCGATAGGCGTAGAGCCCAATGTGGTGATAATGCGGTCCGGGCCCAACGGCGTCCGCGCGTGTGAAGGTCGAGGCGTGTATACGAGCCGGCGCAATGAAAGAGCCGATCACCTTGACCACGTTAGGGTTGGCCAGTTCGGTGGGGTCGGCGGTCTCTGCAGCGAGCGTGGCGATATCGACTGAAGGATCGGTGAGGGGGCCAAGCGCGGCGCGGATATCGGCCGGCGCAATGGTGGGCAGATCGCCCTGAACATTGACCACGAGGTCCACACGGCGCTCGGGATCGAGCGCCTCCAAGGCTTCGTAAATGCGATCGGAACCGGAAACATGATCGGCACGCGTCAAGATCGCGCGGCCGCCGATCTTTTCCACCGCTGCTGCCACAGCCTCGGAGTCGGTCGCTACCACCGCCTGGCCTATGCCGGCCGCTTCCGCCCGGCGCAGGACGTGCGCAATCATCGGCAGCCCGCCGATATCAGCTAAGGGCTTTCCGGGTAGCCGGCTGGAGCCCATGCGGGCTGGAATCAGGAGCAGTGTTTCGGGCATCGAAGACGGTCGCCATGCGCACCGGATGTGACGAAAGGCCGATTTTCGCGGCGCTTATACGGGTTGCCACGGCTGAGGCAAAACGGTATCTGTCCGGCGCCGCCGATACCGGCGCCACTCCATCCCGCCTCTGCTCGCCCCGTTTCGGGAGCCCACCCGCGATGAATTCGTTCGAACTCAACAAGGTTCTCGGCGCCATCCTCGGCACTTGCTTGGTTCTGCTGGCGATCCACATCGTCGCCGGCGACATTTTCGCGACCGAGAAGCCGGCCAAGCCGGGCTACAATATTGTGGTGGCCGAGGCGGAGACCGGTGCGCCGGCGGCCAAGAAGGCGGAGACGCCGCTGCCGGTGCTGTTGGCAAAAGCCTCTGTGGATAAGGGCAAGCAAATCGCCCGTCAGTGCGAAGCCTGCCACACCCTGGCGAAGGGAGAACCCAACAAAGTCGGACCAAATCTCTACAACATCATTGGCAGCCCGCGCGGCGAAGATCGCGGCGGGTTCAACTTCTCCTCCGCGATGAAGCAAAAAGGCGGCAAGTGGACCTTCGACGAGGTCTTCAAGTTCATCGAGGATCCGCGCGGCTATATTCCCGGAACTGCCATGACATTCGCCGGCATTAAGAGCCCGCAGCAGCGCGCCGACGTGATCGCCTACCTGCACACGCTGTCGGACAACCCCGTGCCGCTGCCCAAGCCGCAGCCGGCGGCTCAGAGCGCGGCGGCGCCGGCGGGCGGCGGCCAAGCAGCAGCCCGCGCGGCCACCAAGCCGGCGGAGGCATCTTTGCCCGAGCTGCTGGCCCATGCCTCTGTGGACAAAGGCAAGCAGATCGCTCGTCAATGCGAGGCCTGCCACACCTTGACAAAGGGTGGACCCAACCGCGTCGGTCCTAATCTCTGGAATATCGTCGATAGTCCGCGGGGCGAAGACCGCGGGGGATACAACTTCTCCAGCGCGATGAAGTCCAAGGGCGGCAAGTGGACCTATGAGGAGCTATTCAAGTTCATCCATGATCCGCGCGGCTATATTCCCGGCACCGCGATGACTTTCGCCGGCCTCAAGAGCCCGCAGCAGCGCGCCGACGTGATCGCCTATTTGCACACGCTGTCGGACCATCCAGTGCCGCTGCCGAAACCGCAAGGGGCGGCTAAGCCTTCCGGCAGCGCGCCAGCCGCCCCGGGCGCGAACGGTTCACCGGCGAGTCCGGGCACGGGCGCGGCGCCCGCCAAATAAGACCGCCCGCCAGCAACACCATCATCGACGGCCGGGATTGCCCGGCCGTTGTCATTTGTGGCGTCAAAGGGGCGCAATGCCCGCCGCTGACCGCGGATCGAAAAAGGGACATAATCGGCCGCGAATGCGTTGACGCGAGGCGACGCGCGCTGGAGCCCGTTACATGACACTAAGCCGCCGTACCGTTATCCGCGCGACCGTGGTCACATTGGCCGCGCCGGCGCTGGCGCCCTTCAAAGCCCTGGCCGCGCCCACGCAATCCGCCGCGTCGGCCGCATCCGAGGGAGCAGTATGGAAGCACGGGCTTTCCTTGTTCGGCGAGCCGAAATACCCGGCCGGCTTCCCGCATTTCGATTACGTCAACTCAAAGGCGCCGCAGGGCGGATTGGTGCGGCAGATTGCGTTCGGCACTTACGACAACTTCAATATCGTCGTGGCGGGGGTGAAAGGCGTGCTGGCGAGCGGTCTCGAGTTGATGACCGAGAGCTTGACCACGCCGGCACTCGACGAGATTTCCACCGATTACGGTCTGCTGGCGGAGGCGGTAAGCTATCCGCCTGACCGCGCATCCGTAACCTACCGTCTGCGCGCCAATGCACGCTGGCACGACGGGCAGTCGGTCACGCCCGAGGACGTTGTGTGGTCCTTCGATGTCCTCACGAAAAATGCACCCCAATACGCCGCCTATTACCGGCACGTTAAGAAGGCCGAGAAGACCGGCGAGCGCGAGGTCACCTTCCATTTCGATGCGCCGGGCAATCGCGAACTGCCACAGATCGTCGGGCAACTGCTGATTCTGCCCAAGCATTGGTGGGAGGGGACTGACGCCAAGGGGCGTAAGCGCGACATCACAGCGACGACACTGGAGCCGCCGCTCGGCTCCGGCCCGTATAAGGTGACGAGGTTCTCCCCCGGGCGCGACATCGTGTACGAGAAGGTCGCGGATTATTGGGGCAAAGACCTGAATGTTACGGTCGGCACCAACAACTTCAAGACGTTACGTTACGAATACTACCGCGACTCCACCGTCGCGCTGCAAGCTTTCAAGGCCGACCAGGTGGATTGGCGCACAGAAAACAGCGCCAAGAACTGGGCAACCGCTTACGATTTTCCCGCCGTGCAGGAAAAGAAGGTGGTGCTCGACCGTTTTCCGATCCGCAACGTCGGTGTGATGCAGGCTTTCGCCTTCAATATCCGGCGCGATAAGTTCAAGGATCCAAAGTTACGCCGCGCCTTCAACTTCGCTTTCAATTTCGAGGAGATGAACCGGCAACTCTTCTACGGACAATACAAACGCATCGACAGCTATTTCGCCGGAACGGAGCTTGCCAGTTCGGGCCTTCCGAAAGGCCAGGAACTCGCCATCCTCGACACTGTGCGCGCGCAAGTGCCGCCCGAACTCTTCACGAAGCCATACACAAATCCGGTCGGCGGCGATGTTGCGAAAATCCGCGCCAACTTACGCGAAGCACTGGTGCTGTTGCGGCAGGCCGGTTACGAAGTCAAGAACACGAGAATGGTCTACACAAAGACCAACGAGCCGCTCAGCGTCGAGTTGTTGGTCGATGACCCGACGCTCGAACGCGTGATGTTGTTCTACAAGCCGTCTTTAGAGCGGCTGGGTATTGGCGTTTCGGTGCGTACGGTCGACAGCGCCCAGTACGAGAACCGGCTGCGGCAGTGGGATTTCGACATCATCATCGCGACTTGGGGCGAGTCGTTGTCGCCGGGCAATGAGCAGCGCGGCTATTGGGGCTCCGCTGCCGCCGATATTCCCGGCTCCCGCAACCTCATCGGGATCAAGAATCCGGCCGTCGATAAATTGATCGAGCGCGTCATCTTTGCCAAGGACCGCGCCGGACTCGTGGCGGCGACGCATGCGCTCGACCGTGTGTTGCTGTGGAATTTCTATGTCGTGCCGCAATGGTATTATCCATTCCAACGCACGGCCCGTTGGGATCGCTTCTCGCACCCGGAGAACATGCCCAAATACGGCGCTGCCGCATTCCCCAACATCTGGTGGTGGGACGAGGGAAAAGCGGCCAAGTTGCCGCGGCGGACGTAATGGCCAGCCAAAAAAAGCCAGCCATTCCGGGGCGCGCCAAGGGCGCGAGTCCGGAATCCATACGCCCCCACCTCGAATCTCCCCCTCATCAGGCTGGAGAGAGAAAGGGAGAAGCTGGATTCCGGGCTCGCGGGCTAGCGCTCGCACCCCAGAACAACGAAACAGCCGGAGAAGGGTGTGCGTTCTCGCGTCGCGGTGTTCTCGTTCTCGGTGCTGGCGTGCTGGTGGCGTCGAAATTCGCCTCACCCGCCGTAGCGCAAACGGTACTGCCTGCCGAGCGCCACGGCATCTCGGCCTTCGGCGATCTCAAATATCCGGCCGACTTTAAATACTTCAGTTATGTCAACCCCCAAGCGCCGAAGGGCGGCCGGTTCTCGCAGATCGGCCCCAACATTCAATACAACCAGAACTTCCTCACGTTCGATTCGCTCAATGGGTACATTCTCAAGGGCGATGCTGCGCAGGGCATCGAACTGACCTTCGCAACTCTGATGGCGCGATCGGGCGATGAACCCGACGCGATGTATGGGCTTACCGCGCGCGCGGTGCGGATCAGCGACGATGGCCTGACCTACACATTCCTGCTGCGCCCCGAGGCAAAATTTCACGACGGCACATCCCTGACCGCGCACGATGTCGCTTTCTCGCTCATGATTTTGAAGGAGAAGGGCCACCCTATCATCACGTCGCTGCTGCGGGAGATGAATAAGGCGGAGGCGGCCGACGACCATACTGTCGTTGTCCGGTTCGCGCCCAAGCGCGCGCGGGACGTGCCCCTCTTCGTCGCCGGGTTGCCGATTTTTTCCCGCGCCTATTATTCGAAACAACCGTTCGATCAATCGACTTTGAATGTTCCGCTCGGCAGCGGGCCCTACAAGGTCGGCAACTTCACGGCCGGCCGCTACATTGAATACGAGCGGGTGAAAGACTGGTGGGGCGCCGATCTGCCGGTCACGCGTGGACAGAACAATTTCGACGTCGTGCGCTTTGAGTTTTTCCGCGACCGTGAAGTGGGTTTCGAGGGCTTTACCGCAGGCACCTATCGTTTCCGCGAAGAATTCACCTCTCGTACGTGGGCGACACGCTACAATTTCCCCGCCGTCCTCGATGGCCGTGTCAAACGTGCCGTGCTGCCGGACGCCACGCCGTCGGGAGCACAAGGTTGGTTCATCAATACGCGGCGGCCGAAGTTTAAAGACCGGCGGGTACGCGAGGCGTTGATTGATGCCTTCGACTTCGAATGGACCAACAAGAATATTATGTACGGCGCTTACAAGCGCACGCAGTCCATCTTCGAGAACTCGCCGATGAAAGCGGTGGGCAAGCCGAGCCCGGCCGAACTCGCGTTGCTTTCACCTTTCCGCGGCAAAGTGCCTGCTGAGGTTTTCGGCGAGCCCTATTTGCCGCCAGTCACCGATGGCTCCGGGCACGACCGGCGTTGGCTACGCCGCGGTCTCCTCCTACTCGAACAAGCCGGTTGCCAACTCAAGAACGGCAAGCGTGTCTTGCCGGACGGCACGCCGATCACCATCGAGTTCCTCATCTTCGATCCGACCTTCGAGCCGCATCATCTTCCATACATCCGCAACCTCGCTATACTTGGCATTGAAGCCCATCTGCGTATCGTCGATCCAGCCCAGTACCGGCTGAGGGTCGATAACTTCGATTTCGATATTACCGTCGAGCGCATGAGTTTCTCCGAGACGCCGGGGGAATCCTTACGCACCTATTTCTCGTCGCAGGCGGCGCGGACGAAGGGATCGCAGAATTTGGCCGGCATCTCCGATCCGGTCGTCGACGCTCTCGTCGATGCCGTCATCGCTGCCAAGACCCGGCCGGAACTCGTAACGGCTTGCCGGGCGCTCGACCGCGTGTTCCGTTCCGGCCGTTATTGGATTCCCCACTGGTACAAAGCGTCGCACTGGATCGCCTATTGGGATGAATTCGGTTTCCCGCCGGCCCAACCGCGCTATTTCAGGGGCATCCCGGATACTTGGTGGTACGATGCTGGGAAGGCTGCGAAGCTGAAGAAGAGTTGAGCTGCCGACTTGGTCTTGTTCGGGCAGCGACGGCCTTTATCTTGCCGCCATCGGTAACGCGAGGTTCCCGGGCCACAATTCCGGCCGGTGCTTCTGGCCGCGTTGCGGAATGTACTAACTGAGAGTCGCATGGGCGCATATATCATTCGACGGCTGCTGCTGATGATCCCGACGATGTTCGGCATCATGCTGGTCGCTTTCGTGGTGGTGCAGTTCGCGCCCGGTGGCCCGGTCGAGCAGGTGATCGCGAAGCTGACCAGCGGCGGGGGCGGCGCCATGTCGCGCATTTCGGGGTCGCCGGGAGGCGATTTCAGCGCCGGGGCCTTGCAGGGCGGCTCGCAGGTAGACGTAGGCTCCAAATATCGTGGCGCGCAGGGCCTCGATCCGGAGTTCATCGAAAAGCTGCGCAAGCAGTTCGGCTTCGACAAGCCCGCCTATGAGCGCTTCGGCATAATGCTTTGGAACTACGTGCGCTTCGATTTCGGCAAGAGCTATTTCCGCGACGTGAGTGTGTTGCAACTGATCAAGGAGAAGCTGCCGGTCTCGATGTCGCTCGGCATTTGGATGACGCTCTTAACTTATCTGATTTCGATCCCGCTCGGCATCCGCAAGGCGGTCGACGACGGTTCTCATTTCGATGTCTGGACCTCGACGGTGGTCGTCGTCGGCTACGCGATTCCGGGTTTTCTCTTCGCCATCCTACTGATCGTTCTGTTTGCCGGCGGGTCGTTTTGGGACATTTTCCCCTTACGCGGCTTGGTTTCCGATAATTTCTGGCAACTGCCATGGTACGCAAAGATAGGCGATTACTTCTGGCACCTGACGTTGCCGATCGTCTCGATGGCGATATCCTCCTTCGCCACCATGACTTTGCTCACGAAGAACTGTTTTCTTGACGAGATTCGAAAACAGTACGTTTTGACGGCCCGCGCGAAGGGATGCAGCCGAAATCAAGTGCTTTACGGGCACGTGTTTCGCAACGCCATGCTGCTCGTGGTGGCGGGATTCCCAAGCGCGTTCGTATCTGCTTTCTTCACCGGCTCCTTGCTGATCGAGACGATCTTCTCGCTCGACGGGCTCGGCCTGCTCGGTTTCGAGAGCGTTCTCAACCGCGACTACCCCGTGGTGTTCGCGACGCTTTACATATTTTCGCTGATCGGCGTGATCGTGAATCTGCTGTCCGACCTCACCTACACGTTGATCGATCCGCGCATCGATTTCGAGACGCGGGAGGTGTGAGTGGACGACCGCACCGACGTCAAGTCGCCCGACTTCGATACCAAGTCGCACGGCACCGATGTTAAGTCGCCCGACACCACGGCCGTCGGCGTCATCGAACTGGCGGTGCCCCCAGAGCGGCGCTGGATTTCGCTTTCGGCGATAAACAAGCGGCGTTGGCAGAATTTCAAGGCCAACCGGCGGGGCTACTGGTCGCTATGGATTTTCCTCGTCTTGTTCGTGATCTCGCTGTTCGCAGAGTTCATCGCCAACGACAAGCCGATCTACATCTACGTCAATGGCCGCTCGTATTTTCCGGCGGTCGTGACCTATGCCGATACGGCCTTTGCCAAGACACCCGACCCGATGTTGTTCGGAACGGCGGCCGACTACCGCGATCCTTACTTGATGAACCTGATCAAGAAGGAGGGTGGGTTCGTTGTTTGGCCGCCGATCCGTTTTTCCTATAACACGCAGGTCAGCCATCCACCCGCGCCGTTCCCGTCGAAGCCGACGTGGCTGCTGACGAAGGCGGATTGCGAGTTCGCCGCCACCCACGGCTTCGCAAAATGCGGTCATCTTGAATACAATTGGCTCGGCACCGATGAAAGCGGTCGCGACGTGCTCGCGCGGTTGATCTACGGCTTCCGCATTTCGGTCCTGTTCGGTCTTTGTCTCACTATCGTGTCGTCGATCATCGGCGTCGCCGCAGGCGCCGTGCAAGGTTATTTCGGCGGTTGGACCGATCTCCTGTTCCAGCGTTTCATCGAAATATGGACTTCGATCCCCTCGCTCTACCTGCTGCTGATCATTTCATCGGTCCTGGTGCCCGGCTTTTTCGTTCTGCTGGGCATATTGCTCTTGTTCTCCTGGGTGTCGCTGGTCGGGTTGGTGCGCGCCGAATTCCTGCGCGGGCGGAATTTCGAATATATCCAAGCGGCGCGTGCGCTCGGCGTGTCGAACGCCACCATCATTTTTCGCCACCTCTTGCCGAACGCGATGGTGGCGACGATGACCTTCTTGCCATTCATTTTGTCGTCATCAGTGATGACCTTAACCGCCCTCGATTTTCTCGGCTTCGGCCTGCCGCCGGGCTCACCTTCACTGGGCGAACTGCTCAACGAGGGCAAAGCCAATGTGCAGGCGCCCTGGCTCGGCCTGACCGGGTTCTTTTCCCTCGCGATCATGCTCTCGCTCCTGATCTTCATCGGAGAGGCAGTGCGCGATGCCTTCGATCCAAGAAAGACGTTCAGGTAACTACATGACCTCCTCCCTCCTTTCCGTCCGCGATCTTTCCGTCGCCTTCGGCCAGGGCGAGCGTCAGGTGTTGGCGGTCGACCGCGTCTCGTTCGATATCGCGCCGGGCGAGACGCTGGCGCTGGTGGGCGAGTCCGGCTCGGGCAAGTCGGTGACCGCGCTCTCGGTGATGAAGCTGTTGCCCTATCCGTCCGCGCATCATCCCAGCGGCTCGATCCGCTTCAAGGGCCAGGAACTCCTCACGATGCGCGAGAACCAAATACGCAAGGTGCGCGGCAACGACATCACGATCGTCTTCCAGGAGCCGATGACTTCGCTCAACCCGCTGCATACGATCGAGAAGCAGCTTACCGAAGCGTTGCTGATCCATCAGGGCTTGACTGGCGCCGAAGCCAGAAGGCGCATTGTCGATTTGCTCGAGCAGGTCGGAATTCCCGACCCGGTCGGCCGCCTCGGCAGCTATCCGCACCAGCTTTCCGGCGGTCAGCGCCAGCGCGTGATGATCGCCATGGCCCTTGCCAACGAGCCTGATCTCCTGATCGCCGATGAACCTACGACCGCGCTCGACGTGACAGTGCAGGCCCAAATCCTCGCCCTGTTGAAGGACACACAGAAGCGGCTCGGCATGTCGATGCTGTTCATCACCCACGATCTCGGCATCGTGCGCAAGCTCGCCGACCGCGTCTGCGTTATGAATGGTGGTAAGATCGTCGAGCGCGGACCAGCGGAGCGCGTGTTCAGCGCGCCCGAGCATCCTTACACGCGCGATTTGCTCGCCGCCGAGCCCAAGCCAGATCCCGCACCGCCGCGGCCGAGCGCACCGGTGGTGGTCGAGACCAAGGACCTCAAAGTATGGTTTCCGATCAAGCGCGGGCTAATGCGCAAGGTGGTCGGCCACATCAAGGCCGTCGACGGCATCAGCGTGGAAGTGCGCAAAGGCGAAACGCTCGGGGTCGTCGGCGAGTCCGGCTCGGGCAAGACGACGCTCGGTCTCGCGATACTACGGCTGATCTCGTCGGATGGCCCCGTTGTGTTCATGGGCCACGGCATTCAAGGATTGAAATTCAAACAAATGCGGCCGTTCCGCCGCGACATGCAGATCGTGTTCCAAGATCCTTACGGGTCGCTCAGCCCGCGCATGTCGGTATCGGACATCATCGAGGAGGGGCTGTGGGTGCACCAGCCGCGGTTGACGGCAGTTGAACGTGCGCAGCGGGTAAACGCCGCCCTCCGTGACGTCGGTCTTGATCCGGACACCCGGCACCGGTATCCGCACGAGTTCTCCGGCGGGCAGCGCCAACGCATCGCGCTCGCGCGCGCGCTGGTTTTGGAACCGACCTTCATCATGCTCGACGAGCCGACCAGCGCGCTCGACATGCTGATCCAAGCGCAGATGGTCGACTTGCTGCGCGATCTGCAGAAACGACGAGACCTCACCTATATGTTCATCTCACACGATCTGCGCGTGGTGGCGGCGCTATCGAGCCGGCTTCTCGTCATGCGCAACGGTAAGGTGGTGGAAGAGGGAGCGGCGGCGGAGCTGTTCAAAAACCCAAAGAGCGAATATACGCGCGCGTTGTTCGCGGCCGCGTTCAATTTGGAAACGGCGCCCGAAGGTCTGGTGGCGCAGTAATCGACGTTTCACATATTCTTGATTGGCTATGCCACCCAGGATTCCGCATCACGGGCGCGCCTTGCCGTTCCCGCCGGAGAGACGCCCATCATGATACCCCGCGCCGCGCGTCTGGTGTTCGCTTTGTTGATCATTGCCGCGCCGCTCGCCGCGCGAGCCGACGAGGGTTACTACCCGATCAAGGCCGATGACGGCGAGATCATCGCGAATCATCGGGTGCCGGTGGAACTGGCAAGCCAGATCGAGAAGCTGCCCGGCGTCGTCGTGGTCGGTAATCCCAAAGGCGCCATCACGCTGAACGAATTTTACGACCTCAACTGCCCCTATTGCCGCAAAGCGTCGGCTGATATCGCCGAACTTGTCCGCAGCCATTCCGAACTTCGGCTGGTGCTGGTGCCTTTTCCGGTACTCGGAATTCCTTCGATACAGGGCACCCGGGTGGAATTGGCGGTCGCTCGGCTCGCTACACCGCAACAATTCTATAAATTTCATCGCGAGACGATGAGCGCACGCGGCACCATGGACGGCAATCGCGCTTTGTCCGTCGCGAAATCGATCGGTCTCAATCTCGACAAGGTGAAGAAGATCGCAAACCAGGACGCGCTCGGCAATCTCATGATTGCCCATGTCAGGCTCGGCGACGCTTTGGCCATTTCCGCTACGCCAGGCTTCATCATTAAGGGTGTCGCCTTTGTCGGCTATCCGGGGCCCAAGGCGCTCGAACACATCATCGAGTCGGTCGATCGTTGCGATGCCGTGATGTGCGACGCGGCTCGCTAGCAAATCGCTGCGTCAGAGCCGCTTAACGCCGATGAGCGGGGTGCCGGCGGCCTGGATGCGAGCGAGGGCGGCACCGACAGGTTCGATCGCCACCATCATCTGGTGCGCATTGGCGTGAACAAGAGTGTCGTGGTCACGGGCGATAGCGACGTGACCCTTCCAGAACACGAGATCGCCCCGCTTGAGCGCATCGAGCGGCACGGCCATCCTCAGGCCTTGCGCCTGCATGTCGCTGTCGCGCGGGCAGTCGATCCCCGCGGCTTGCAGGGCGACCTGCACCAACCCTGAGCAATCGATGCCGAGCGAAGTCTTTCCGCCCCAGAGATAAGGCGAGCCGAGGAAGCGCTCGGCTACCGCGACAAAGTCGGATACACTTGAGTCGAGCGGCGCGAGATGCTTGACCGGCAGGTGGACACCCGCGGTGGTGATGGCGAATCGTTCGTCCTCGTTAGCCACAGCGACCCGTGCGCCCATCGGCAGCGCGACGGCAGGCGGCAGCTTGATATCAGGCGCGGGAAACCCGAGCGTGCGCAGCGCGATCACCTTGTGGGTCGGTTCGGGGCCTGGAAGCCCCAGTGCGTTCGCCGACAGCCAGCCGACGTAGCCGTCCGACGCGAGCTGGCCCCAGGCCCAGCCCTCCTGGGTTCTCTCGTAGACGGTAACGCGCTCGCCCATGAGCGCTTGCGTGTCGAGCGCCGCCGTGTGGGAGGCCGCGCGTCGCACAGCCGCTATAGGCTCGACGACCTCCAAAGCTCGGCCGGCGACGAACCGCTGCGCGTCCACTTTGCCCCGCAGATGTTCGGCGGCGAGGTCGGCGCGGAAAGCATTGATGCGTGGATCCAGCAGCATCGTCAGGAGTATCGGGCCTTGAGCAAAGCATAGAGTGCGCGCGCGGCTTGGCATTCGCCGCCCTCCGGCCGGGCGGGCTTGGCCGACGGGGTCCAGGCAAAGATGTCGAAGTGCAACCAAGAGGGCGCGGTCACGAAACGGCGTAAGAATAACGCAGCGGTAATCGCTCCAGCATGCCCGCCCGTGCCGACGTTATTCAGATCGGCTACTTTTGATTCAAGCAGGCTCTCGTAAGGCCGCCATAGCGGCAACCGCCACAACGGGTCGAATTCGGTTTCTGCAAATCGCATCAGTTCACCGGCCAAAGCGCCGTCGTCAGTAAAGAAGGGCGGCACATCGGGCCCCATCGCCACGCGCGCGGCGCCGGTGAGCGTCGCGAAATCCGCCATGAGCGCGGGCTTCTCCTCGTCCGCCAGCGCCAGCGAATCGGCAAGAATCAAGCGGCCTTCGGCATCGGTATTGCCGATCTCGACGGTGAGTCCCTTGCGCGAGCAAAAGATGTCGCGGGGGCGGAACGCGCCGCCGGAGGTCGAATTCTCTACCGCCGGTATCAGTACGCGCAGGCGCACCTTCAGTCCGGCCGCCATGACCATGTGCGCGAGTGCAAGCGCCGTTGCGGCCCCGCCCATGTCCTTCTTCATATTGAGCATGCCGCTCGAGGGCTTGATGTCGAGGCCGCCGGTGTCGAAGCAGACCCCCTTGCCGACGAGCGTGATTTTGGGATCGCTGGCGGCTCCCCAGGTGATGTCGATCAGGCGGGGCGCGCGCGGCGAGCCCATGCCGACGGCCCAGATCAGGGGAAATTCTTTCTGCAGCGTATCGCCGCTGACGACGGCAGCCCTGGCGGCGTGCCGCTCAGCCAACGCTGCCGCCGCAGCCTCCAGTTCCGCCGGGCCCATGTCGTTGGAAGGCGTGTTGATGAGGTCGCGTGCGAGCGCCATGCCTTCGGCGACGCGGCTTACGTCCTCGCCGTCGACACCCTCGGGCAAGACCAGCCGTATCTTGCGTTCCTGTCCGTTGCGGTAGCGCGTGAATTGATAGCTGCCGAGCGCGAAGGCCAAAGCGCCAAGCCTTGCGTCGTGCGGCGCGGTTGCGAAGCGATAG
>DASTWX010000076.1:0-2220 GCA_035765795.1 Pseudolabrys sp. | reverse complement strand
ACGCCCTCCGGCCCGAAGAACAGCAGGCCGAGCCCCGCCAGCGCATAATGCAACGCCAGCGCCACGATCAGCAGTAACAGCACGCTGCCATCCGCGATCGGGCGGAAGACGATGCGGTCGAGCAGCGGCGCAATCGGCATGATGACGGCGATGGCCAGCACGATCCGCGCCGGCATGGGCAAAAGGACGCCCCTCGTGAGCCATACGGCCGCGGCCGGCAGCAGCGGCAGCACCAGATAGAAGAACACAGCGCGCGGAATGCGCGAAAAGGCGCCAACGCGCAGGATAGCGATGAGTTCAGCCAGCATCGCCAGACCGGCGAGCGCGGCCACCAGTCCTACCGTGCCCGGCAGTTGCTTGTTCTCCAGCGCCGCGAGCGTCAGCGCCGTGAAGGCTGCGATGTCTCCGAACGGGACGAAGACAACCCGCGTCACCGCGAAGATCAGCACGAAGCCGATTGCGAGCAGGACGTAGATTGCTCCCGTCGCTATCCCGTCCATTGCCAGGATGGCGGCGATTTCGCCGTTCATCGCCTATACCGCGGCCGGATGCTAGTGCCGCCGATTTGAAGTTTCTGCAGCAAACTCGTTCAAGACCTTCAAATCGAAAAGCGGCAATAGAATCATAGACTTGCTGGCGCCTTTTTCCCTTCCGAGGTTCGTGTCAGAGATTGTTGTCATAATGACAAACTTCGGAAGGGGCACTAGCCGGCCCGACGGATGCATCAGGGCTGATACATCCATTTGCCGTTTTCGAGCTTCACCACCACGAGACTACGCTTATCGACGCCGTAGTAGGACTTCGGCGAGAAGTTGTAGACCGCGTGGACGCCGGTGACATCCTTGTTCGAATAGATCGCTTGCATCAGCGCTTCGCGGAACTGTTGCGTTCCAGGTTTTGCGTGTGCAAGTGCGGTTTTCGCCGCGTTCAGGAAAACGTACCAGGCGTCGAACGCATAGCCGGAGAAGCCGTCATCGGCGTTGCCGCCATTGACCTTCTTGAATACCTCGTGAAACTTGGTTCCGATCTTCTTGGTGGGGTTGCTGTCCGGAAGCTGCGAGGTGACGATCACCGGGCCCGCCGAGACTTGAACGCCCTCCACCGCCTTGCCGCCGACGCGCACGAAATCCTTGTTCAACAGAGACGGCGTGCCGAAAAAGTGTCCCTTGTAGCCACGCTTGCGCAACTCGATCAGTGGCAGGGCACCCTGGGTCGCCGAACCGCCGTCGAGCACGCCGTCCGGATGGGTTGCCATCACTTTAAGCGCTTGCGCTGTTACCGACGTGTCAGTGCGCGAATAGCGCTCATTGGTGGTCACCTTCGGCCCACCTTCCTTCTCGGCAGCCTTGGCGCCGTTGTAAACCAAGTCGCCCCAGGCATCGGAGAAGCCGATGTAGCCGAGCGTCTTGATGCCTTCACGTTTCATTCGGTCGGCGATGACCGCCACCATCAAGGCCGGCGTTTGCGGGATGCAGATGCCCCATGGCTGACCTTCCTTGGGGATCGGCAGGTTCACAGGCGATATGCCGATGAACGGCACATGCAGTTCGTTTGCGACCGACAGCATGGCATTGGTGCCGGGCGCGCTGGACGTGCCGATCATGAGGTCGACATGGTCCTGCTGGACCAGCTTGCGTGCGTTCTGTGTTGCAGCGGAGGGATCGGAGCCGTCGTCGAGCTTGATCAGTTTGATCTTCTGGCCATTGACTTCGTTTTGGAACGCGTAAGCTGCGTCCATGCCTTTGGCGTAATTCAGCCCGATGGAGGAAGCGGGGCCGCTCAGCGACGTAACGAAGCCGACGGTGATCTGCTGCGCATGCGCTCCGGTCGCGGCGAGCGTTAGTCCCGCAAGAGCCGCTAGGCCGAGGCCGAATCTTCTCATGATTTCCTCCCATCCTGAAAGCTGGCGCCCGTTCGCGGGCTTTTTCGAGAAGCTGGTGTCCGCCGGTGCGCATCCTTCCGCTCTACGGCACTGCGGCCGCAATGATTTCTCCGCGCGCGGAAACGACGTACCTGCCGGCATCGTCAATTGTTTCAATCTTAAAATGATGCAAATTGTGCTGTCAACAATTGCCGGGTTTCAAGCGCGCTTGAGCTTGTAACCGGCCGCCTCGCGATCCCAGGCCGCGTCGGTCACGCCGCGCTCGGTCAGCTTGTATTTTTGCACCTTGCCGCTTTCCGTCGTCGGTAGCGCATCGATGAATTCAAGATAGCGCGGCA
>DASTWX010000075.1:0-25522 GCA_035765795.1 Pseudolabrys sp. | reverse complement strand
GGCGGCCAACCGCGCGTGCTCAAGGGCAACGCCATGAACGTGAACGGAGTCGGCTTTTCGCTCGATGGCAGCCGGCTGATGAGCGCCGGCTACGACGCGACCATCCGTATCTGGACGCTCGATGGTCAGGCCGTCGCCGTGCGCAATCTGCCAGCCCCGCTCAACAGCCTCGCAGTCGCGCCCGATGGCGAGATCGTCACCGCCGGCGCCAGCGGGAAAGTGTACTTCCTTTCCCCGACCGGTGAACTGCGTGGCGACGTGCAGGCCTCGTCCACGCCGGTCATCCAGGTCGCGCTCTCGCCCGACGGCAAGCTCGTCGCCGCCGCTGGCATCCGCGGCTCGGTAGCCATTATCGATCGAAAGTCCCGCAAGCTCGAACGCACGCTGGTCGGCCCCGGCCTGCCGGTGTGGGCGGTGGCATTTCTTCCCGACAATAAGACGCTTCTGACCGGCGGCACCGACCGGACGATCCGCCGCTGGAACGCGGCCACCGGCGATCCGATCGACTCGACTCTTGTCGGCGCGCCGGACGATCCGCTCGCGCAACATGCCGGTGATCCTGGCGCGCGCGTGTTCCGCGCCTGCATCGCCTGCCACACGCTCAAGCCCGACGCCGGCAACAAAGCCGGCCCTACCCTGTGGCACGTCTTCGGCCGCCGCATCGCGACCTTGCCGGGCTATAATTTCTCGCCGGCATTGAAAAAAATGGACATCATCTGGTCGAAGGAGACGATCTCAAAATTATTCGAGATCGGCCCCGCTCATTATACGCCCGGCACCAAGATGCCGCAGCAGACCATCGGCTCGGCCGAAGACCGCAAGGCGCTGGTGGATTTTTTGGCTCGTGTGACGAAGTAGTAAGCCGTCATCCGGGGCGCGCCGAAGGCGCGAACCCGGAATCCAGGGGTGAGGACTGAACGCGTGGCCTGGATTCCGGGCCCGCTCGCTTTGCTCGCGTCCCGGAATGACGAATCATGAACCGCCTTCCTTCTCGCTCTCCCGCACGTAATCGTCGCTCGTGCGCACGGTAGGCCGCGGCGGGCCGGCGAAGGGGTCGAACGACTCTTCCGCCATCGCTTCGACGCGGCAGTCGGCGCACATCTTGATGACGTCGAGCCGCTTCTTGGAATCCTTGAACATCCAGTGCTTGCCTTCGAGGCTTGCCACGACGCGCTCGACCGAACTCTTAATGCCGAACGGTTCGCCGCAGCGGATGCAGAGGAACGGCTCCTCCTGCTTGACCACCCGCGCCGATGCGGTCGCCGCGCGGAAATCGATCTGGGGTTTCAGCGCGATCACCTTTTCCGGACACGTGGCTTTGCACAGGCCGCATTGCACGCAGGCATCCTCGGTGAAGCGCAGCATCGGCCGCTCGGGATCGTCCGACAAGGCGCCGGTCGGACAGGCCGAGACGCAGGAGAGGCAGAGCGTGCAGCCTTCGACATTGATATCCAGCGCACCGAAAGGCGCGCCTTCCGGCAGCGCGATGACGTCTATCGGACTCGGAGCCGCCGCATGCAGTTCGCGCAAGGCGAGCCGCACGACATCGCGCTTGTCGCCGACTGGAGAGAACGTCGCCGGCTTGGCTGCGCTGTCCATCGCCGCAAGTTGCCGCAACGCGCCGCCCAATGCTTCGGGATCATCGGTCTCGATCGTCGCCACCCGCGCACCGGCAAAGCCGAGCCCGGCAAGGATCGGCTCGGCGAGGGCGATGGTCTTGTAGAGGCCGGCGAGATCATGGCGGGGCTTCGCGCGCGTCAGGAACCGCACCGACACGGCGCCGTGCGCGAAGGCCCCCGCGACAGCTTCCAGGCCGACTTGCGTGATCTCGTTGACCTCGACCGGCAGCGCATTGGCAGGCAACCCGTCGCCGTAGCGCGCCAGCGCATCGATCAAGGGCGTACCGTGCTCGGCGTCGTGAAACAGCAGCACGGCTTGCGCACCGCCGGCTTGCGCATAGGCCGTCAGCAGCGTGCGCAACTTACGCAGCAAGGCATCCGATGGCGGCAGCGCATAAGCCGCGGCGCCGGTCGGGCAGACGGCTGCGCATTGGCCGCAGCCCGCGCAGACATGCGCATCGATGTGCACATGGTCGCCGTTCGGCGTAATTGCGCCGGTCGGGCAGAGATCGAGACAGCGGTGACAACCGACCTTCTGGGAGCGCGAATGCGCGCACAGGTCTTCCCTGAACGTCACATAGCGCGGCTTGTCGAACGTGCCGGTAAGATCGCGCGCTTTCAAAGCGATCCGCAAGACAGCGGCGGCATCGCCCGGATCGGCGCGCAGATAGCCGTCGCGTAAATCGGAAGCAGGAAAAAGCGCGGCTCCCCCGCTCAGGTCGATCAGGATATCGCAATGGAGCGGCACGTCCTGGCGCGTAGGGCCGAAGGCGAGGGTAACGCGCGACGAAGGCGCCGGCGCCGCATGGTCGTCGGTCGTCAGCTCGAAAGCACCGAGATAACCTTTGGCGCCACGGACCGTGCCTTGCAGAATCGCGAACTCAGTCACGCGCGGCGGCAGCACGTTCGTCGACGGCTTGAGCAGGATCGTGACGTCGAGATGCTCCTTGAGCAGATGCGCGGCCTCGAGCGCGCGCTCGTCGGCCCCGTAAATCAGCGTCGCGCCTTTGCTGGAAAACCCGACGTAAGCAGGCTCGGGCGCGGGCTCCGCCGCGGCGGCGATCAGTGCCGCCATCTTGGGCCCGGCGGCGCGCGCGTCTTTTGACCAGCCCGCCGTCTCCCGGATGTTCGTGAAGGCGGGTTCGCATTCGGCGCCGGCTTCGCCGGCGATCTCGCGAAACAGCTGCGCTTCCTGCGTGCAGGCGATAGTGGTCGGCCCCCCGCTGCCAAGGACCTTTTGCACGCGCGCCAATTCGCTGCGGCATAGGTTGCGGCCGCTCGTCACGTCCATCCCGCGGCAGGCGCGGCGCACGGCATCCGCGTCGAGCGGCATCGTGTCTTCGCAGGAGCAGATCAGGATATTACGCGGCCGCTCGGGCATGGTGGTCTCTTTAAGTGCGGCCGGCCCCGTAATCATTCCGACCGCAAGGACTGGCCTCGGAGCCATGCAGCCTATTATAACGGTTCTGAGAAAGGTAGCGCGGAGAAGGTATGTCGCGGCTGGCGCAGTCCCGTATCCGAGATGCATCGACGGAACTCACGCTGCCGTCGCTATACACGCCTGTGCGCCTGCGTGAATGGGGCGACGCGTTCGCCCATGCCGGACGGATCGCTGCGGAGAGGGGTGCCGGCACGCTGGTGCATGTCGGCCGCTTCGATCTGGCCGAGTTTGCTCTCGTCTTGGAGCCGGAAGAGCCGTTGGCCGGCGCGCGCCGCGCCTTCTACGCCGGCATGACGGCGCTCGCCGATGCGCTGATCGGCTGCTCTCAGCCGGAGACCGATGTGGCTATCCGTTGGCCCGACACCGTTCTCGTCAATGGCGGCCTGGTGGGCGGTGGCCGGCTGGCATGGCCGAAAGCCGCGGGTGAGAACGCGGTGCCGCCCTGGCTTGTGTTCGGCGCCATGGTGCGGGTCGAGTCGATGACCGATCGGGAACCCGGGGTGAACCCTAACGTGACCACACTGGCCGAGGAAGGCTTCGGCGGCCTCAGGTCGCACGAGGTCATCGAAAGCTTCGCCCGGCACTTCATGGTCGCGATCGATGCTTGGCAGGAAATCGGCTTTGCTGCTGTCGCGAAGACCTACGTCGAACGCCTGCCGCGTGTGAGCGGAATGCGCAGAGACATCGACGAGAACGGCGACCTCCTCATTCGCCGGACGGGCACCGCTGCGACAGAGCGCAAATCGCTCGTCGCCGCGCTCGCTGCGCCATCCTGGCTCGATGGTACAACGGAAGAGCCGCTGACGTGAAATTGTTGCGCACGATTCGGCTCGACACGTCGGATACGTTCGTCTTCGAGCGCGCGGCCGAGCCGGGCGAATGGGCCGTCTCCGGCGCGTTTGTCTTTTGGGCCGGCGATCCGGCCGTTTTGCGCGGCAAGGCGCGGGCGGCGTTCCGCAGCGGTTTCCTCGGCATCGACTCGCTTGGGCGGTCCACGCTGGTGCAGATCGTCGAAGCGGGCGCCCACGAGCGCGCGCATTTGGTCGAGACGCTGGCGCAGCGCCTCGTGACTTCCTTTGGCGCTCCGGACATGGCTGCGGCGCGGGCCGCGGCGGAAGAAGAGGTGGCGTTCTCCGAATCGCTATGCGATCCGCCGGTCGATACGCTCATCGCCGTCCACCGGACCGCCGATAGCGGCGAAACGCGCGAGACCTTTCGTACATTGCGCCCGCGCAACGGCGAGAAGCCTGCGCGCGCTTTCACTTTCCTGCAGGTCGAGGGCGAGGAGGAAGGGCCGACAGAAGAAGTCGATCTGCTGGCGATGGCGCGGATAAGAAAAGAATGATTGAGCGCCTGCGTCTCGGCACTCATTTACCCTCCGCCCGCGAAGCGGCGGGGAGGGTCGGTTTGCAATCGTTTTCGATTGCGAACCGGGGTGGGGGGTCTTTGAACCATGGCTGTACCTTGCTTGATACCAGCACTTTTGCCCCCCACCCCCAACCCCTCCCCACCACTCGCAAGAGCTCGTGGGGGGAGGGGAGAAGGGGCCTTGCATGACGGATTTCTGGCTCTCCTGTGGGCACCACCTGCTCGACCGCGATGAAAGCCGTGGGCTTCGCGTGACCGATGAATTTCTAAAAGTCTATTTGGCGCGGCCGGAGCTCATTCCGCCGCCGGACGCCGGCGCGGTCGAGCAGACACTATATGCTGCGCTCTCCGCCGATCCGCGGATGCCCGTGTCCGCCGCCGATATGGCGGCCATCGAGGACGCGGACGCACGCGAGAACTGGCAACTGCTGATCACCTTCCGCGATCACCTTCTGCGTCACACGACTTTGGAGGGCGCCTATACCGAACTAGTGCGGCGCGGCTTGTCCGGCACGCCGCCGCTGTTCATCAACCAACTCGTCCACGTGATTTTGCGCAATGTGCTCGACGGCGTTGATGATCCGTACGTCTTGCGCGCCGCCGAATTGTTCTTCCGGACGCAGCGCGTCACCGTGCATGAGGGCTCGCTGATCGCCGCAGACGAGGAGACCATCGGCGGTAGCAGCACTGCGCCGGTGTCGCCGCTCGTTTCCATGCTCGGCCTGCCCACCGAAGTCGAGATCGACATTGTCAACGACGATAATGCGGCGAGCTATTGGGACCGCAGCGATCGATTCGACATGGCGTTTGATCTTACCGCAGGCCGCGCTGGGCTCGATGCGCTCGCCGAAGCGATGCGGCTTTGGCTCGTTCATCTGCTCGGCGTTTCGGTTTCGATCGAGGCGCTCACAGAGATGAAGGACACAACGCTGACCTGGTACGTGGGGCTTGACGCCGACGCCACGTGGATCGGCGATCGGCTGTGGAATGGCGAGGGTGTCGATGATGCCACGATGAGCCGTGTAGTCGGCCTTTTCCGTCTCACCTTCCATCATCCGGAAGTGATGATCGAGCGCGTGCGGGGCGAGCCGGTCTATTTGATCCTCGCAATGACTTCCGACAAGCTCATCCGCATGAAGCCACAGAACCTGGTCACCGGCTTGCCGATCCGCCATTTGGAGGCCGTGAGCTAGCTGCGTGTCCTGAGCGCACCGCGTCCGGGACACGTGGTCGCCTGTTGACCCCGTTTCATGCTTCCCGCTAATTTCAGCACAAACAATGCGCAACGGGAGCACCATGCGCGACAATGGATTGAGCGAGGCGATCCGCGTCGTTGGTAGCGTCAGCGAACTGGCGCGCCAGATCGGCATTTCGCAGCCTTCCGTCTCCAATTGGACGCGGGTGCCGGCCGAGCGCGTGATAGCCGTTGAAGCGGCCACCGGCATTGACCGCACGGTGCTGCGGCCCGATCTTTATGGTGGCGACGAAACCCGCGAAGCCGACGAGATCGACACTGCGCGTGCTCGGGAATACGCGCTGCTGGCGGCGCTGTTGTTGCGCGCGCCCGACGCGCAACTGCTCGAAAGCCTTGCGAGCCTGCGCGGGGATCCGAGCCCGCTCGGCCTTGCCCACATGACGCTCGCCGATGCCGCCGCGCAAACTACGGTCGAACAGGTCGAGCGCGAATATTTCGACCTCTTCATCGGCATGGGCCGCGGCGAGTTGCTGCCTTATGCTTCTTATTACCTGACCGGGTTCCTGCAGGAGCGTCCGCTTGCCCGATTGCGCGACGATCTCGCGGCGCTGGCCGTCGTCAGGACGGAAAGCATGATAGAACCGGAAGACCACGCCGGCGTGCTGTGTGAGATCATGTCGGGGCTGGCGAGCGGCCGCCTGTCGGCGCCGGCGACGTCCGATCGGCTTATCTTCGAAAAACATATGACGCCGTGGATCGGGCGCTTCTTCGCCGACCTGGAAAATGCCCAGTCGGCGAAGTTCTACCGGCCGGTGGGGACGGTCGGCCGCATTTTCATCGACATCGAGGCAGAAGCGTTTAGTCTGCCGGACTAAGCTGTCCTGGACTGAGAGAGGCGCATAACCTGGAGGGATGGGCGATGCAGGAGCAAGACAAGAGCAAGTTCGGACGCCGCGATTTCTTACGCGTCATCGGCTTCGGGGCGGGCGTAGCTGCGGCAGCCGCGGTGCCACTCGCCGTCGCCGCCGAAGCGGAAGCCGCCGAGTCAATGTCCGAGGCCAAAAAGGCCCGTTACAATTCGAAATCCGAAGACGTGAAGAACTATTACCGCGTGAACGGATATGAGGCGCTGAAATAGCCGACGGTATCGCCGCGGCTCGCGCTCCGTCCAAAGAACGAGGTGCAGCGTCATGGCTGCCGATGCCGTCATGCCGGTGAGTGTGGTTCTCGAACGACGCGCGGCCGAGAGTCTTTGGACCGACTACGTGTGGCGGCCGGTCGGCGTGCTGACCGCTGCCGGGAACGACGAGCGCGGCAGGCTGCTCGCCGAGGGCGAGGGCTGGACGCATTACCATGGCGGTACGCTCGACATCGAGCTATTTCGCGGCGAGGCCGAAGGCTACCTCACGAACCTCTCGCACGTGCCGCCGAAGGTCTATGTCGTGCTGCGCCGGAACGAGGACCTGGAAGAAGCCGATGAGGGGGTGCTCGAATTCGAGCCTTTCCTCGTCACCGTCTGTCCCTATGAAGCGATGGGCTACAGCGAGGGCAGCGAAGTGGTCGAAGGCGTGCCGATGCCGCCCGAGATCGTCGTCTGGCTGCGCGACTTCGTCGCCCGCCACTACGTCGAGACGCCATTCGTGAAGCGCAAGAACAAACGTCACCGGGACGACTATGGCGGTAAGGCGCCGCACATCGCGCGCGAGCGGGGTATATCGTGAGCGAGGATCGCAGGATCCTTTCGCGCTGGTCGCAACGCAAGGCGGCCGCGCGTCGCGGCGAAGCGCCGGCCGAGCCGATCGAGCGGACGGCGCCTGACGCTATAACGCCGGTTGATGATGCGCTTAGTGTCGAGCAAGAGCACGCAGCGGACGAGACCCCAGCGGTGCCGCCGATCGAGGAGCTTACCGCCCAGTCCGACTACACCGCGTTCCTCGGCGAAAAGGTGCCTGAGCACTTGCGCCGCGCGGCGCTGCGCAAGCTGTGGAGCAGCGACCCGGTTTTCGCCAATCTCGACGGGCTCAACCACTACGACGAAGATTACAATCTGGTCGACACCACCATTAGCGCCGCGCAGACGGCCTATCGCGTTGGCCGCGGCTACCTTGAGGAGATCGAGGATACGCTCGAAAAGGTTGAAAACGTGGTGGGCGCGCCGCGCGCTGGGCAAATCGAGTCGACCAGCTTTTCAGTTGCCGAGGGGTACGACGCCCCTCCAGTGAACCGTAAGGGCGCAGGGGATAAATCCGTTAACGCGCCGCAGCAGGGGACGCCCCCATCCGTGCCGTCGGAGCCTCACGAGAAAGCCGACAAGTAATTGCGTTTGCTGCTTATGCTGCAACGCGAGGGGAAAATTTTGCGATTGCGAACGAGATTTGCGGCATACAACTAAAGTTATTTGCCATCTCATAGCGTAAAGCTATAGCTTTACATTATTCTAATGTGGGTCATGACCCCGATGAACGACAGCTCGACAAGGGCTGCGCAGGGGGAGGGAAATGGCTTCCGCAGTTGGGACTCTTGAACGGGATCAAGGCCGTTCGACGCACGGCGCGGCATTCGCCCGCTATGTCTCGATAGATCCAACGCCGTGGGGCCGTCGCGGCTCCTCACAGAATTGCAGTTGTGCTGCGCGCGGCGGCTCGGCCGCGCGGGTGCTCGCTTTCCCGGAGAAGCAACATGCGCCGAGATGAGAAGCGGAAACAAACCGAACGATCATCGATCGATCGCCGCCGGCTGCTATCCGGCGCCGGATTTGCCATCGGTGCAGCCGGTGCCTGCGCCGTTGTTGGCGCCGCGCCCGCGACGGCCTGCGAATCGGAAAAGCCCGGGCACAAGGGCTATCGCGAGAGCGAGGACGTGAAGACCTATTACCGCCTCGCCCGTTTGTGACTGCAACGCACTTCCGCCGCCCGCGCCGACCCGCCTTCAGGAGGACGACATGCTCAGGAAAAAGACCAGCGGCTCCGCCAGCAATTCACGCCTGCAGCAGGCGCTCGGCTCGAGTCCCGCCGGTGCAATGGACCGCCGTTCTTTCCTTGCGCGCTCCGGTCTCCTGACCGGCGGTGTCGCGCTCGCGGGCACGCTGCCGCTCGGGGCGGTCCGCAAAGCCGAGGCCGCCGAAACCGGGCCGCTCACCGCCGGTGCGACCCGCAAGAAATCAGTTTGCACCCATTGCTCCGTCGGCTGCACGGTGATTGCCGAAGTAAAGAATGGCGTGTGGGTCGGCCAAGAGCCGGGCTGGGACAGTCCTTTCAATTTAGGCTCGCACTGTGCCAAAGGCGCCTCGGTGCGCGAGCACGCCCATAACGAGCGCCGGCTCAAATATCCGATGAAGCTAGAGGGCGGCCAATGGAAGCGCATTTCCTGGAAACAGGCGATCGACGAGATCGGCGACAAGATTCTGGATATCCGGAAAAAGTCCGGTCCGGATTCCGTGTATTGGCTCGGCTCTGCCAAGTTCAGCAACGAGCAGGCTTACTTGTTCCGTAAATTCGCGGGTTTCTGGGGGACGAACAACACCGACCACCAGGCGCGCATTTGCCATTCGACCACCGTCGCCGGCGTCGCAAACACGTGGGGCTACGGCGCGATGACGAATTCCTACAACGACATGCACAATTCGAAGTCGATCATCTTCTTCGGCTCGAATCCGGCCGAGGCGCATCCGGTCGCCGTGCAGCATCTGCTTTGGGCCAAGGAGAAGAACAAGACCAAGCTCATCGTCTGCGATCCGCGCTTCACGCGGACGGCCGCCCATGCCGACGAGTTCGTGCGCTTCCGCCCCGGCACGGACGTCGCCCTGATCTGGGGCCTGCTGCACCAGATTTTCGAGAACGGATGGGAAGACAAAGATTACATCCATAAGCGCGTTTGGGGCTTCGACCAGGTGAAGGCCGAAGTCAAAAAATGGACCCCGGAAGTCACCCAGGATGTGACCGGGGTGCCGGCGGCCCAAGTGAAAGCGGTGGCCAAGATGCTGGCCGAAAACCGTCCCGGAGCCTTGATCTGGTGCATGGGCGGCACGCAGCACCACATCGGCAACAGCAACACGCGCGCCTACTGCGTGCTGCAATTGGCGCTCGGCAATATCGGCATCTCCGGCGGCGGCGCCAACATCTTCCGCGGCCACGACAATGTCCAGGGCGCCACTGATATGTGCATCCTGCCCGACAGTCTTCCCGCCTATTACGGCGTTACGGCCGGCTCATGGAAGCACTGGGCCCGCGTTTGGGATGTCGACTACGAATTCTTGAAAGGCCGCTTCGCCAGCCAAAAGCTGATGGAGAGCAAAGGCATTCCGGTCTCGCGCTGGATCGACGGCGTACTCGAGAAGAAAGAGAACATCGACCAGCCCGACAACATTCGTGCCATGATCTACTGGGGGCACGCGGTGAACTCGCAGACCCGCCTGCCCGAAATGAAGAAGGCGATGGAGAAGCTCGACCTGATGGTTGTGGTCGATCCTGTGCCGACGTTCGCCTCGGTCATCCCCGACCGCAAGGACGGCATCTATGTGCTGCCGGCTTGCACCCAGTTCGAGACATCGGGGTCGGTCACCGCGACCAACCGCTCATTGCAATGGCGCGAGAAAGTGTTCGATCCGTGGTTCGAAGCCAAGCCCGATCAGGACATCATGTACCTGTTCGCCAAGAAGTTCGGCTTCGACAAGGAGATGTTCAAGCACATCGAGGTCAAGGACGGCCAAGTGGTGCCCGAGGACATCCTGCGTGAGCTTAATCGCGGCAGTTTCGCTTGCGGCTACACCGGCCAATCGCCGGAACGGCTGAAGATGCATATGGCGCATCAGAAGGATTTCGACCGCACCACGCTGCGGGCGAAAGACGGTCCGGCTGCCGGCGATTATTACGGGTTGCCGTGGCCGTGCTGGGGCACCGCGGAGATCAAGCATCCCGGCACCCCCTTGCTCTACGATTATCACAAGTCGGTGCAGAACGGCGGCCTGACCTTCCGTGCGCGCTTCGGCGTCGAGCGCAACGGCGAAAGCATTCTCGCCGACGGCGCCTACTCGGTCGATTCGGAGATCAAGGACGGTTATCCCGAATTCACCATGGCCATGCTGAAGAAGCTCGGCTGGGACAAGGACTTGACGCCGCAGGAATTGGCCACGGTCAACGCCGTGGGCGGCGACAAGGCCAACTGGAAGACGGATATTTCCGGCGGTATCCAGCGCGTCGCCATCAAGCATAATTGCGCCCCGTTCGGGAACGCGAAGGCCCGCACCGTGGTGTGGAATTTCCCCGACCCGGTGCCGCTCCACCGCGAGCCGATCTACAGCCCGCGGCCGGACTTGGTGAAAAAATATCCGACCTATTCCGACCGCAAAGAGTGGCGTCTGCCGACCTTGTACGCCTCGCTGCAGAAGGTCGACCACTCCAAGCAATTCCCCACCATCCTGACATCCGGTCGTCTGGTCGAATACGAAGGCGGCGGCGACGAGACACGCTCCAACAAGTGGCTCGCCGAATTGCAGCAGGAGATGTTCTGCGAGATCAACCCGGCCGATGCCGGCAAGATCGGCATCAAGGACGGCGGCATGGTCTGGGTACACAGCCCGGAGGGCGGCAAGGTGCTGGTCAGCGCTTTGGTGACGCCGCGCGTCGCCGCCGGCGTCGCCTTCATGCCCTTCCACTTCGGCGGCTACTGGCAGGGCAAGGACCTGCGCAGCAAGTATCCGAAAGGTCACGACCCGATCGTGCTCGGTGAAGCATCCAACATGTGCGGCACCTACGGCTACGACATCGTCACGCAAATGCAGGAAACCAAGGTCACGCTGTGCCGCATCGAGGCGGCCTAAGGCGCCAGTAAAGGAGAATTGACATGGCCCGCATGAAATTCCTTTGCGACGCCGACCGTTGCATCGAGTGCAACGCCTGCGTCACCGCCTGCAAGAACGAGAACAACGTAGCCTGGGGGATCAATCGCCGCCGCGTGGTTACGCTCAATGATGGCAAGCCGGGCGAACGCTCGGTGTCAATGGCCTGCATGCATTGCACGGATGCGCCGTGCGCCGCGGTCTGCCCGGTGAACTGTTTCTACACCACGGCTGACGCGGTGGTGCTGCACAACAAGGACCTGTGCATCGGCTGCGGCTATTGCTTCTACGCTTGCCCGTTCGGCGCGCCGCAATATCCCAAGCTCGGCAACTTCGGTTCGCGCGGCAAGATGGACAAGTGCACCTATTGTGCCGGCGGCCCGGAAGCCGATGGCAGCAAGGCGGAATACGAGAAATACGGCGCCAACCGTCTCGCCGAAGGCAAGTTGCCGCTCTGCGCGGAGATGTGCTCGACCAAGTCGCTGCTCGCCGGCGACGGCGAGGTCATCGCGCAAATCTACAAGGAGCGGGTGAAGACGCGTGGCTATGGCTCCGGCGCGTGGGGTTGGCAGACCGCCTATCACGAGAGCATCGCGAGTTGATCTGGATACCGCCGGTAGGAGTGAGGCATGCCTCGCCCCTACGCGGCCTAACAATGAATAGGGGAGAGGATGCCATGACGAGGCTCTTCGCTACGATCCGCTTCATCGTCGGCGCTCTCGCGCTTGCATTTGTGCTTGCGCTCGTCATGCCAACGGCGCCGGCTTCCGCGCAAAACGGACCAACCGCGGCGACCAGCGAGCAGCAACTGTTAAAGCAGTTGCACAATGGCGTGATTTCCGGCCGTGTCAGCATTCCTGATGAGAAGGCCGCGAACCTGATCCATCCTGCCGGCCGCGATTGGCGGACATTCCGTACTGTCACATTGCAATGGATCGGTGGAGTCGCCATCCTCGGTATGCTAGCCGCGCTGATCGTCTTTTATCTGTGGCGCGGCACCATGAGGATCCAAGGCGGCCGCTCCGGGCGTAAGATCGTGCGCTTCAACGGTTTCGAGCGGTTCGTGCATTGGCTCACCGCGGCTAGCTTCGTCGTGCTCGGTATCACCGGCCTGAACGTCACCTTCGGCCGGGGTGTGATTCTGCCCTGGCTAGGAGCGGATGCCTTTAGCGCGTGGTCGTCATGGGCGCGCTATGCCCACCACTATCTCAGCTTCGCCTTCACCATCGGCGTGGTGCTGATGTTCCTGATGTGGATCGGGCAGAATTTCCCGACCGCGGCCGATCTCAAGTGGCTGAAAACAGGCGGCGGCATGTTCAACAAAGATCATGCGGCGCCCGCTCCGGCGTACAAATTCAATGCCGGACAGAAGCTCCTCTACTGGGTCATCGTGCTCGGCGCGGCCGCCATGGTTATCAGCGGCTACATGCTGATGTTCCCATTCTACAGCGGCTTGGGCATCAGCGACATGGAATTGGCCAACATATTCCATGGCGTGGTCGGTGTGCTCTTCGTCGCCTTGATCCTCGGCCATATCTATCTCGGTACGCTCGGCATGGAAGGCGCTTTCGAGTCGATGGCCGAGGGTACCGTGGATGCAAACTGGGCGAAGGAGCATCATCCGCTCTGGCTCGAGGAGGAAGAGCAGCGCGCTGCCGCCGGCGCGGTCCCTCGCGCGGCCGAATAAACGGTTCCCGCTTCCCACCTGCGAAATGCCCGGCTCTTGCGGCCGGGCATTTTGTTGTGAGCTGGAATCGCCGTTCTCTCCGACATCATCGCGGGGCTTGTCCCGCGTGCGGGCCAAGCCCCGGCCGTGCCAACTGAAAGGCTACTTTCCCGCCGCCCGCCGGCACGCCTCCCACACTTTGGCGGGCGTCGCCGGCATCTCCATGTGGTTGGCCGCGCCGTTCGGAATGGCGTTGGAGATCGCGTTCATCACCGCCGCGATCGCCGCCGTCGTGCCGGCTTCGCCCGTGCCTTTGACGCCGAGCGGATTCGTCTTCGCCGGCACCGAATGCATCGCCTCGCGGATCTCGCGCGGCATGGTATGGGCGTGCGGCATGCCGTAGTCCATGAATGAGCCGGCCACGAGCTGTCCGCTGCTCGGATCATAGATCGCGTCCTCGACCAGCGCTTGTCCCAGCCCCTGCGCGATGGAGCCGTGCACCTGGCCTTCGACCACAATCGAATCCAGCGGAGTGCCGCAGTCGTCCACGGCCGTGTAGGTGACGAGATCGACAAAGCCGGTTTCCGGATCGACCTCCACTTCCGCGATATGACAACCGTTGGGGAAAGTGAGCGGTGCGTTGCCCTTGTCCTTGCTGTCGAGGCTTTCGCCGATCTCCTTCGCCCGTTGCGCGGTCTCGAACAGCGAAATCTTACGGTCGGTACCGACCACGCCGAAGTGGCCCTCGTGGTATTCGATATCCGCTTCTCCGGCCTCGAGCAGCGAGGCCGCCACTTTCCGTCCCTTCGTCAGCATGGTGTCGGCGACGGTCACGATGGCGGTGCCCGCGCACATTGCCGAACGCGAGCCGACGGAAGCAAATCCGGTCAGCCCAAGTGCGGTGTCGCCGTGCTTGTGCTGGACATGCTTCGGATCGATGCCGAGCTTGCCGGCAAGCAAGCGGCCGAACACGGTGGCGTGGCCCTGGCCAGTGGATTGAACATTGCAGCCGAGGATCATTCGATCGCCCTCGGCGAAGGTGATCGAAGCCTCCTCCGTGGGGTTGGAGCCCGCGTGCTCGAGCATGCAGGAAACACCGATGCCGCGGTATTTCCTGCGCTTCGCCGCCTCACGCTTGCGTTTGTTGAAATTGGCATAATCCGCGAGCTCCAGCGCCTTCGATACGATGGCGGGAAAATCACCGCTGTCGTAAGTGTTGCCGACCGCGGTCTTGAACGGCATGGCAGAGGGCGGAATCAGGTTCTTTTTGCGCAGGCGCACCGGGTCCATGTTCAGCAAGCGCGCGGCTTCCTCCACGACGCGCTCGAGCGCGTAATTCGCTTCCGGCCGTCCCGCGCCGCGATAGGGGCCGATCGGCACCTTGTTGCTGAAGTAGCAGGCGACCCCCACATCCACCTTCGGGATACGGTACATACCGGGCAGGCAACGGGCGAAATTATTCGTATTGATGCCGACGCCGGCGTTGCTGACATAGGCGCCCTGGTTGCACAGGTGGCGCATGCGGAGCGCCAGAAACTTGCCGTCACTCTCAAGTGCGAGCTCGGCCTCGGTGATGGTGTCGCGCGCCTGTGTGTCGGTAACGAAGGCCTCCGAGCGGGTCCCTTGCCAATGCACGGGCCGGCCGAGCTTGCGCGCGGCGACGAGAAGCGCGGCATATTCCGGATAGAACGGCGTTTTCATGCCGAAAGCGCCGCCGACGTCTTCCGTAGTCACCCGTAATTTATCGTTGCCGACGCCCATGATTCCGGCGCCCTGATTGCGCAGCGCATCGGCGCTCTGCGAGCAGGCGTGCAGCGTGTAACTTTGCGCCACCGGATCGTATTCGCCGGTTGCGCCGCGGGTCTCCATCGCGGCGACGATGATCCGCTGATTCCTGACGCGGACTTTGGCGACGTGCGGCGCCTCCTTGAGTATCTTGGCGACCTCTCGTTCGTTCTCCTCGCTCGGAATGGGCCCGGGCCAATCGACGATGAGATTACCTGGCGCTTGCTCGAAGAGCTGAACGCCGCCGGATTTCATCGCGTCCTCGAGTTCGACCACCGGCGGAAGCTCTTCGTATTCGACCTGCACTAGATCGGCAGCATCGAGCGCCGCGCCTAGGTTCTCTGCCACCACTATGGCGAGCGCTTCGCCGGCGTGCATCACCTTCTTGCCCGCAAGCACCGGGCGAAGCGGCATGACCATCGTGGCGCCCCCGCGTCCCGGCACCGGCGGGTGCCGCGAGCAGCTTCCAACGCCGGCGGCCTCGATATCCTCGGCGGTCAATACCGCCAGCACGCTTTTGGCATTGCGTGCCTCGCTCGCATTCACCGACACAATGCGCGCATGCGCGTGCGGCGAGCGTACGAAGGCGGCATAGGCCTGGTGCGGCAGGCGCGGATCGTCGACGAACCGTCCGGCGCCGCGGATTAGCGCATCGTCCTCGACGCGCGGTTGGTTTTTGGTGCGAGTAGGGGAGGTCGCGGTCATGAGGAAATCCGGCTGGTCGGAGATGGCAGGGCGGGTTTTATAGCGTAAAGCTTACGGGAGACGAGGGCTTGCGTCACCTGCAAGCGGTCCTCTCCCGTGCTCGCAGCCACGCGAATTTCAGGTAGTCGAAATGGATGCGCAAACCGCTTTCCGGACGCCGGTGAGGGCCGTTTCCGGTTTGATTGCCGACGCCATGGCGACAGCCGGCTTGCCGCCCGATGACGCCCGAAAGATCGCCGACTTGATGCTGGAGGCTGACCTTACCGGCGCGGACGCGCATGGCGTCTTCCGCTTGCCGCAATACGTCGCGCGGCTGCGCATGGGCGCGATCAATCCGCATCCGTCGATCAAGGTAACCCGCAGCGCGCCGGCAACCGCGCTTGTCGATGGCGACAATGGCATGGGCCACCTGGTCGTCGCCCGCGCAATGGAATCCGCCATTGAGATGGCGCGTGAATGCGGCGTGGCGTGGGTGGGCGCGCGCATGTCGAACCATGCCGGAGCGGCCGGCGTCTATGCCGCTCTGGCGCTCGAAGCCGATATGGTGGGCCTCTATGCCGCCGTGGCGAGCGCCAATCACATGCCGCTCGACGGCGGCGCGGAGCCGGTGCTCGGCACGAATCCGCTCGCGGTTGCCATTCCCGCCGGCGAAGAGCCGCCGGTGGTGCTCGATATCGCCACCTCCATTGTTTCCTACGGCACCATCAAGAACCATCGCTTGCAGAATGTCCCGTTGCAGCCCGGCTGGATGGTGAACCCCGAAACCGGCGAGGCAGTACTCGATCCGCAGGCGAGCGGCGGCGCGCTGCTCCTACCCATGGGCGGCTACAAGGGCGCGGGGCTTGCCCTCATGCTCGGCCTGCTCGCCGGCACGCTCAATGGCGCGCTGTTCGGCCGCGATTGTATCGACTTCAACACCGACCCCGGAAAGGTCACCAATACCGGCCAGTTCGTTGTGGCGCTCGATCCGGCGCGCTTTCAACCGCTCGATCAATTCAAGGCCGAGGTCGATCGACACGCGCGGGAACTGCGCGCCTCGAACGCGCTGCCCGGCCGGCGCGTGCGGCTTCCCGGCGACGGGCGGGCGCAGCGCCGCGCCGACCGCTTGGCCAACGGGCTGGCGCTGGCGCCGGAATTGATCGCGCAGCTCGACAAGCTTGCCGATGAACTCGCGATCCTGCCGTTGCGGCATCGTTGAGCGGGATATCGCCCGCGATCACCATGCGCTACTCGCGTTCACTCGCGTTTACGGCGAGGAAGCCCCGACTAAGCCACCGCGCGTATGTCCTCCAGATCGAGCGGCAGCTTCACCGGCTCTCTGCGCTTGGCTGAGAGATCAAGCGCCTTGGTCAGCATGAGGTTGCGGTGCGCCTCCTCCACCGTCGCCGCCGCGGTCGGCAGCCCAAGCGCGACGCGGTTGAGCCAACTGTCGGTTTCCTCCGCCATCGGTCCGCGCAACTCGCCGAGCGCCATGTCGCCGGGCGGATAGCTGCCCATGAAATCGACCAGCCGCGTCGCGTCGGGATTGTAGCCTTCCGATTGCGGCTTCGAGACCGCCAGCACGATATCGCGATGGGTATCGTCGATCGTGAGCACGCCCGTCGTACCGACGATGCCGACTTCGAGCGAATAGACCGCCCCCGGCCAGGTCACCGGCAGCGCCCAGGAAATGTTGAGGTGATAAACGGTGCCATCGTCGAACATGATCATGCCGGCCGTGGCGTCGATGCCTTTGTAGGAAGGCCCCAGCACCTTGTCGATCGAGCGGGCATAGACCTCGACCGGCTTCTTGGGATCGAGGCACCACATGCAGATGTCGAGCGCATGCGTGCCGGAGATCACCATTGGCGAGATGGTCGACGGATCGTCGGTGCGCTTGTAATTGTCGATCGCCACCAGGCGGTTCATAAAGGCGCGCGAGGTCACCATGGTCACGTCGCCTAAGGCGCCGGTACGGCACTTCTCCTTGGCGGCGAGCCAGCGGCGGCGGAAGCGCTGGGTATAGCCCACCACGGCGTCGAGCCTGGCGTCCTGGATCATCTTCAGCACGCGCGCGGATTCGTCGAGCCTGGTGGCGAGCGGCTTCTCGATCAGCATCGGCACGCCGGCCCGGATCGCCGCCATGATTGGATCGACGTGAAGATGCTCGTCGGTCGCGACGATGCATGCCGTTACTTCCGGCCGGCGCATCAGCTCGCGGTGGTCCTGCGTCACGAAATCGGCGCCGATCTTGGAGCCGACTTCGCCGCCGCGGTTAGGGTTCTTCTCGGCGAGCCCGATCCATTCCACCGCCGGATGGCGCGCCGCCACTTCGCCGCGGAATAACCCGACACGTCCGCCGCCGATGATCGCGAGCCCAATGCCTTTGGCTGACTTTTTCATCCTTATTTTCCTTCGTCGTTCCGGGGCGCGCCGAAGGCGCGAACCCGGAATCCACAAACAAATTCGGAGCGAGCGTCTGGACTCCGGGTCCGCTGTCTGCGCTCGCGCGCTGTTGACAGGCTCTAATTGTTCGCCCCCGCGCGAATCTTCTTCTTGAACTCCGCGATCGCCGAAATCGTCTCGTTACTGAGCGGCAGATCGACCGGCTCGTTGCGGTCGGCCGAGAGATCGGCCGCACTGTAGGTCTCCATCACCCGGCGCGCGCTTTCCGGCGTCACCATCACCGGCGTATCGCGAATGCAGGCTTCCAGGAAGTGGATGGTTTCCGGCCCCATGCCGCCGGCGAACACCTGGCCGACCTGCTCGCCCGGCATGGTGGACATCGGAAACTGCTGGCCGCCCTTCATCGTGTTCAGCCAATTGTCGCGCTGGGTATCGTCGAGGAATAGTGAACCTTCCGTGCCGGTGATCTCGATCCAGGTGGCGCAGTAATTCGGATAGCTCGGCGGCAGGTTCCAGCCGCCGCCGATCATCACCGCCGCGCCATTGTCCATGGTGACGGTGGTGAACATGATGTCATGCGAGCCGTTGACCGGCTCCATGTAGCCGTAGGCGCCTTGCGAATAGACGCGCACGGGCTTTGCCGGTTCGAGCAGCCAGAACACGAAATCGAGGTCGTGCGTGGATTCCATCACCACCGGCGACAGCCGCACCCGGTTCGCGATCTTCTTGCCGAGATTGCGCGAAAGGTGCCGGCTCACCAGCACCGATACTACCTTGCCCAGCGTGCCGTCGGTGATCTTCTTTTTGGCGTAAGCGATCTTGGTGTTGAAGCGCTGCGAATAGCCGATAGTGAACTTCAGGTTACTGCGTTTGGCGAGATGGATCAGTTCGTCGGCTTCCCACAACTCGAGCGCGATCGGCTTTTCCAGCATCACGTTTTTGCCGGCCTTCAGGCAGTCACGGCAGATCGGATAGTGGTTCGTTTCCGGCGTGGTCGAAATATAGACGACCGAAATGTTGGGATTGTCGATGATGTCCTGATATTTGAGCGTCGCGGTTGCCGGATTGTAGAGCGCCTTCACCTCGGCCAGCCGGTCGGGCCGGATGTCGCATAGGTGCAATTTATCGACCAGCGCCGTGCGCGACAGCGTTTCCGCCCGGGTGCCCCCCACCCAGCCGACGCCGATAACCGCTGCTTCAACTGTTTTCACGCTTCCCCCGTCGCAATGTTTTTTGAGTCTCGCCGCCGGACGGCAGCGCAGGGTGAACACTAGCCTCTCCTCACCTCCCACTGAAAGGGGGAGGTCGGATCGCGAAGCGATCCGGGTGGGGATCAGTGTTCTTCCGCAATAGACCCCCACCCCAACCCTGCCCCTTTTCAAGAGGAGGGAGCCAGGCGCCGTGCCCCTTCGTCCAGACCAAACACCTCGCGCGCAAATTGCGGATAAACCTCAGCCAATTGCGGCGCGACCACCTCGCGTATCAGGTGCAGCGTTTCGGCGGAAGGCGCGGGCGTCTCCGGGATACTGTCGGGCTTGGTGAAATCGAAGCCGGTATGTTCGACGACGTCATCAACTGTGTGTCCTGGATGCACGCTCTCCAACGTGAACCGACCATTGGCGAAGGAAAACAAACAGCGGTTCGTCACCAAAGCGATCGGTCCACCTGTACGAAATACGTTTGGCTCGCTGCCGCCGGGCGCGCTGATGAAGTCCACTTGCGGCACCAACGTGCGCCGCGAATGCTCAGTGCGGAAGAGGATCACTTTCGGCACGACGTAATAGAGATAGGCCGAGCCGAACGAGCCGGGGAAGCGCACTTTGGGGTGCTCGTAGTCGCCGATCGACACCAGATTGATGTTGCCGGCGCCATCGATCTGGCCGCCGGAGAGGAAGAATACGTCGATGCGGCCTTGGCCGGCGCAGTCGAACAATTCACGCCCGCCGTCGGTGAAAAAATTGTGCTTACGGCTTTGCAGCAGCGAGACGTATGGGCGGCCGTGCCCACGCTCGCGCGCGAGCAGCGCAGCGGCGGCGGGAATGGGCGAAGCGTTGCCCACGGCGACATGCCGCACCTCGCCGATCAGCCGCGCGATCACGTCGGCGAGCAGTTCTTCGGAACGGAAATTTTCCGAGGCGGCTGCCACAGGTCACCTCCCCCCTTGTGGGGCAGGTCGCCGAGCGAAGCGGGGCGGGAGGGGGGTGTACGGCAAACACTTTGTCCCCGGTCTATCCCCCTCCCTATCCCTCTCCCACAAGGGGGGAGGGGACGCATGCTGCTTACGCCGCGCGTCTCTCATAGACATACCGCTCGACATATTCCGCGAATCCTTCACGTGTCGCCGCCATCCGCGCATAAAGCGCGAGATGCTCAGCATCGACCCCGTAGTGATCCGGCAGCGGCAGCGGCCAACAACCGCGCTCTGCGATGACGATGTTTTCGACATAGAAGCCGGGTAGCGTGCCCGCCGCGGTAATCGGATCGTCGAGCAGATTGCCCTCGACAATCTTCTCGACGGTGGCGACGGTGCGCGCCGCCGCGTGCGCCATGGTGGCCAAATCGCGCTGGCGGCCGATCCACACATTGCCGAAGCGGTCGGCCAGCGGCGCGTGAATCAATGCCACATCGGGCTTTATCGCGGGGAGCAAGACGATCGGGTCGCTATTGCCGAACGGGTTCTCGATCACCTTCCAATCATCACGGTGTTTCAGCAGGTCCGAGCCGATCAGTCCCCGCAAGGGCATAAAGGGGACGCCTTTTTCGGAAGCCTGTAGGGCTGCGTGCAGCGCCGGGCAGGTCGCGTCCTTTACGAGGATCGAGCCGCTACGGACGGCCTCGGCAAAACGGGGCGCCGGCCCAAACTCGCCCAGACTGACCGCGCTGGTCTCCAGCATCTCGACACAGCCGGCGCCGATCAGCAGGTCCGCTTGCAGGCTGGACGTTGGCAGTGTGACTAGGTGTAGCCGCTTGACGCCGCGGCGGATCAAGGCTCGCGTCGCCGCCATGGACGCGCCGGACGCTTCGCGCGGCACGACCAGCACGCAGCCGTCGGTGATGACAGAGAGTGCCCGTTCGAGGGTTGTCGCCATAGGAAATTCCTGTGCCGGATGGCCGCCCTTCGTGGATACGGCGGCCAATCTCTCATTCTTGTGCTTGCAAGGTCTACTGGATTTTGCGACCTCAAGACCGTGGCACCGACATTGCACGAAAAACTACGAGCCGGCCGTTTTGTGCTCACCGCGGAGGTGACGCCACCGGTCTCCATCGATCGCAACGAACTATTGAACAAAGCGAGGCCGCTCAAAGGCGTGGCGGATGCGGTCAACGTCACCGACGGGGCCGGTGCGCGGCCGCATCTCGCTGCTGTCACCGCCGCGACGATGCTTGCCGCCGAAGGCATCGAGCCCATTCTTCAGTTCACCTGCCGCGACCGCAACCGCATCGCCTTGCAGAGCGATCTGATGGCGGCGGCGGCATGCGGCGTGCGCAACCTGCTGATGCTGCGCGGCGACGATCCGAGCGCGGGCGACCAGCCCGAGGCCAAAGCGGTGTTCGATCTCGACGGCCGCGGCCTCCTGGAAACGGCCCGGCGCCTGCGCGACAAGGGCGAACTGCCGACCGGGCGTAAGGTCTCTGGCAAGGCGGAATTCTTTCTCGGCGCGGCCGACAATCCGATCGATCCGCCGCCCGATTGGGCGCCGAAAGGACTTGCGGCCAAATTCGCCTCGGGTGCGCAATTTGTGCAGACTCAATTCTGCATGGACGCCGGCATCGTCCGCCGCTACATGGCGCGGCTCGCGGAGCATAATCTTGCCGATAAACTCCACATCCTGATTGGGGTCGTGCCGTTGCGCTCGGCCAAGTCGGCGCGCTGGATCAAGGACAAGCTTTACGGCGCGGTGATTCCCGAGGGGCTGATCGCCCGCCTCGATGCGGCGGCTGACCCGGCGGCGGAAGGCCGCCGCATCTGTCTGGAAACGATCGAAGTCCTCGCCGATATTCCGCAGGTCGCCGGTTGCCATATCATGGCGCCCAACAATGATGCGGCGGTTCCGGCCGTCATTGCGACTGCGCGCGCGAGCGTCCCGCGCTTAGCAGCGGCCTAGGTATCTGCGGCAACTCGCGGCAAAAACGCCTGCGCGGGCCGCGGATCATTGGTAAGATGGCATCCGAAACAACCGCGCGCCAAGCGCGGGAAACACGGAGGAACGACACCCATGCGCAAACCGATGATGCTCCGGCTGAGGCTGGCCGCCCTTGCTGCTGCCGGCGTAATTATGTGTGCAGTGCCCGCCAACGCACAGGACCAAGTCTGGCGTCACGGCCTGATCAAAGCCAAGGCGGATGCCGGTATTTTCATGATGGTGACCACCCGCGACTTTGCCAAGAAGCAAGGCCTCGACCTGAAAGTTTCGCAATTTCGCAACGATCAGATCGCGCTGAAGGCGTTGCTGGCCGGCCAGCTCGACAGCTATGAGGGCGGGCCGCAGGGCGTATTCGCAGCGGATGCACGCGGCGCCGACGTTCGCATCCTCGGCTGCCATTGGTTAGTGGTGCCGCACGGTATCTATGCCGTGGACAGCATCAAGAAGGTCACCGACTTGAAAGGCAAATCGATCGCGGTATCGGCGCCCAATTCGATGCCCGACATGCTCGCGCGCTTTGCGCTGGAGAAATACGGCCTTTCGCCGAAGGATGTGAAGCTCGCCGCCGTGGGCGGCGATCGCGACCGCTATAATGCGCTGATCGCCGGCGTGGTGCAGGCGGCAGTAGTCTCGAACGAGTACCAGCCGGTCATGCCGAAGAGCATTCATCTGCTTCTCGCCGGCCGGGATGCCATGCCGAAGTTCCTGCGCGTGTGCCTGATGACCAGCCAGAAGGTACTCGACAAAAAAGGTAAAGAAGCCGCGCACTTCCTCGCTGCGGAGATGAACGCCTTGCATTATGCGCTCTCGCATAAAGCCGAGACGGTGGCCTTGACCGAGGAGATCATCCACAGCAAGCCCGGCGATCCGCGCCCGGCCTTTGTTTACGACGATGCGGTCAAGCATGATGCCGTCGACCCGAGTTTGCCCTTGCCGATGGATAAGCTGGCGTGGTTGCAGCAGCAGTTGATCAAGGCGGGCACGTTGAAGAAACCGCTCGGTCTCAAGACGGTCACCGCGCCGAAATATCGCGAAGAGGCGCTGAAGATGGCGGCGGGGCGCTGATCCCGTCATTCCGGGGCCGGCTCAACGGGTCCGGCCAAAGGCCGGCCCGATGATAAACTCCGGCCGGAACCCGGAATCCAGGAACACTAACCGGAGTGAATCATCTGGATTCCGGTTCACGCGCTATGCGCGTGCCCCGGAATGACGAACAAGAGAACTAATCAATGGGTGAAGTCAGTTTCCTCGATGTCTCCAAGCGCTTCACTTTGCGCCTGGACAATGCCGTTCACGACGTGCAGGCGCTCGACCGCGTCAGCTTCAAGGTCGCGGATGGCGAGATCGTCGCGCTGATCGGTCCCTCCGGTTGCGGGAAGACGACGGCGCTGCGCGTCGCCATGGGCCTTGATAGCGCCAGCAGCGGCCGCGTCATGGTTGACAGTCGTGAGGTGCGCGGCTGCGGCCATGACCGCGGCATGGTCTTCCAGCATGCCGAGCTGCTGCCTTGGCTCTCGGCTTTGCAGAACGTCATGTTCGGCCTCGAGATGAAAGGCATGAGGGGCGCGACGCTCCGCGAAACGGCGGAGAAATATCTCGACCTGGTGGGCTTGAAAGCCTCACAAGATCGCCGGCCGCATCAGCTTTCCGGCGGTATGAAGCAGCGCGTCGGCATCGCGCGGGCACTCGCCATCGATCCCTCGGTGCTGCTGATGGACGAGCCGTTCGGCGCATTGGACGCACAGACGCGGGAAACTCTGCAAGCCGAATTGCTTGATATCCACGCGCGCACCGGCAAGACGGTGCTGTTCGTGACTCATGATCTCGATGAAGCCGTGTTGATTGCCGACCGCATCGTGGTGATGCGCGACGGGCGCGTGCAGGAGATCATGACGGTCCCGCTCGGCCGGCCGCGCCTGGATCTCGGTCTCGTGCGCGGTACGCCGGAGTTCGCCGACACCCGCTACAAGGTCTGGCGCGCGCTGCACGACGCGCCGACCGCGCATTGAGTATTCATGGCCGATATCGCGGACAGCACGAACAAACCAGACGAGGCGCCGGCCGGGCAACGCGCCGAGCGGCGGCCGCTGCCGCGATGGGCCATCACCACGATCTCCATCGTTTGCGCGCTTATCCTGTGGGAAATTTTCGGCCGCAACGTCAATCCGATCTTCGGCTCTTATCCAAGCGCCATCGCGGTCGCGTTCTGGCACCTGCTGGTGAGCGGCGAGTTGTGGTCGGCGCTCGCCGACAGCCTGCGCCCCTTCGTCGCCGGCTATGCGCTCGCTATTCTGATCGGCGTCCCGCTCGGCCTCTTCATCGGCAGCTTCCGGACGGCGGAGGCCGCGCTCGGCATTTATCTCACCGCCGGCTACGCCATGCCGCTGGTTGCGCTGGTGCCGCTTCTCGTTCTGTGGCTTGGACTGGGCTTCGCGGTCAAGGCGGCGGTCATCTTTCTGATGGCGGTGTTCCCGATCTGCATCAATAGCTGGCTCGGCGTCACCGCCGTGCCGAAGACGCTGATCGAGGTCGGCAGATCCTTCGTCGCGCCCGACTGGGTCATCCTGCGCCGCATCGTGCTGCCGGCAACGTTGCCGTATATCATGGCGGGCATTCGCCTCGCCGTCGGCCGGGCGGTGGTCGGGATGGTGATCGCCGAGTTCTTCACCACCATCTCTGGCCTCGGCGCGGTCATCATCAACTCGGCCAATAATTTTGATACTGCGACAATGTTCGTGCCCATCATCATCCTGATGGTGATGGCGATTGGATTGAACAGTGTCATCGGCTGGGTCGAGCGCCGCGTCGCACCTTGGCAGGCGGAGATCACGGGGCGGGACCGGGAGTAGACGAGGCGATTTAGGAATTCCAGCCCTCTCCGCCTCATCCTGAGGAGCATCGCGTAGCGATGCGTCTCGAAGGATGAGGGGGCCCCAAGGCCCCATGGTTCGAGACGCGCTGCTTCGCAGCGCTCCTCACCATGAGGCCGGAAACGAGCCATTTACAAGATCGTGCGAACTCGCGAATGATTATAACTGAAGTGGAAACAAAGGTCGCCATCAGGCGAGTAGCGCCTTCACAGCCGCGAAAACATCGCGCACCTGCCGCTCTGTGAGATTGCGCGTGATAAACACCAACCGGCTTCGATGATCATCATCGGGCCAGTCGTCCAGTTCGACCGGCGGGTGCGCGAGATGCTGCACGAATTGCACCACCACCGGCCCGCGGCAGCCTTCCACGGCGAGGAAGCCCTTCACGCGCAAAAGATCGCTGCCGCGCATCGCAGTCAGCACGTCCATGGTGCGAGCGAAGGCCGGCCATTGGAGCGGCGCGTCCTCGATCAATGCGAAGCTCGCGATGCCGTCGCTGTGTTCGGC
>DASTWX010000074.1:0-105657 GCA_035765795.1 Pseudolabrys sp. | reverse complement strand
CAAAGGCATCAATCCATGATCCGACGATAGAAGCTCTCTTGTATGCTTGACATCGAAGCTCGTCCGGAGGCCCTTTGGCCCACTAGGCGCTACCATCGAGGCCGTAGAATCCGAAAGGTTCACGCGCTCTCAGGATGACGGAAGTAAGTGGATGCCTATCCAGGCTGGTCTCACACGGCGCTGCTGATCCACTGATGCAGCTTCTGCTTGGGCGCGGCGCCGACCTGGCGCGACGCGATCTCGCCGTTCTTGAACATCATCAGAGTCGGTATGGACATGATGCCGTATTTGGCGGCGACGTTCGGATTCTCGTCGACGTTGAGCTTGACGATCTTCACTTTGTCGCCGAGTTGCTCGGCGATCTCTTCCAGGGCCGGCGCGATCATGCGGCACGGGCCGCACCATTCCGCCCAGAAATCCACCACAACCGGCTCGGCGGACTTCAGCACGTCCGAGTCGAAGCTTGCATCCGTTACCTTGCCGACCATGGGAGACCTCTTGGGATAAAGGCGCCGGAACGGCGCCTGAATACGAGAAAACGAACCTATGAACGCAAGGTCGCAGCGTCAAGGCGCGCTCATGCGCCGGCGAGGCTCATCAGGGCAGCGTCCAGCGCCGGGCCGCAAAGCTCCATCAGGTCAGGGGCTTCCGTCCACACCAGGGCGGCGCGAATGGACTTATCCGGGTACAGGCGGCCGAGCAATGCGCGGTAAAGCGCGAGTTGCGTCACATAGGCGCGCGGCACGTCCTCGATTCGCCGCGGCGGCGGCCGGTTGGTTTTGAAGTCGGCGATCAGGACCGCATCATCCGTTACCGCCAGCCGGTCGATCTGCCCGGACACCCGCCGCGTGCGACCGCCGGCTTGGAGCTTGCCGACGATGGGAACCTCGGCCCGGCTGCCGGGCTGGAAAAGTGCGCCAAAACGTGCATCGTCGAGGATCCGCATCACCTGCGCGGCAATCTGCTCGTGCTCTCCGGCATCCAATCCGTTGCCCGTGCGGGCGAGGTAATCGCGCGCGGCGGTGAGGCGGCGGTCGGGAGGAATGTCAGGCAAGGCTTGCAGGAGGCGATGGGTGAGCGAGCCGCGGAGCAGCGCCATGCTGATTGGGACACCGGCGGTCCGGACGGTATCGGCTTCCTCGGTCGCGGTCGAAGGCCTAATGGCTGCAAGACCTGCCGGCTCCGGCCGCGCATCCTCTGTTAGCCAGGCGGGCAGCGGCGCCGCGACGGCGTTATGGACCGGCGGTTTCGTGGCTCGAGCTGGCTCAGGCGATTCGACCTTGCGATAGCGCAGCACCTCGCCGTCGCCGTCGTCCGCGGACTCTTTCTTGCACTCAGCGACGAGGGCATCGCCGACGAGCTGATACCAGCAGCCATCGGGAATCTTGTTCCCGCCTTGCGTGCCGCAGACGACGAGCCGCTCGGCCGCGCGGGTCATCGCGACATAGAGCAGGCGTTTGTATTCCGCGCGCGCTGCCTCTTGCATCACGGTACGGGCATCGCTCATCGCGGAAGTGTCGTTTGCCTGCGCGGTTGCCCACACCAGCGCGCCGTCGCTCAGCGCCAGCAATCTCGGCGGATGCGCGCCGGCGGGCGGCGTGGTGGTATCCGCCAGAATGACGGTGTTGGCCTCAAGCCCTTTGGCGCCGTGCACCGTCATTACCCGCACCTCGTCGCGCGCCATTTCCATGTCGCGGCGCACTTCGCTTTGGGCGGCGCGAAGCCAGGCGAGGAACCCTTGCAGCGAGGGCGTCTCCCGCGATTCGTAGTCCAGGGCGAGGTTGAGAAATTCGTCGAGCGCGTCGTTGGCTTCATGCCCGAGCCGCGAGAGAAATTTGGCGCGGCCGCGCTTTGCGCCCAACACATGCGCGAAGAAGCCGAACGGGGTGCGGTTGCGGGCGGCGTCGGCCAATTCGTGGAGCGCCCGCTCTATCGTTTCGAAGAATGCGTCATCCTTTGCTTTGGCGCGCAGGCTGCTGCGTAGCGAACCGCGGCGCTGCCAGGCAAGCTCGAAAAGCTGCTCCTCCGTGATACCGAAGAGAGGACTGCGCAGCACGCTCGCCAGCGCCAAATCGTCGTCGGGTAGTAGCAGGCAATCGGCGAGCGCCATCAAGTCCATGACGGCGATGTGCTCGCCGAGCACCAGCCGGTCGGCGCCGGCCACCGGTACGTTGGCGTTCTTCAGCGCACGGATGATCGCTTCGAACAGCGGGCCCCGCTGGCGCACCAGCACCAGGATATCGCCGGCCTTCAGCCCGCGCTCGGTCCACCGCTTGACGTGCTCAGCGATACGCCGCGCGAGCCGCACGCGGGGGCTTTCCTCGTTTTCGGTATCGAAAGGTGCATCCCAGCCCTCGATCTCACGCCTTTCCGCCGGTGCGATCAGCGGCCACAGCTCGACCATGCCGGGCGCTGCGTCCGGCAGGCTTTCGTGCATCGTCTGCACGGCGTCGGCGGCGAGGCCGGTATAGGCCTCCGCGCGGGAGAATACGGTATCGACCGCGCCGAGCACGTTGACGCCGGAGCGGAAGGAATGCAGGAACCTCAGGGAGCGCCAGGCTTGTGCGGCGCCGTCGAACTGACGCTCGAACAATCGCCGCATCTCGTCGAATGCGTGCGGGACGGCGCCCTGGAACGAGAAGATCGACTGTTTCTCGTCGCCGACCGCGAAGATCGTCCGTTTGACGTTCTCGCGCGCGCCGCCGGGCGTGAACTCGGAGGCCAGCAGGCGCACGATCTCCCATTGCTTGGGGCTCGTGTCCTGCGCCTCGTCGATCAACATATGGTCGATGCCGAGGTCGAGCTTGTAGTGTACCCAGGCGGCCGAGCCGTCCGAGAGAAGCGGCAAGGTCTTGTCGATGAGATCGTCGTAGTCGAGCAGCGCGCGGCTTTCTTTTTCCCTGTCGTAGCGGTCGATCACTTCCTTGGCGATCGCGATCAGCGCGCTCGTCCGGTCACGGGCGTCGATCGCGCGCTCGCGCGCGATCAAGTCGCAGACGCGGGTCTGCTCGCGGATGAGCTTGTCGAGCCAGTCCGGATGACGCTCGCCCAGCTTTTTGGTGATGACGTTCTTGCGCGGCTCGAGCTCGGTCGTGCAAAACACTTTCAGGTAATTGCCGATGCGCTCGCGTCCTTGCGACACACGGGCGGTCTCCAGCGCCGCGATGTGTTTGCGGTCCGTGGCCGAGCCGCCGGCGAGCATTTCGATCAACGCCGGCCATTGGTCGAGCGGAACGAGCGACGCGGAGAAAAATTCCGCCTCTACTTTTTCCCGCGTGTCGTTCGGATCGATGCCCAGGCTGCGCGCGAGTTGGGCGATCGCCGCATCGACGCCTCCAGTTTGCGCGAGCCAGCGCATCAAGGCGTCGCGGCCGCGGATCGCCTCGCTCACCACGTCCTTGAAGGTCTGCTCGGCGGCGGTCACGATGACGGTGCTCAACGCTCGGCCAAGCGCGCTGGCCGGCTCGGCGGCCGCTTGCAGCAGGACGTCGAGCGTGAGTCGTTCGAGCAGCTGCGCCGTGGCCGTGTCGTCGAGCACGGTGAACCGCGCGCCGACATTGGCCTCGAACGGAAACTGGTGCAGCAGCCGCGTGCAGAAGGCGTGGATGGTTTGCACCTTCAGTCCACCCGGCGTCTCGAGTGCGGAGGCGAAGAGCCGGCGCGCGCGAGCACGCAGCGAGGCAGTGGGCCGCTCCTGAGTGCTCAACCGGATTTTTTCGTCGAGCGCCGCATCGTCGAGAACGGTCCATTCCGCGAGCGTGCCGAACACGCGGTTGGCCATATTGGCGGCGGCGGCCTTGGTGAACGTGATGCAAAGAATCTTCGCGGGGTCGCAGCCGCGCAGCAGAAGATTGATCACGCGCTGAGCGAGCACGTGCGTCTTGCCGGAGCCGGCATTGGCCGAGACGAAGGCGGACGCGTCGGGATCGGCGGCGCTGATCTGCACCGCGCGCACGCGCTCGGGGATGTCGCGGGCGGCGGTCATGATGCTGATCGCACTCGAATTGGATCCGCGACGTTGCGGCGTATGCAGGCACGCCTTCCCTCTGCCCGCTTGCGGGGAGAGGGTGGCGACCCCCTCCCTAACCCTCCCCGGCGTGCGGGGGAGGGAAGGAAGGGGGGAACCGGGTGAGGGGGCCTGTCGATACGCTCGGATTCATCGATACGCCCCCTCACCCGGATCGCTTCGCGATCCGACCTCTCCCCGCAAGCGGGGAGAGGTAGGCGCCGTGCCATGACTGATAGCCCTGCCCTCACTCCTCTTCCTCCCCGCCGCCGCTGAGCGACCATTCTTTTACTCGCGCGAGATGATCGTAATCGCCGTAATGCGTCTTCCACATCGGATGAACGAGCGAGCGATAAGGCGTGCTTTCATCCTCGAATGTGGCGACAAGCTCAATCAGCTTGGCCAACGCGCGCTCCGCCTGGCTGTCGGGCGTGCCTTCCTTGAATTCGATGCGCTGAGGTTTGCCCGGCGGCTCGCCGCCCCTGAGCGTGACATAGACGATCTCGCTCACCGGCCCGGGCGCAAGCTCGCCGAACTTGCCATTCTGCAGAATGGCGGCTTCGAGCGTGAGCTGCGGGGCGAGGCCTGTGCGCACTTGCTTTTCGGTGCGCGCCTGGCCGGTTTTGTAGTCGAGGATGGCGTAGCTGCCGTCGCGGCGCTGCTCGATGCGGTCGGCCCTGGCGGTGAGCGTAAACGTGCGTTCGCCCATTGGAAACGATAATACCCCGTCGATTTCGGCGAACAGCGCAAGAAGCCCGTCCCTGCGCTCGTAATCCCAGCCTGCGAACCAGCGCGCGATGCGCTCGTAGCGCGGCCACCAGAAGGCGCGCGCTTCCGGATAGTCGGCGAGCGGCTTGAAGTGCTTTTCGCCCAGCCGTTTCAACTCGGCCAACGGATCGGCCGGCGCACGGTCCTTGAATTCAACCGTGTAATCGCCGATGGCGCCGTGAATGACGGTGCCGCGGTCGCGCGCCCCGGGCGGCGTGTCGACGGCGTCCAGCGGCGCCAGGCGAAGGATGTGCTTGGCGTAAATGGTGTAGGGGTCGCGCAGCCAATCTTCGATCGCGGTAACCGATAGCTTTTGCGGCCGTGCCGCGCGTGGCGGCCGTGGCTCAGGGCGTTTGGCGGGCTTGACCGCGGCCGGATGATCGAGCGCGCGCGCAAGCTCGAGATAGCGCCCGCCGCGCTGTGTGACCTCGTTCCAGCGCGGTTCGCCGGCGAAGGCGGCGAGACGCTGAACAAAACGCGAGGCCACCGTCGGCGCGCCCGCCACCTTGCCGGCGCGCGTGAGAATGACTTCCGGCGCGCCGAGCGCTTGGGCGAAATCGTGCGCCGAAAGGCCGATGCGCCGCTCCGGCGGATCGAGGCCCAGCGCACGCCGCATCGGACGGCTCAGCCACGGGTCGCTACGCGTCTCCGGCGGCCACGTGCCTTCGTTCAAGCCGCCGAGCGCCACGCGATCGATCGCTTGCAAGCGCGCTTCGAGCGGGCCGAGGACGCGCACGCGCGCCTCCCGGACTTCGGGCCGCCGCACGATGCGGTCAGCGATGGCGGCATGAAATACCTCGCCATATTCAGTGCGCGCAACGGCAAGACTCTGCGCCGAGGGGCTAGCGATCAGCTCGTCCAGCACGCGGACAAGCGCCGTGCCGTCGTAGCCGGTGAAAGCGGCGAGCCCGCCCGCGCCATCGTCGCCCAGCGCGGCGATGACCTTGCGGTGACATTCGGCAAGATGGGCGAGCGGGTATTCGGCGTGCGCAAGCGTTTCCATGGGCGCCAAAGCCTGGCGGAGCCGGGCAATGAGATCGGCGGCGGCATCGAGTTCGCGGTCGCGCAATCTGCGCCGCGGATCGCTGGCGTGCAGCGTGTCACGCGTGTCTCGAAACGCGGTCAGCGCATGGGCAAGCGATTCGCTACCGGGGCGCGGACGTGGTCCCCGCAGCAGTGCGCATTCGAGCGTAGCAACAGGGCGCGTGTAAGCGCCCGGTGCCGCGCCCAGGAGCAATAGAGGGTGCTTGAGCAGCGCCAACAGCGGCACGGGCTCGAGTCCGTGCAAGGCGACTTGGGCGGAAAGACGTGCAAAGACGCCGGCCGCGGTGTCGGCCAGCGCATCGCCGCCGGAATCGTCGACCGGCACACGCCAGCGCTCCAGCGCCGACACCACGCGCCGGGCAAGCGCGCGGTCGGGCGTAACCAGCGCAGCAGTCTTGCCCTTCTCCTCAACCGCCTCGCGCAAGGCAATCGCGATCGCAAGCGCTTCTTCCTCGGCGTGGGCAGTCTCGACAGCGAACACCGTCGCCAATGCCGACCGAGTCGATTCATCGAAGCCGAATTCTTGGCGGTTCCGCTGCCAATGTTCGGTGGTCGCAGCCGGTCGCAAAGCTTGCGAGACCAGCGCCTCCCGCGACTCCGGCCGCGCGAGCTGATTCACGTTCTCACGCGCAATGCCGATTCGTGCGAGCAACGCCTGCATGGCGAATTGGGCGTGGCCGGCAGCGGGCAAACCGTCGTGGCTCCCGTCGCCGTCCGTTCCGCCGATACGGCGCCACGAGTCTTCGTCGAGATGGGTGTCGAGCCCGGGCAGCACGACAGCGCCGTGCGGCAGCGATGCCACGGCGGCGATGAGCTTCGCGGTGGCCGGCATCGAGCCGGTCGAGCCGGCGACGATCACGGGCGCGTTGCTGCCGGCGAGCCGCGCGGTTTCGGCCTCGATCAATTTGTCCCGCCGCTCGGCTGCTTCGATGGCGCCGCGCTCGGCGCGGATCGCCGGCCAGGTCTCGCGCGCGATTTTGAGGAAGCGCAGCGAGAGCTGCCAATAAGGATCGAAATCGTCCGGGACCAGCGCGTCGAGTTTGTCCCAACTCACCTGCCGCGTGGTCATGTCATCCATCAGGCGGGCGAGATCCTCGGCGAGTCCGATCGCCGCCGAGGGCGTGTTCGCGATCAACGGGGCGCCGGCGGCGGTGCGCACTTCGGGCGAGTTCGCCCATTTCAGAATCAGTTCGCTCAGCAGCAGTCGCCGCTCGAGCGGCGCAATGGCCGGCGGGAGTGCCAGAGCCTCCGCCGCGAGTGCGCCGGTGGCGGCTTCCGCGAAAACGATCTCATCTTCGTCGAGGTCGCCGATCGCGACGATGCGCGGCAGGATGGCCGCTTCGCCGATTTTTTCGAGGAAAACATCGCGGGCCAGCCGGCAGGCACGCCGTGTCGGCAGGTAGAGCGTGGCGCGCGCAAGTTCGAGCGGGTCTTTCGACGCCGGAAATCCGAGCCCGAGCTTGTCACCCAACAAGGCCTCGACCAGCACCGGGAGAAAAGGCGCCGAGGCGGGGACATTGAAGACGTGGGGGCGAGTCGGCGGCATGGACGAATGATACACGAGGCTTCGGTCGATCCACCAATTCCGTGGCGAGACTAGATGGGCGATGTTTTGGATTCGGTCCGCTCAGCAGGTACTGCCCCCTTTGGGGTGAGGGGGCGGTGACTCTCGATAGGTTATAACCCCTCACCCGCCCGCCTCCGCCAAGGCTTCAGCGGGCGACCTCTCCCTACGGGAGAGGTGAAGCGAGTACGCCGCAAGATTTTAGCCGATCTCAAGGCGTCATGCTTTAGCTCGCACGCGCGCGGATCGCCGCTTCCGCCGCGGCGATCGCCTGCGGCGTGCCGACATGCATCCATACGCCGTCGAGCCGCAGCCCGTGCAGGCGGCCGCGTTCGGCCGCACGGTCGAACATCAGGGTGAGAGGGAATTCGCCATCGGGCGCGCCATTGAACAGCGCCGGCGAAAGGATCGCCGCGCCGGCATAGACGAACGGGGCCACCTCCCGCTCGCTGCGCCGGTGCAAGGCGCCGTCGGGCCGCATGCTGAAGTCGCCGTGCCCGCCATATCCGATGCTGCCCACGGCCGGCGCGAGCAATAATAGCGCGTCCATGGCGGTGGCATCGAAGCTATCGGCGAGCCGGATCAGATTCGGTGTCACGCCGTCGATCCAGATCGTGTCGGAGTTGATCAAGTAGAAGGGCGCATCGCCGAAGGCCGGGAGCGCTTTCAGGATTCCGCCGCCGGTGCCGAGCAACAAGCCACGCTCGTCCGACAACAGGATGCGCGGCCGCTTGCGCGCGATCAGGTGCCGCTCGATCAACTCCGCCATGTAATGGATGTTGACCACCGCGCTCTCGACATTCGCTTCGGCGAGGCGATCGAGCGCGTGGTCGATGAGCGCACGGCCGGCGACCTCGACCAGCGGCTTGGGAACGCGGTCGGTGAGCGGGCGCATGCGGGTGCCGAGGCCGGCGGCGAGCACCATGGCGCGAGACGGAGCGGATCGCATCGGAATCAAACGTTCAACGTCGGCACGTGCGCATCGTACCAGGCCTTCAGCGGCGCCAGCGCGGGATGCGCGAGCGAGCGCTGCAAATAGCTCCATATGCGCGGCATATGACGGAGATATTGCGGTTTGCTGTCGCGGCGATCGAGACGAGCGAAGATGCCGAGGATCTTGCTGGCGCGCTGGGCGGCCAACGTCGCATAGGCCAGCGCGAAGGCGCGGGCATCGAAGTCGGCACCGGCGGCCCGGCGCGAGCGCATATAGCGCGACAGCCATTTGAGTTCGAGCGGTTCGGCGATATCCACCCGGGCGTCCTGCAAAAGCGAGGCGACGTCGTAGGCGGCCGGGCCCATCACCGCGTCCTGAAAGTCGAGCAGGCCGAGCCGCGCTAATCCCTCGCGCTCCGGCAGCCAAAGCAGGTTCGGCGAGTGAAAATCGCGTAGCACCCAAGTTGGCGGCGCGTCGATCGCTGGCCGCAGCGCGTCCCGCCAGAGCGTCAGGTAATTGGCGCGCTCGCTGGCCGGCGCCGAAACGCCCAGGCGCGGCAAATACCAGTCGAGCAAAAGCTCGACCTCGATGAGGAAAGCGGCCATGTCATAGGTCGGCAGTTGGTACTCGACACCGGTCTCCACCGGCAGCACCATCGGCAGAGTCTCGCTGTGCAGTTTCGCGAGCAGGTCGACGGCGGCGGTATAGCGCGTTTCGACCGGTCTCGGCGGGGCGCCGTCGACCAGCGACTCATGGCCGAGGTCTTCGAGGATCAGAAGACCGGCGATGCGATCGGCGGCAATGATGTTGGGCGCGGAGAGGCCGCGCGCGCGCAACGCTTTGTCCATGGCGATAAAGGGCGTTACGTCTTCGGCGAGATGCGCGATCGCGCTGTAAGGCTTGCCGTCGCGAACAGGCGGTCCATCCGCACGTCGCGGCGCGTTCATCAGGACGTAGCTCGTGCCCTCGCGGCGGATGCGCTCATAAGCGCGGGTGGAAGCGTCACCTTGCATGTGCTGGCGCTCGGCCTCGCCGAAGCCGCTCTCGGCAAGGAAGCGGCGGACCGCGGCGATGCGCGCCGCGCGTGGCGCAAAGACGCCGTGACCGGTAATGCGCACGTTGCGAAAGGTCTCGCCGTGTTGCGGTGATAACGTGAAGGCGATGTCGAGCCGATCCGGCGGCAGCAAGCCCTCGGCGCGGTCGGGCCATTCCACCACCTCGACGGTATCGGGGCCGAGGTCTTCGAGGCCAAGCTCGGCCAGTTCTTCGGGATGGCTCAGCCGATAAAGATCGGCATGCACGAGCGTGAACTGGGGGAGCGTATAGCTCTGCATCAATGTGAAGGTGGGGCTCGGCACCTCGATGGTGTCGTCGCCGGCAAGATGACGGATGAGGGCGCGGGCGAAAGTGGTTTTGCCGGCGCCGAGGTCGCCCGAAAGCGTGACGAGATCACCGGGCGCCAGGACGCCGGCGACATCGGCCATCAGCCGGCGCGTGGCGCTTTCGTCGGCGAGCGCCATCGTGAAGCTGTAGATGCCGTGTGCTGGGGACATCGAATCATCCGTTGCCAGATAAATTTACAGGGCGGAGATAGCGGTGGGCGAGCCGGATGTAGCGGAAATGATGGGGAAATTCACCGGACCGCGCAGTATTACCGGCTGTGCGGCCCGCCGTCGGCCTTCGCGGTGTGCTCTTCCAGCGGATCCTCCACGTAGAGCATCTTCACGGCCATGTAGACCACGACCGTGATCGGGGCGGCGAGCACCACGCCGGTTATCCCGAACAGGAGTTCGCAAATGACAATTCCGCTCAGGATCAGCGCCGGCGGGATGGTCACGAAATGGCGCTCGATCAAGGGCGCGGTGAGATAACCCTCGAACAGGTGGATGCCCACGTAGGCAATCGCCGTCCAGATCACCGGCGCAAGCCCTCCCATCGTGAGCGCGACCAGCAACGCGGGAATGGCGCTGATAAAAGGTCCAAGATAAGGCACGAACTCGAAAATGCCGGCGATCAGCGCCAGCGCCACCGGGTTGGGCAGGCCGATGATCCACAAGGCGATGAACGACAGGATGCCCACCAGCAGCATGAGAATAAGCTGGGTGAACAGCCAAAGCTTCAGCGTGCGGCCGATCAGGTCGATGGCATTGAGGGCGCGCTCCCGCTGGCGGGGGCGGAATAGAAGGGCAAGACCGCGGCGGTAGAGCGCCGGCTGCGCGGCCAAGTAAATCCCCATGATGGCGAGCACGATGGCCGCTTCGATCACGCGTAGCCCGCCTTTCAAAGCATCGCTGATGAAGCTGGTGATGAAACTCGTGCCCCGCTCGGCAAGCTGGTTGCTGAGCGAGCTGAATCCGTGCTGCTGGAGCAGCTCGCGCAAGAATCGCGTGCCGTTCTCGACGTTGTGCATGAGGCCGGAGAACTGGCCGGAAAGCTGTGCGCCGAACCGCCAAAAGGTGATGCCGACGACGGCGATCACGAAGGCGGTCGCGATGGCGAGGCTCGGGCCGTGCGACAGGTGCGTCCATCGTGAGATGAAGGCGGCAAGCACATGCAAAAGAACCGCGATGACGATCGCGCCGAAAATGAGCAGCAATCCTTCGCGAACCACCCACAGCAGGACAGCGAGGGCGGCAAGCGAGACCCAGATCAGCGCCGTCTGAGACGTGCGGCGCGCGCTCTCCCAATCCATTTCGCCTGTCGCCTTGCTTGATGCCGTACCTTCATCGGCGCCGGCACATCGAGCGCGTGAAACACGCCTCGGATCGCGTTCATCAACCGGCGCCGCGTGCCGAACGTTCCGGTGCGGCTGCCACGGTCCGGTATTTGTTGCCACCGCATCGACACGATTCTACCTCGGCTTTGGATGCTTTGCCGCGCCGCGATCACACCATTGCCATGCTTGCGCAACTGTTCCGCGACTCGCGCGCCTCCCATCGCGCGTTTTGGAACAGCGGCGGAGTAATCGCGTTGGCAGGGCGGGACGCAGAAGTTCCGAATAGAAGTTCCAATATGAATTAACGGAGGCCGGAATGCGTAAGCTTCTTTGTGCAGTTTCATTGGCCGCGGCGGCGGCTTTCGCGACCACCGCCGCTCAGGCGCAGCCGCAGCCGCAGGATTATTATCACAATCCGCGCGTTCTCGCTCCGGCGGCCGGCGTCGTTGGCGGCACGATCGCCGGCGTCGGCATCAGTGAGGGCTGGTGGGGGTCGGCGGCGGCGGCGGCCCTACCGGCGACGGCGGCGGGCGCCGCCGTGGTCGGCGGCGTGGTCGGCATGGGCACCATCGCCTTCGTCGACGCCGCGCTCGAGCCGTGCCGTGGTTTTGCGGCGCTCTTCGACCTCAGCAGCGGCGAATGCGTGAACGGGCAATACGTCGGTTATGCCCGACCGCCCGTCGTGGGTCACGCGCCCGTGCTGCGGCACCGAACCGTGCTGCGGCACCGAACCGCGGTGCGGCATCGCACCGTAGTGCGGCATTACCGATAAGTTTTCCCGGAACAAAGCGAGCGCAGCGTGAGTGTTGATTCACGCTGCGCTTTTCTTTGGGACCCGGCGTAAGGGGAAAGTGCAGATGACGGTGGTGCCTTGGCCGGCATTTGAATCGATGCGCGCGGTGCCGCCGTGAAGCTCGACGAACGAGCGCACGAGCGAGAGGCCGAGACCGGGTCCGCGATGGCGCGAGCCGCGCGGATCCGTTTCGAACCAACCGAACACCTTGTCCTTGGCATCCGCCGGAATCCCAGGGCCCTGATCAGTGACGGCGAAAACCACTGCATCGGATTGCCGCGTCGCAGTGAGCGTAATGACTCCGCCAGGCGGAGAGAATCCGATCGCATTCGACAAGAGATTGAACAGCACTTGGCGCAATCGCCGCTCGTCAGCCGTGATGCTGCCGATACCCGACGGCACACGAATATCCAGGGACAGATTGTCCGTGACCAACCGGTCTTGCACGCCTTCGGCGGCGGCTTCCATGCTGGCCCGGATATCCACTTCGCCGAGATTGAGCGTCATGGCACCGGCATCGATCGTGGCGAGGTCGAGGATGTTGTTGATGATCGCAAGCAGCGCGTTTGTCGATGTGGTAATGTAGCTGAGATATTCGCGCTGCTTCTCTGTCAGCGGGCCGAATGCCTGATCGCCGAGAAAATGTGCGAAGCCGACAATGTTGGTCAGCGGCGAGCGCAATTCGTATGAGACGTGGTGGACGAAATCGATTTTGATGCGGTCCGCAGTCTCCAGCGCCTCGTTGCGCTCGCGTAGCGCGCGTTCGACATTGACCGTGTCGCTGACGTCCTGGAAGGTGACCAATGTGGCGCCGTCGGGAAGCGGTATTGTCGTGAGGTCGATTACGAGACCATCTCGGCGTTCGATGCGTGCGGCGAGCGGTTCCCGTCCTTCGATGGCGGTGACCACGCCGCGCAGGTCGCGCCACACGGCATTGTCGTCGTGCAGCGCTTGGCACCAGGCGGTGACCTCGGTGATGTGCGGGCGCTGATCCAGCGCCTCGGCAGTCAGCTTCCACATGCGCCCGAAAGCAAGATTGTGCAGGCGCACGCGCCCGTCGGAGCCGAACACGGCCACTGCCTCGGCAAGATGATCGAGGGTCTCGCTCTGCACCTTGATCATCGCGTCGTAGCGACGGTGCAGGTCGAGGCTCTCGGTCACGTCGTCGTAGAGATAGGTGACGCCCCCTTCCGGATTCGGCGTTGTAACCACTCGCAAGGTGCGGCCATCGGGCAAATACCAGATCTTCTCTTGCGGCTCGACTGCCCGATAAGCTTCGTGGAGATGGTTCTTCCATTGGCGGAAGTCCTGTTCCTCCGGAAGCTTGCGCTTTGAGCGCAAGGCATCGAGCACCGCATTATCGGTCGGCCCTTGGTCGAGGAATCCGGGGGTGAGCTCGAACAGTGCGCAGAAAGCAGCGTTGTAGAAAATCAGATTGCGGTCGTTATCGAAGATGGCAACCCCGGTGGCGAGCTGGTCAAGCAGGCGGCGGTGGGCATCAACCATGCGAGCGTGCTCGCCCCGCATGATCTCGACCTCGGTACGGTCGATGGCGATCCCGGCGCCGCTCGGGGCCGCAGTCAAATCGAATGTGCGCCGCTGGCCGGCAGCGATCGCGGCTATTCGCGCTACGTAGGACTTGCCCGCGGCACGTGCGCGAGCAACTTCTTCGCGTGCCGCGGGGTCGAGCAATTCGAGTTGGCGCATCACCGCGTCGTTCGGATCGGCAGCTTCGACGGCGCTGGCGTAGGCCGCGTTCACGAAGCTCAAGCGGCCTTGCGCATCGCGGCCCCATACCGGTGCGGGTAGCGAATCGAGCAGGCCGGTCATGGCCGTGACGTCGCTTTGCAGCCGGTCGTGCCGCTCGGCGAGATCGATCAACTCCTGTTCGATCCCGCTTACGTCGCGCAGCCGCAGGATCGCGCGGCCTGCGATCGCGCGGCCTTCCGCTTCCACCGGCCGTCCGGCGAGCGTGGTGAGCGTCATCACAAATCCGCGCCCCTCCTCGCGCAATGTATCGACCGCCTGCTCCATGCGCTGCGCCGCCATCGGTGCGAGCCATGTGCCGAAGGCGAGAATCCGCTCGGGATGGCCGCCAGGCAGCATCACCGTGGTGTCGCCCAGTATCGCGGGTCGATCGGAGGCCGCCGGCCATTCGATCAGCACTTGCGGTTCCGACAACAGCAAGGCCTTCAGACGGTCGATCTCGGTATGCAAAGTCGCGATGTCGTCGTTCGACGCCGCCACGATTTGGTGAGCACGGCGACGCGTGCGCAACAGCACCAGCACCGCGAGTGTCGCGAAGCAGATGAGTGCGAGCGTGAGGGTCAGCGAGACGCCACTGTGCCCGGCGTGGAGCGTCGTACGGTAGGCGTCGCCGATCGCATCGAACGGCGAGCGCGCCATGGCCAGCGCCGGTGTGACTACTGCGACACTGAGATTTGCGACGACGAAAGCGGCGGGAAATCCGCCCCGCCTCGGACGAGAACGCAGCCTCTCGTTCGTCGTCCGGATCGTCTCCGGCATCCGCCCTGCCCCAAAAGATGCGAACAGCGTCCGCCACGCCGTTCGCGAATCATTCGACTTTAACTCCAAGCGGATTCGCGCGGAAAGAGTCCAGATCGTGAACGGTGCGGCTCAGACGTTTTAGGGGCTTATTCCGTTCGGATTGACCACGAACGGGATCACTGGTTGAGCCGGTGATGATAGCCGAGAGGCCGGCATCGAAATCGGGTTAGCTCCCGGTCGAGCCGAAACCGGCGCAGCCGCGACCGGTCGGCGTGAGTGCCGCCGTCTCTTGCAATTTCACGCGCACGACAGGCGCCACCACCAGTTGGGCAATGCGCATGCCGCGCGTGATCGCGACCGGCTCGCGGCCGTGGTTGATCAGCAGAACCTGTAACTCGCCGCGATAATCGGCGTCGATTGTCCCCGGCGCGTTGAGGACGGTTATGCCATGGTGCGCAGCGAGGCCGGAGCGCGGCCGCACCTGCGCCTCGAATCCTTCCGGTAGTGCGATAGCAAGCCCGGTCGGCACCAGCGCGCGCGCACCGGGAGCGAGGCTGAGTGGCGCGTCCTGTGGCACCGCCGCGCTGAGGTCGAGGCCCGCCGCGTGCGCGCTTTGATATGCCGGCAGCGGGAGATCTCGGCCGTGCGCCAGGCGCGTGATCTCGACGGCAGCGGTCATGCCTTGCATTCTCCGATTGCCGCCGCCACGCGTTCGATCAACATAGCAGCCACGTCGTCCTTAGACTGCGGCGGCCACGGCTCGACATTATCAGCGGTAATAAGCTGAATGGTATTGCGGTCGCCGCCCATAATCCCGGTACCCGGCGACACGTCGTTGGCGAGAATCCAGTCGCAGCCCTTGCGGGCAAGCTTTGCCTTGGCATTGGCGACGACGTTTTCGGTTTCGGCGGCAAAGCCGATCACCAGGCGCGGGCGCTTCGTCTTGCGATGAGCAATCGTGGACAGGATGTCGGGATTTTCGGTGAGCGGCAGCGCGGGCGCGGCCTGGCCCGGCGCTTTCTTGATCTTCTGTGCACCGGCCTCCGCGATACGCCAGTCGGCAACCGCGGCGGCGAAAATCGCCACATCCACGGGGAGGGCACGCTCGACTGCCGCCAACATTTCGCGTGCACTTTCCACGTGCACGGTTTTTGCACCCGGCGGATCGGGAAGAGCGACCGGACCGCTGATCAAGATGACGTCGGCGCCGGCGCGCGCCGCGGCCGCGGCGATGGCATGGCCCTGTTTGCCGGAGGAGCGGTTGGCGATATAGCGCACCGGATCGATTGGCTCATACGTCGGGCCGGAGGTGATCAAGACGCGCTTGCCGGCGAGCAGCCGTAACGTTTTGGCTGCAAGCAGCGCGGTGACAGCGCTAGCAATCTCCGTCGGTTCGGCCATGCGGCCTTTGCCGCTTTCGCCCGCTTCGGCCATTTCGCCCTCATTGGGACCGATCAGCGCCACGCCATCGCTGACCAGTTGGGCGAGATTGCGCTGGGTCGCTTTGTTCGCCCACATCCATGGGTTCATCGCCGGCGCGAGTAGGATGGGCGCGCCGGTGGCGAGCAGCACGGCGGTGGCGAGGTCGTCGGCGTGGCCGCCGGCGAGCTTCGCCATCAGGTCGGCGGTTGCCGGAGCTACCACGATCAAATCAGCCTCACGCGCAAGCCGAATGTGGCCGATGTCGAACTCATCCGCCGGATCGAACAGATCAGTGTAAATGCGGCCGCCGGCCAGCGCACCGGCGGCGAGCCGGGTGACAAAATGCTCAGCCGCCTCGGTCAGGATACAGCGCACGGCAAGCCCGCGTTCTTTGAGCCGGCGGACGAGGTCCAGCGATTTATAGGCCGCGATGCCGCCGCCAATGATCAGCAGCACGCGCTTCCGTTGCTCTTCGTGTGCTTCAGGCTGCTCGGGTTGCGCCTGCCGCTCCGGCAGGGAAGATGGCGCGTCTTCCGTTGCGGCGGTGCGCAGGATCGTGCGCACCTCGTCCTCGACCGAGCGGCCGTTGCGTGCCGCGCGCAACCGCAGCCGCTTTTTGAGTCTGTCGTCGAGCTGCCGGACGGTCAGTGAGGCCATGCCAAAACCCTCAACAGCGGTCCCTAGCACCGTTGTGATTGCAATGCAATCAATGCAATCATCGGTGCGAATCAAGACAGCTTGCGCAAGGCGTCACGCAGATCGTCGGGTCTGCAGGCACTGATGCCATCCTCGATGGCGGCGTGGGTCTTTGTCCAGATCGGCACGGCCTTGCGCAGCAAAGCGCGCCCGCCGCCGGTGAGCAGGAGGCGGCGGCTGCGCCGGTCCTCCTTGTCGATGGTGACTTTCAATAGCCCGCGGCGCTCCAGCGGCTTGAGCGCAGCGGTGAGCGTGGTGCGGTCCATCGCCAGCAGCGCCGCCACATTGCCGATGCTCGGCGGCTCCGGGCGGTTGAGCGACATCAGCAGCGAGAACTGCCCGCTCGTAATCCCAAGCGGCCGCAGCGCCTCGTCGAAACGGCGCGCCAACGCCCGCGCCGCCCGCTGCACGTGGAGGCAGAGGCAGGTGTCGCGGACGTGCAGCGTGGTGCTGTACGGCGGCCCGTCGTCCCTTTCTTCGCCGGGCTCGTTCCTGGTCTTTGACATGCGACAATTATGTTGATATCAACCAATCTGTCAAGCAAACGATGCGATGGAAATGGAGAGACCGGATGCAAGTTCAACCCTATCTGTTCTTCGACGGCCGCTGCGACGAGGCGATCGAGTTCTACAAGGCGCACCTGGGCGCCACCGTCGAGATGCTCATGCGCTACAAGGAAGCGCCCGACCAATCGAGGGTTACGCCGGAGTCCCGGGACAAGATCATGCACGCCAGCCTGAGGATCGGCGACACAAGGGTGCTCGCCTCCGACGGGCACTGCGCCGGAAAGCCGAACTTCCAGGGCTTCTCGCTCGCGGTTACCGCCAAGGACGAGGCGGACGCCGAGCGGATATTCAAAGGGCTAAGCGCAGAAGGCGAGGTGCGGATGCCGATGGAGAAGACCTTCTTCTCACCACGCTTCGGCATGGTGGCCGATAAATTCGGCGTCGGCTGGATGGTCATGGCGCCGGCGAAGTAAGCGCTGCAATCGGGCGATCAATCAGGAGCCACCACATGATTACGATTTCGGCTTTCAAATGGGTTCCCGATCTCGCGCGCGGTCAGGTGCGTGACTTGCGCGTACGCTGGGCGCTGGAGGAAGCAGGCTTGCCATATCGTACGCGTCTCCTTGAGCAGGGCGATCAGGACAAACCCGATTATCGCGTCTTGCAACCTTTCGGGCAGGTGCCGATCTTCGAAGAAGACGGTCTCGTCCTGTTCGAATCCGGCGCCATCGTCCTTCACATTGGCGAGCGGAGCGAAACGCTTCTGCCGAAGGAGCCGAATGCACGCGCCCGTGCGGTGCAGTGGTTGGTCGCCGCGCTCAACTCTGTTGAGCCCTTCGTGATGAACGTCGCCTTGATCGATCTGTTTTATGTTAACGAAGAATGGGCGAAGCTCCGTCGGCCGGGAGCGGTGGAGTTCGTAAGGAGGCGTCTTGCGGGCCTATCCAGATCGTTGGGCGACAAGCCCTATTTAGACGGCGACCAGTTCACGGCGGGCGATCTCATGATGGCGGCGGTGCTCAGGATATTCAAATACACCGACGTCGTCGCCAGCGATGAGCGCCTCGCGGCCTATGTCGAACGCTGCACGGCGAGGCCCGCCTTTCAGCGCGCGCTTGAAGCACAGTTGGGGGATTTTAGGGAAGCCGCCTGAAGAAATCGGAAGGGTTCATGCCCCCTCATCGGCCGCGTCGGGGCGTGATGCCCATCGGGATGTGGGGGCGAGGCATGCCTCGCCCCTACTCACAACAGCACGATCGCGATCCACAGCAGTAACAGTGCGATCAGCCACAGCGCCGCAGTTGGCCAGCGATAGCGGCGCGATTCGGCCATTGCAATGCCGTGAATGGTTTCGTCTGACAGCATCAGACCGTCGCGGGTGATCTCGTCGAGTTGCTCGAGGAGAAAGCTCGCGCGGGTGAGCAGCGCCGGCGCCTGGCCGATGAAGCGGCCGACTTCGCCGGCGCCTTCCAGCGCATCTTCGAGTTTGCCCACCGCGCCGAGGTTGCGCTCGATCCATGCGCGCACGACCGGGTCGGCGGTGCTCCACATATCGAGCCGCGGATCGAGCGCGCGGGCGACGCCTTCGACCACGACCATCGTTTTCTGCAGCAGGATCAATTCCGGCCGCGTGCGCATATCGAACAGGCCGGTGACCTCGAACAGCAGCGTCAGCAGCTTGGCCATCGAGATGTCTTCGGCGGTACGGTTGTGGATCGGCTCGCCGATGGCGCGGATCGCCTGCGCGAAACTCTCGACCGAATGGTGGCGCGGCACATAACCGGCGTCAAAGTGGACTTGCGCCGTGCGCAGGTAATCGCGGGTAATGAAGCCGAACAGGATCTCAGCGAGGAAGCGCCGCTCTTTCGGGCCGAGCCGCCCCATGATGCCGAAATCGACGGCGATCAGCCGGCCTTCGTCATCGACGAACAGATTGCCGGGGTGCATGTCGGCGTGAAAGAATCCATCACGCAACGCGTGGCGCAGGAAGTTCTGAATCACGGCGCGGCCGAGCGCCGGCAGGTCGAAGCCTTTGGCGAGGAGTCTCGCGCGATCGTTGAGCGGCGTGCCGTCGATCCATTCGAGCGTCAGCACTTCGCGCGCGGTGCGATCCCAGTCGACGGCCGGGATGCGAAAGCCAGGGTCGTCTTTGGTGTTTTCGGCCATTTCGGAGGCGCCCGCCGCCTCCAGGCGAAAGTCCATTTCGATCGAAACCGAGCGCGCCAGCGTTGCGACCACCTCGACGAGACGCAGCCGTTGCGCCTCCGGCGAATAGCCTTCCGCCTTGCGCGCGACAAAAAAGAATGCGGCGAGGTCGGAGCGCAGCCGCCGTTCGATGCCGGGGCGCAGCACCTTCACCGCCACCGGACTGCGTTGGCCGTTCTCCTCGATTTCGGCGCGGTGGACCTGCGCGATGGATGCCGCGGCGACCGAAGGGCCGAAGCTTGCGTAGACCGTACGCAAGGGTTTGCCCAGCGCGCGCTCGACCGCCGCTTCCGCTTCCGCCTGCGGGAAGGGCGGCAGCTTATCTTGCAGCCGCTCGAGGTCGCGCGCGATCGCCGTGCCGACCACGTCCGGCCGGGTGGCGAGGAATTGCCCGAGCTTGACGTAGGTGGGGCCGAGCCGTGTGAGCGCGACCGAAAGCCGCCGGCTGCCTTCGCCGGCGCCGCGGCGCTCAATGAGGCGCGCGATCGTTACCGCCCATTTCACGCCGAGCGGCAGAGCTCGCGTGTCGACCAGCGCCAATACGCCTTCGCGGGCAAAGACGAAGCCGGCGCGCGCGAGACGAAAGAGGTGGGCGATGCCGGAGATCACGGGCGCGCCAATAGAGGACGACCGGGACAAGCAACTGAATTTGCCACGGACTCGGCGCGCTCCCTCCCCCGCAAGGGGGGAGGGGACGACATTCGCAAGTCCGTGCCATGCCTCATCACAGCTTCCAACCCGAATGCAGCGCCACGACGCCCCCGGTCATCGGCCTGAACGACACGCGGCGGAAGCCGGCATGCTCGATCATGCGGGCGAAGGTATTTGGCCTGGGAAAGCGGCGGATCGATTCGACCAGGTACCGGTAAGCGTCGCGGTCGCCTGTGACCGTGTGCCCGATGCGCGGGATCATCTGGAAGGAATAGAGTTCATAGAGCCGGTCGAGGCCGGGGACGTCCACCGTCGAGAATTCCAGGCAGAGAAAACGTCCGCCGATCCGCAACACGCGATGGATTTCACGCAAGGCCACGCCGATGCGCGGAACGTTGCGGATGCCGAAGGCGATAGTGACGCAATCGAAGCGCCTGTCGGAGTAGGGCAGTTCCTCGGCATTGCCCTGCTCGAAAGCAATCGTATCATCGAGCCCGCGCGCCACCGCGCGTTCGGCGCCGATGGCCAACATGTCGGCATTAATGTCGCATATGGTCGCGCGCGTACCTGCACCGCCGGCATCGAGAACTCGGAAAGCGACGTCGCCGGTACCTCCGGCGAGGTCGAGCAACTCGAAGCGGCGGTCCGATTTCGGCGGGTTCACCGCCGTCACCAGCGCGTCCTTCCAGGCCCGGTGCAGGCCGCCCGACATCAGGTCGTTCATGAGATCGTAGCGCCGCGCCACCGAATGAAATACGTCGTCGACGCGGCCCTGCTTCTCCGCAAGTGCGATGCTCTCGTATCCGAAATGGGTCTCGTCGCGGGCCGCAGCCATGAGCAATTGTCCTTGTCGGGCGGGACCATAGCGCGGGCGCGGCGGAGAGGCTATTGCCGTGTGGCGCTTGCGCCGCCCTCATGGTGAGGAGGCGTGAAGCGCCGTCTCGAACCATGGGGGCGGCCGTCCGCACCTCATCCTTCGAGACGCCCGCCGTCGCTTGCGCTATGGCGGGCCCCTCAGGATGAGGTGCGGAATGCCCGAGCTTCCCGAAGTCGAAACCGTGCGCCGCGGGCTCGCGCCGGCCATGGAGGGCGCGCGATTCGACAAGGTCGAGGTGCGCCACCGTGGTTTACGCTGGCCGATCGCAAAGGATTTCGAAAAGAGCCTGGAAGGGCAGAGAGTGGAAGGGCTCGGCCGTCGCGCCAAGTATTTGCTGGCCGATCTCTCCTCCGGCGAGGTGCTGATCATGCATCTCGGCATGTCGGGCTCCATGCGGCTCGGCGGCGGCTCGAAACCCGGCGTGTATTACCACGAGCGCTCGAAGAGCACGGTGCATGACCATGTCGTCTTTCACATGTCGAACGGCGCACTGATCACTTTCAACGATCCCCGCCGCTTCGGTTCGATGAAGATCGTGCCGCGCGACAAGCTCGAAGAAGAGCCGCTGCTGCATAATCTCGGCCCCGAGCCGCTCGGCAATGCATTTAGTGCGGCGATGCTGGCCAGCGCGTGCGCGGGCAAGAAGGCTTCGCTCAAAGCTGCGCTGAGCGATCAGCGGGTGGTCGCGGGACTCGGCAATATCTACGTTTGCGAGGCGCTGTTCCGCGCGCGCTTGTCGCCGAAACGGCGTGCATCGACCATCGCCGACCGCAACGGCAAACCGAACCAACGGGCGGAAGCGTTGGTCGAGGCGATCAAAGCCGTGCTGAAGGACGCGATCGAGGCTGGCGGCTCGTCCTTGCGGGATCATCGCCGCGCCGACGGCTCGCTCGGTGATTTCCAGCACAATTTTCGGGTTTATGATCGTGAAGGTGAGCCATGTCCCCGTTGCAAAGGCAAAATCAAGCGCATCGTGCAGCAGGGCCGCTCGACCTTCTATTGTCCGTCGTGTCAAAAATAGGAATGTCCAGCGACCGCGGGTAAAGTCGGAGGTATTATGAGTTACGAAAACATCATCGTCGAAACCAAGAACCGCGTCGGCGTTGTCCGCCTTAACCGGCCGCAGGCGCTCAACGCACTGAACCGCGCGCTGATGGATGAACTCACTCGCGCAATCGAGGCGTTCGAAGGCGACGACACAATCGGGTGCATCTTGATCACCGGCAATGAGAAGGCTTTCGCCGCCGGCGCCGACATCAAGGAAATGGCCGATAAGACGTTCGCGGAAGCTTACGGCGGCAATTTCGCCGCCGATTGGGACCGCGCCGCCCATACCCGTAAACCCGTGGTCGCCGCCGTCGCCGGTTTCGCGCTCGGCGGCGGATGCGAGCTTGCGATGCAATGCGATCTCATTATCGCCGCCGATACCGCCAAATTCGGACAGCCGGAGATCAAGCTCGGCATCATCCCCGGCATTGGCGGCACCCAGCGGCTCACCCGCGCCGTCGGCAAAGCCAAAGCGATGGACTTGATCCTCACCGGCCGCATGATGGACGCCGCCGAGGCGGAAAGATCGGGACTGGTCGCTCGCGTGGTGGCGGCGGCGGATTTGATGGATGAGGCAATGAAGGTTGCGGAAACCATCGCCGCGATGTCCTTGCCATCGGCGATGGCGGCAAAGGAATCAGTCAACCGCGCTTTCGAAAGCGGCCTTTCCGAAGGCATTACGTTCGAGCGGCGGATCTTCCATTCTCTGTTCGCGACGGAAGACCAGAAGGAAGGCATGAAAGCCTTTGTCGAGAAGCGCAAGCCGGCGTGGAAGAATCGATAGTAGCGGTAGGCTTACGTCATTGCGAGGAGCGATAGCGATGAAGCAATCCAGGCTTTGCAGCCGAGCTTTTGGATTGCTTCGCCCCTCACTTCGTTTGGGGCTCGCAATGACGGCACTGGATCGGACAGCACGATACAGTGCAGTTAAGTCACCCCGCTTCCGACGCCCGCGTCCCCCGCGAATTGAGGCGTCCGACGCTGCGCGCCAAGCCGGATGTTGCAAGCTCGACGGCTTCGGCGCCTCGCGTGAGCCCACGCTCTTGCAGAGCGTTCTGCAAGGCTACGAGCGCTCCGTCCAGTTCGCGCGTCAATACGTGGTCGCCGAGCGACGACAGCGAGCGCAGAACGATGTTCTCGATTTCATGGCAGAGATCTGTGGGCAGTTCTCCCAAGAGCAGCGTCATGGTCCGCGTGAACTCCGCCAGGGTTTGGCTTTGCATCGATTCCGAAGCGACCACGGCGAGCGATTCCAATGCCCCGAGAGCATCGTGAACGACCGTGTCGGCGTAGACGATGCGCGAGTCCGCGGAATGTGGAAGAGGCCACCCGGCGCACCATCGCGCCAGGATGTCCCGCAGGCTTCTGCACACGAGGATTCCCGGCTGCGGATTGGAATGGGCGGTCGATACCGATGTCCAGCCGATGGTCGCCAGTTGCTCGATGCCGTAGGCGGGGTCGCGACCCAAGTCACGCTCGTCGTCAAGCTTCACCGCCGAAACGGCGGCCTTGGCGATGCGATCGCGAATTTCGTCCGTCAAAGCTCTCTCCGAGCGTAGCCGAATGAGCGGATCGTGAAACGCGACATAGGTCCCCACCTCGACCAGCAATTCCACTTGGACTTCAACAGCCGCGTCGGGTTGCAAGGATTCCAGCGCGTTGCTCAGCGCGGTTACGTCGATAGCCGAGACGTTCCCCTGCGCCTCGGACTTGATCGTGCGCGCCGCCGCGAGGGATGTTCGTGGCCGGCGGCAGGTCGCTTTGAGAAGTGAAATTTGGCCCTCTCGGGACGCCAATACATGATGATGGATCGCCCTGATGATTTCGCTCGGCCGCATCTGGTCGATCGTGTTGTAAATGAGCACGACGATCATGCAGAGCGCGACGGCGGTGAGCAGCAGCGCGGCCAAGGTGCCGAAAATCGGCGTATGGCTCTTGCTGACGGTGACCAGCATGGCGAGCGCAAAGATGCTCAAACCGACGAAGAAGCCGAAGTGGAATTGGTTGGAGCGGCGTCGGAGAAACTGATCGAAGACCTGATTGGTCAAAGCGGCGGCGCCTTGCTGCACAGCCAGGAGCAGCAGCGAAAAGGTGATGGAAGTCACTGTGATGATGCTGGTCGCAACGGTCGCCAGAAGACTGCTGAGCGCGTTCGTGCCACCGAACAGTGCGCCCAACCAGCCGAGTCCGGCCGGGTGTTGGCCGTCCGACCAGACCACCGCATCGGCCAGATAGAGGACGATGGCGAGGGCGACAAACCCCAAGACGACCAGCAAAGGCAGGCTGAGGAATTCACCGAACGCGCGGCGAACGGCGCCGACCAGGCGGTACGGAATCGTAGACGGGTTGATGGCTATTACCTCGCAACACCGGCGTGATACCGAAAGGCAGCCGCCGACCGGCTACCCGCGGCCATGAGAATGGCAACTTACAGTGAAACACGGACGATGGGATGCTAAAGTCAACCGCCATGCTGGATGCTGAGGAAATCGAAAGGTACGCGCGCCATATCGTCCTGCGCGAGGTAGGGGGTCCGGGCCAAGCCAAGCTCAAAACGGCGCGCGTTCTCGTGATCGGCGCGGGCGGCCTCGGCGCGCCGATAATGCTTTATCTGGCGGCCGCGGGCGTCGGTGGACTCGGCATTGTCGACGACGACGCGGTGTCTTTATCCAACCTCCAGCGCCAAGTCATCTTTGGTACCGACGATATCGGCAAGTCGAAAGCCGAGCGTGCCGGCGTCGTCGTGGAGCGACTCAATCCGCACGTCGCCATGGAGGTGCATAACACGCGGCTCACGGCGGCGAACGCGGTCGAATTGATCGCGCGCTACGACGTGGTGGCGGACGGATCGGACAATTTCGCCACGCGTTATCTCGTGTCGGACGCCTGTTTCTTCGCGAAAAAGCCGCTGGTCACCGCCGCCATGGGCACTTTCGACGGCTCTATCACCACAATTCGGGCGCACGAGAGGGGCGCCGATGAAAAGCCCAACCCGACCTACCGTTGTCTGTTTCCCGAGCCGCCGCCGCTCGGCGCCGTGCCCGCTTGCGCCGAAGCCGGTATCCTCGGCGCGTTGCCCGGCGTGCTCGGCTCGTTAATGGCGCTCGAAGTCATCCGCGAGATCGTCGGCTTCGGCGAGGGACTGGTCCGTCGCCTATTGATGGTCGATGCCCGCTCGATGCGCTTCGAAACGCTGCGCTATGCCTGGGATCCTGCCAATCCGCTGAGTGGGGAGAACCCGACGATCAAGGACTTGTCGCCGCATGCTCCGTCCCTACCCGACTCCTGAGTAGTGGAATCGGCCGCGCCGCGCGTGCTCCGTTATTCCCAAGGGGGCGTCTTGAAGCAAGCCACGATGAAATCGACAAAACAGCGCACCTTGGCCGAGAGATGGCGGCTATGCGGGTAGGCGGCGTGAATGGCCACGTCCGCCTTCACATATTGTTCCAGTAGCGGCATGAGTCGGCCGAGGCGCAGGTCGCGGCCCACGTGAAAGCTCGGAGCAAGCATGATGCCTTGGCCGTCGCGTGCGGCCGCTAAAAGCAAGTCCGCATTGTTGGACTTGAACCGGCTATCGATCGGAATGGAGATATCGCCCTCCGTCGCAGTGAATTTCCATTCGCTTTGAGTGTGGTGAGAGAATTGCAGGCACCGATGCTTGACGAGTTCCGACGGATGGAGCGGCTTTCCGTATCGCTCGACATATATCGGTGCGGCGCAGAGCACGTAACGGCTTCTCGCCAAGGGGCGCGTTATAAGGCTTGAGTCCGGCAAGCGGCCGACGCGAATGGCAAGGTCGAATCCCTCCTGCACGAGATCGATTCGCCTGTCGGTCAAAGCGACTTCAAAGGCAACATCGGAATAGCGCGCCATGAAATCGGCGATGATCGGCTCGATATGCTTGCCGAACGAAATCGGTGCCGTCATCCGTAGTGTACCTTTCGGTACCGTCTGCAATTCGCCCGCCGCCTGCTTCGCCTCTTCCAAGTCCTCCAAAACGCGCGTGCAGCGCTGATGAAAGGCTGCGCCGAAATCCGTCAGGCTGATGCGGCGCGTCGTTCGGTTGACGAGCCGGGCGCCGAGCCAGTTCTCCAGCGCCTGGACATGCTTGCTCACCGCGGCCTGCGAGAGGCGCATTTGGCGCGCGGCAGCCGAAAAGCTGCCGGTCTCAACCACCCTATCGAAGACCTCCATGCTAACAATTCGATCCATGGTTCGCACGCCACCTATTCCGATCCGGAAAAAATCTTATTGCGACAAAATGGATTTTCAAACGAACGATATCAGGGCACATCCGAAACCGCAGTCCTTTGTTGGTCGATGAGATTTGCGATGGCGGAGAGAGCCTTCACGCCGGCTGCGGCCGGCAAGAGCCATCTGGTGCTCGGAAGCATCGTGTGCACGACCCTCCTGGGCGGCGCGGAAACGGACGGAAACATCTCCCTCATCGAGGTGTGCTGCCCGCAGGGTATGGGACCATCGCCGCACGTCGATCCCTGGCGCGAGACTTTTTACGTGATGGAAGGCGAGATCGAGTTTCTCCTCGAAGGGGGCGGCACGCTGCAACCCCTGAAGGTCGCCAGTGGCGATGTAGTTTCTATTCCGGCCGGCCTGGGGCATGCCTTCCATGCCGTGTCGCAGAACCAGGCACGAATTCTCATCATATCCGCGCCGGCGGGCCTGGAAGCATTCTTCGCTGAAGCTGGTGAGCCCTTATTCGCGAGGACTCCACCGACGGCGCCACGTCCTTTTGATCGCGCGCGCTTTGAGGCAGCGACAGACCGATACGGCATCCGCGCTTTTCGTTGACGCGTTCTGCCCCCGCGGGGGCTCAAGTGCGCGGCGCCTTTTTGTAGATCATGTGATGAACCACCATTCGAGGGAGAAAAGGAAATGCTTGCGAGCAATTTGCTGCGTGTCAGTGTCATTCTTGTTCTGATCGGAATGGCGCTCGGCATCGGAATGGGTGTCAGCCAGGACTTCCGCCTCGCACCTGCGCATGCCCATCTCAATCTCGTCGGATTCGTCGCTTTGTTCCTGGCCGGTCTTTACTACAACGCCGTCCCCGAGGTGGCGAAGACGCGTCTTGCGGCCATCCACGCTTGGACAGCCGTTATCGGCGCCATCGCGTTTCCGCTCGGTATTGCGCTGGTGATGCTCGACGGTCCTGCCTATGACCCGGTCGCGATCGTCGGTTCGCTTATCGTGTTCGCCGGCATGGTGCTGTTTGCCTTCATCGTCTGCCGCCACGGCATTGCGCCAGCGGCAAAACGAGCCTAGCCCGGATTGCGAGCATTGATCCTCATGGTGAGGAGCGTCGCCAACGGGCCCGCGCAAAGCGCGGCCCGATGATAAACTCCGCGACGCGTCTCGAACCATGACCTCACCCTTCGGGACGCCGCGCTTTGCGCGGCTCCTCAGGATGAGGCGAAGCGTTTCACAACATGCTCGGTAGCACCCGGTCGGGTGGCCGATGGCCATCCATGAAAGTGCGGATGTTGATGATGACCTTCTCGCCCATGTCGACGCGGCCCTCGACCGTGGCCGACCCCATGTGCGGCAGCAGCAGAACTTTGCCGTTGCGGGCGAGCTTGACCAATTTCGGGTTAACCGCCGGCTCATGCTCGAAGACATCGAGGCCGGCCCCGGCGATCTGGCCGCCTTCGATCAGCCGCGCCAGCGCATTTTCGTCGATGACCTCGCCGCGCGATGTATTGACGATATAGCATTCGGGCCGCAGCAGCTTGAGGCGCCGCGCCGACAGCAGATGGTAGGTGCCCGGCGTGTGCGGACAATTGACCGAGACGATGTCCATGCGGGCGAGCATCTGGTCGAGGCTTTCCCAGTAAGTGGCATCGAGCTCTCCTTCGATCGTCGGGGCTACCCGTCGACGATTGTGGTAGTGAATCTGCAGGCCGAACGCGCGCGCACGGCGTGCGACCGCTTGGCCGATGCGGCCCATGCCGATGATCCCGAGCCGCTTGCCCCAGATGCGGCGGCCCAACATCCAGGTCGGCGCCCAGCCCGGCCAGCCGTCCTCCGACATTGCGACATTGGCGCCTTCCACCAGCCGGCGCGGCACGGCAAGGATCAGCGCCATGGTCATATCGGCGGTGTCCTCGGTCAGCACTCTCGGTGTATTGGTGACCGTGATCCCGCGCTGGATCGCGGTCGCCACGTCGATGTTATCGACGCCGTTGCCGAAATTCGCGATCAGCTTGAGTTGCTCGCCCGATTTCGACAGCACGGAGGCATCGATGCGGTCGCTGACAGTGGGCACCAGCACATCGGCCGCCTTGATGGCCTCTGCCAGCTGCGCTTGGCTCATGGGCTTGTCATCGGCGTTCAGACGCGCGTCGAACAGCTCCCGCATGCGCAGCTCGACGTTGTCGGGCAGCTTACGGGTCACGATGACCAGCGGCTTTTTCGCTTTCGGCATCCGTTGTCCAAGCGCTGCGGAAGCGTCGATTCAGTCCTCGTTAACCGTGCCCGTCCCACACTGCGGCGTGATCCCGCGTGCAGGTTTCGACTTCGAGCTTTTTTCCTAGCAGATGGCAACGACAAGACAAAGCGCCGGGCTGCTTTGGCACCTCTCGGCCGTGGCGGCGGCTCTGGCATTATCCCTCGTCGCGGCGGCCTCCTCGGCCTGCGCCAGCGATATCGCTCTTGGCCGCGGATCGGTAACCGGCTTGCCGATTCCTCGTTTCGTCAGCCTGAAGGCGGATCGGATCAATGTCCGGGTTGGCCCCAGCCGTGATCAAGATGTGCGTTGGGTCTATACCCGGGCCGGTATGCCGGTGGAGATCACCGCCGAATTTGATAACTGGCGGCGTATCCGCGATTGGCAGGGTGGCGAAGGCTGGGTCTACCATTCCCTCTTGTCCGGCAAGCGAACCGCGCTTGTTGTGCCGACCCTGAAAAATGACTTGGTGCCGCTCTATGAAAGTCCCGACACAAACTCCCGGGTGGTCGCGCGCCTGCAAGCCGGCGTGCTCGGTCGTTTGGTGTCCTGCACCGGCACTTGGTGCGAATTCAGCGGAAAAGGATTCGACGGCTGGATTCAGCAGGTCCGCCTGTGGGGAGCCTATCCGAGCGAGAAGGTGGATTGATGCCTAATCGCCGATCAACTTTTGCGCCGCAGCCGCACGACGACGTCAACGCGCGCGATCTCGTAGCCCTCGGGCGGAGTTGGGGCGCTGCCGAGAACCACATTGGCATCCGGAATGTCGAGCAACTCGTCTTCGCCCTCGACGAAAAAATGATGATGGGCGGATACGTTGGTGTCGAAATAAGCTTTTGAGCCGTCAACCGAGACCTGCCGCAGGAGGCCTACCTCGGTGAATTGGTGCAGCGTGTTGTAGATGGTGGCGAGCGACACCGGGACTTTTGCGCGGCTGGCTTCTTCGTAAAGCATCTCGGCGGTGAGGTGTCGGTCACCTTTGCCGAACAGAATCCACCCTAACGCCATGCGCTGACGGGTCGGCCGCAGGCCGACATCGCGCAGCATAGCCTTCACGTCATGCCACGGGCAGCCGGTAAGCGCCGAAGAACCCGCCTGCGGGAGAGCCATTGTGCGTGTCTGGGTCATTCCGCTACCCGCTTACGCCGGCGTCGTTAATGCCGGGCAACATACTGTTTCACTTGCAACATATACAAAATCGGTTTCCCCCATGCAACTCTGCCTCCGAAAGCTCGTATGGGGAAGGCCCGCAGCCATTTGCCGCCTGGGCAGATAGGGAACCCACAATCATCGCTGCTGGTTCCGTACCCGTCTTTGCCCAGCCGGGACTGGTATGTTAGGAATTCGGGCATGCAAAATGAGCCACTTCCGCGAGGCGGGGCGACTTCAGCAATGGAAGAGCGGCGGCACAGCTTTGAATACGAGGATTTGCTGGCCTGCGGCCGCGGAGAGCTTTTCGGTCCCGGCAATGCGCAGCTTCCGCTACCGCCGTTGTTGATGTTCGACCGCATTTCCGAGATCAGCGAAAGCGGCGGCGAGCACGGCAAGGGCATGATGCGGGCCGAGCTCGACGTGAAGCCGGACCTGTGGTTCTTTCTTTGCCATTTCAAGGGCGATCCCGTGATGCCCGGCTGCCTCGGCCTCGATGCATTGTGGCAGATGGTTGGATTTTTCCTCGGCTGGCTCGGCGCGCCTGGCAAAGGCCGAGCACTCGGCCTGGGCGAGCTCAAGTTTTCCGGGCAAGTGCTGCCGACGGTCAAAAAGGTAATCTACGGCGTCGATTTCAAGCGCGTTATGCGCTCCAAGCTGGTGCTGGGGATCGCCGATGGCTGGCTTTCCGCGGACGGCAATGTGATCTACCGCGCTTCGGACCTCAAAGTCGGCTTGTTTCAGCAGGAGCAAGAGCTGGCGCCGGCGGGGCCTTGAAGCAAGGTGCCGCATCGATCGGCGCCGGGGCTTGCGACATCGCCTTAGCTGGGCAATTTATGACGAGGGGCCGATGGCCCTCATGGCCAAACCGCCGCCATAACCAACTCACCGCGCGAAGGTATTTTCGACTATGCGACGGGTCGTCGTCACCGGAATGGGTATCGTCTCCTCGATCGGCAACAATACGCAGGAGGTTTTGGCCAGCCTGCGCGAAGCCAAATCGGGCATCGTGAAAGCCGATAAATACGCCGAGCTCGGCTTTCGCTGCCAAGTGCACGGCGCACCGACGCTCGATCCGGCCGAGGCGGTCGACCGGCGCGCCATGCGGTTTTTGGGGGGCGGCGCTGCTTGGAACCACGTCGCCATGGAGCAGGCGATCCGCGATTCCGGCGCCGAACCGGACGAGGTTTCCAACGTGCGGACCGGCATCGTGATGGGCTCCGGCGGGCCTTCCACCCGCACGTTGATCGAGGCGGCCGATATTGCGCGCGAGAAAGGTCCCAAGCGCATCGGTCCCTTCGCGGTGCCGAAGGCGATGTCGTCCACGGCATCGGCCACCCTCGCCACTTGGTTCAAGATCAAGGGCGTCAATTATTCGATCTCGTCAGCCTGCGCGACCTCCAATCATTGCATCGGCAATGCGGCCGAACTGATCCAGTGGGGCAAGCAGGATATGGTCTTCGCCGGCGGCTGCGAGGAGTTGGATTGGACGCTGTCGATGTTGTTCGACGCGATGGGTGCGATGTCGTCGGGCTACAACGACACGCCGACAAAGGCCTCGCGGGCCTATGACAAAGATCGCGACGGCTTCGTGATCGCCGGCGGCGCCGGCGTGCTGGTGCTGGAAGAGCTCGAGCACGCCAAGGCGCGCGGCGCCAAGATTTACGCCGAGGTCGCAGGCTATGGCGCTACTTCCGACGGTTACGATATGGTCGCTCCCTCCGGTGAAGGCGCCGCGCGCTGCATGCGCATGGCGCTGGAAACCGTGAAGGCGCCGATCGATTACATCAACCCGCATGCAACTTCGACGCCGATCGGCGACCTCAAGGAAATCGAGGCGGTCCGCGACGTGTTCGGCAAGAACCCGCCGCCGATTTCGGCGACCAAGTCGCTGACTGGCCATTCGCTCGGTGCTGCCGGCGCGCAGGAGGCGATCTATTCGCTGCTGATGATGCACAATGGCTTCATCTGCGAGAGCGCGAACATCGAAAACCTCGATCCTGCTTTCGAGGATATGCCGATCGTGCGCGAACGCCGCGACGACGTGGCGCTCGGCGCCGTGCTGTCGAATTCGTTCGGTTTCGGGGGCACCAACGCTTCGGTCGTGTTCAAGCGCTTGGATGCGTAATCCGGTTGTGTGCACGGAAGAAGTAATTGTCGTCATGGCCGGGCTTGTCCCGGCCATCCACGTCCTTAAAAGCAGAAGGCCGTAGATGCCCGGCACAAGGCCGGGCATGACGACGGAGGGCTTAAAAGCATGCCGGGGCTGATGGAAGGCAAACGCGGGCTGGTGATGGGGGTGGCGAACGACCACTCGATCGCATGGGGCATCGCCAGAAAGCTCGCCGAGCACGGGGCTGAACTTGCTTTCACCTATCAAAGCGAGGCGCTGGCCAAACGGGTGAAGCCTCTTGCGGAGCAGGCCGGATCCTCCTTCCTCATGCCCTGCGACGTCGAGGATGTCGCGTCCGTCGATGCCGTGTTCAAAGCGATTAAAGAGCGGTGGGGCGCGATGGACTTCCTCGTGCATGCGGTCGCCTATTCGGACAAGGCGGAGCTCAAGGGTCGCTTCGCCGATTCGACCCGCGCCAATTTCATGCGCACGATGGTGATCTCCTGCTACGCCTTCACCGAGGCGGCCTCACGCGCGGCGAAGCTGATGCCGAACGGCGGCTCGATGCTGACGCTGACTTATAACGGCGGCGACCGCGCCATGCCGAACTACAACGTAATGGGCGTGGCGAAGGCGGGACTTGAAGCTTCTGTTCGCTATCTGGCAGTTGATTTTGGGCAACAGAAAATCCGCGTCAATGCGATATCCGCGGGGCCCATACGCACGCTGGCCGGCGCCGGCATCACCGATGCACGCTACATGTTCGCTTTTCAGCAGAAGTATTCGCCGCTCGGCCGTGGTGTGACGCTGGAGGAATTGGGCGGGGCCGGGCTCTATCTGTTGTCGGATTTATCCACCGGCGTCACCGGCGAAATCCATTTCGTCGATTCCGGTTACAACGTAATCGCGATGCCGCAGCCGGACGCGCTGAAAGCGGCGGGTGGGCAGGTGGAGAACGGGGGCTGACCCCAATCCGCCTCGTCCTGAGGAGCATCGCGAAGCGATGCGTCTCGAAGGATGAGGCGGCCTCATGGTTCGAGACGGCGCTTCGCGCCTCCTCACCATGAGGCAGATCAAAAACGGCCGGGGAAATCCCCGGCCGTTCGTTTTGATGGATAGGCGCGGATTTACTCAGCCGCCTGCAACATGGGGCCGCGATCAACCAAGTCGAAGCGATCGGCATTCATCACCTTGGCCCACGCCGCGACGAAGTCCTTTACGAACTTCTCCTTCGAGTCCGCGCACCCATAGACTTCCGCAAACGCGCGCAGTTGCGAGTGCGAGCCGAAGATCAAGTCGACGCGAGTGCCGGTCCATTTCAGCTCTTTCGTCTCGCGGTCGCGGCCCTCGTAGACGTTGTCACCGGCAGGTTGCCATTCGGTGCGCATGTCGAGCAGGTTGACGAAAAAGTCGTTCGTCAGCTTCTCGGGCTGTTTGGTGAAAACGCCATGCTTCGATTGCCCCGCATTGGCGCCGAGGACGCGCAAGCCGCCGACGAGCGCCGTCATCTCCGGTCCGGTCAGTGTCAGCAGCTGTGCCTTGTCGACCAAGGCCTCCTCCGGCGACATAATGTGCGTGCTGCGGTAGTAGTTGCGGAAACCGTCGGCGACCGGCTCGAGCGGCGCGAAGGATTCGACGTCCGTCTGCTCCTGTGACGCGTCCATGCGCCCCGGCGTGAAGGGAACCTTCACGGTGACGCCGGCGTCCTTCGCTGCCTTCTCGATGGCCGCGCAGCCGCCGAGCACGATCAGGTCGGCGAGAGAGACTTTCTTGCCGCCTTTCTGTGCCCCGTTGAACTCCTTCTGGATGGCTTCCAGCTTTTGCAAGACGGTCTTGAGTTGGGCAGGCTGGTTGATCTCCCAATCTTTCTGAGGGCTGAGGCGAATGCGCGCGCCGTTCGCGCCGCCGCGTTTATCGGAGCTGCGGAACGTCGATGCCGACGCCCAGGCCGCCGAAACCAATTGGGAAACAGATAGGCCGGACGCCAGAATCTTCGCTTTCAGGGCGGCGATGTCCTGATCGTTGACCAGCGGATGATCCACCTCGGGGATCGGATCTTGCCAGATCAGCGTCTCTTGCGGCACGAGCGGGCCGAGATAGCGCGCAATCGGGCCCATATCGCGGTGCGTCAGCTTGAACCACGCGCGGGCAAAGGCGTCCGCGAACTCATCCGGATGCTCGTGGAAGCGCTTTGATATTTTTCCGTAGATCGGGTCAAACCGAAGCGAAAGGTCGGTCGTCAGCATGGTCGGCACATGCTTCTTCGACGGATCGTGTGCGTCTGGAGTTATGGCGCCGGCGTCCTTCGCCTGCCACTGGTACGCGCCGGCCGGGCTCTTGGTCAGCTCCCATTCGTATTTGAACAGAGTATCGAAGAAGTTGTTGTCCCATTTCGTCGGCGTCTGCGTCCAGGTGACTTCCAGGCCACTGCCGATCGCGTCGCATCCTTTGCCTGTGCCGAATTTGCTCCTCCAGCCGAGGCCCTGATCCTCGATCGCGGCGGCTTCCGGCGCGGGACCGACCAGCGACGGATCGCCGGCGCCGTGGGTCTTGCCGAAGGTGTGGCCGCCGGCAATCAGCGCGACGGTCTCCTCGTCGTTCATCGCCATGCGGAAGAAGGTTTCACGGATGTCTTTCGCCGCCGCGAGCGGGTCCGGCTTGCCGTTCGGTCCTTCCGGATTGACGTAGATCAGGCCCATCTGTACCGCGGCGAGCGGTTCGGCAAGCTGGCGTTCGCCGCTATAGCGCTCGTCGCCCAGCCAGGTTCCTTCGGGACCCCAGTAGAGCTCCTCGGGTTCCCAGACGTCGACGCGACCGCCGCCGAAACCGAAGGTCTTGAAGCCCATCGATTCGAGGGCGACGTTGCCGGCGAGAACCATCAGGTCGGCCCAGGAGATTTTCCGGCCGTATTTCTGCTTGATCGGCCATAAAAGCCGGCGCGCCCTGTCGAGAAGCACGTTGTCCGGCCAACTGTTGAGTGGCGCGAAGCGCTGCTGGCCGGCACCGGCACCGCCGCGACCGTCGGCGATACGATACGTGCCCGCGCTGTGCCACGCCATGCGGATCATCAGCCCGCCGTAGTGGCCGAAGTCGGCCGGCCACCAATCCTGCGAGTCCGTCATCAAGGCTTGCAGGTCCTTGATCACCGCATTCAGATCGAGGCTGTTGAATTCCTTGGCATAGTCGAAATCCTTGTCCATCGGATTGGACAAGGAAGAGTTGTGGTGGAGGACCTGAACGTCCAGTTGGTTCGGCCACCAGTCACGATTCGACCGAGCGGTCCTGTGCATGACCGGGCATTGGCCCGTGCTCTTGTCGTCAGTCTTTGCGTCCATGTCTCTCTCCGATCATACGCGTGATTTTTCGTCGAGGCGTTCCGCCTGGGGCTACCATCACATCGAGGCGTTTTGCCGAGTTGGTCCGCCGCTTGCGGCCGTTTTACGGACTTGATTCGATCAGGTCTAATCGTATTGCTTGGCAGGTACGATAAGCTTAGTTTATCGGCATGATCACGTTGCGCCAGTTGCGTTATCTCGCCGCACTTGCTCGGCATCGACACTTCGGTAAGGCGGCGGAGGACTGCGCCGTCACCCAGCCTGCGCTGTCGATGCAAATCCGCGAGCTTGAACGCGAGCTCGGCACCGATCTCGTCGAGCGCCGGCCGGGTGAAATCGCCATCACTGAGACAGGCGTTGAAGTGGCGCGGCGCGCCGAGCGCATCCTCACCGCCACGCGCGATCTCGTCGACTTCGCCCGTCACCGCGATGTGCTCAGCGGCCCGCTGAAGCTCGGGATCATTCCGACCATCGCCCCATACCTGTTGCCGCGCGTACTGCCGCTCCTGCAGCAGCGTTATCCGGCGCTGCACCTCGACGTGCGCGAGACGCAGACGCAGGTGCTCGTCAATGAACTCTCTGCCGGCGCGCTCGACTGCCTGTTGCTCGCTTTACCGGTTGAACCGGGCGACGTGGAGACGCTGGATTTGTTCGACGACCGATTTGTTCTTGCCGCGCCCGCAGCCGACCCGCTGCCAAAGCGCCGGCTCACCATCGACGATGTCGACCAACGGCGTTTAATCCTGCTCGAGGAAGGCCACTGCTTGCGTGACCAGGCGCTCGCCTTCTGCGCCGGCAAAGCGCGCGACGTGGCTGCCGGTCTCGGCGCTACTTCCCTCGCCACCGTGCTGCAGATGGTCGCCAATGGCTACGGTGTGACGTTGCTGCCGGAGGTAGCGGTAGGCGTCGAAGTACGTGACCGCCGGGTGAAACTCATCCGCTTTGTCGAGCCGCAGCCCTCGCGGAGAATAGGACTGGCATGGCGGCGCACCTCACCGCGCAAACAGGACTTCATCGCGCTGGGTGGGGCCGTGAAAGAGACTTTGGCGTCCCGCAAAGCGGCTTAGAGCGATGTGCGATCGAACTCAATCGAAGCCGTCAGTGCGAGGAGCCCCACCGGGCCGACGAAGCAGTCCAGACTTCACGAATGAATATCCTGGATTGCTTCGCTTCGCTCGCAATGACGGTCCGATCCAATAAGATCACTCTGCGCCGTGAGCGGCCTGCGGCTGTTCGGCCGCCTCAGCTTTCTGCTTGGCTTCGATATCCTCGCCGGTCGTCTGGTCAACGACCTTCATCGATAGGCGCACCTTGCCGCGCTCGTCCATGCCGAGCAGCTTCACCTTCACCTTGTCGCCTTCCTTGACCACGTCGGTGACCTTGTTCACCCGGCGCGGCGCGAGCTGGCTGATGTGGACGAGGCCGTCGCGCGAGCCGAAGAAGTTCACGAACGCGCCGAAGTCCATCACCTTCACGACGGTGCCATCGTAGATGTGACCGACCTCCGGGTCGGACGCGATCGATTTGATCCAGTTGATCGCGGCCTTGATCGACTCGCCGGAAGCGGAGGCGACCTTCACCGAGCCGTCGTCCTCGATGTTGATCTTGGCGCCGGTCTTCTCGACGATCTCGCGGATCACCTTGCCGCCGGTGCCGATCACTTCGCGAATCTTGTCGGTCGGGATCTTGAACATCTCGATGCGCGGGGCGTGCTCGCCCAGTTCGGCGCGCGCGGCGGTGATCGCCTTGCCCATCTCACCCAGGATATGCAGGCGGCCCTCTTTCGCCTGGGCGAGCGCGACCCGCATGATCTCTTCGGTGATGCCGGCGATCTTGATGTCCATCTGCAGCGAGGTGATGCCGCCGTCCGTGCCGGCCACCTTGAAATCCATATCGCCGAGATGGTCCTCGTCGCCAAGAATGTCGGAGAGCACCGCGTAGCGCTCGCCTTCCAGGATAAGGCCCATGGCGATGCCCGCGGTGGGCCGCTTCAGCGGCACGCCCGCGTCCATCAGCGCGAGGGAAGAGCCGCACACCGTCGCCATCGAAGACGAGCCGTTCGACTCCATGATCTCGGAGACGAGGCGGATCGTGTAGGGGAATTCCGCCGGCGTCGGCAGCATCGGATGAATCGCACGCCAGGCGAGCTTGCCATGGCCGATTTCGCGGCGGCCGGGCGAACCGATGCGGCCGGTTTCGCCGACAGAGAAGGGCGGGAAATTGTAATGAAGCAGGAACGATTCTTTGTAGGTGCCCTGCAAGGCATCGATCCATTGCTCGTCCTCGCCGGTGCCGAGCGTGGCGACGACCAGTGCTTGCGTCTCTCCGCGCGTGAACAGCGCCGAGCCGTGGGTGCGTGGCAGCACGCCGACTTCCGCCACGATGGGGCGCACGGTCTTCACGTCGCGGCCGTCGATGCGGGCGCCGGTGTCGAGAATATTCCAGCGGACGATCTTGGCTTCGAGCTCCTTGAATACGCCGGCAACCCGGTTCTTGTCGTATTCGGGCTGCTCGACGCCTTCCGGGAAGTAGTGTGCCATCACCTTCTCCTTGGCGGCGGCGACGGCGTTCTGGCGCTCCTGTTTAAGCGCAATCGAATAGGCTTTGCGCAGATCCTGCTCGACCAATCCGAGGATTTCGCCTTCCAATGCGCTGTTGTCGGGCAACATGAGCTCGCGGGGCTCTTTGGCGGCTTTCTCGGCGAGCTTGATGATCGCTTCGATCACCGGCTGGAAATGCCGATGGCCGAACATCACGGCGCCGAGCATGATGTCCTCGGAGAGCTCCTTCGCTTCCGATTCCACCATCAGCACGGCGTCATTGGTGCCGGCGACGACGAGATCGAGCTTGCTGTCGGGCATCTCGTCGAGCTGCGGATTGAGCACGTATTCATTGTTGATGAAGCCGACGCGGGCGGCGCCGACCGGGCCCATGAAGGGCACGCCCGACAGCGTCAATGCGGCGGAGGCCGCTACCATGGCGACGATGTCGGGATCGTTCTCCAGATCGTGCGAGAGCGTCGTGACGACGACTTGAGTGTCGCAACGCCAGCCTTCCGCGAACAACGGCCGCACAGGCCGGTCGATCAGGCGCGAGGTCAGCGTCTCCTTTTCCGTGGGACGCCCTTCGCGCTTGAAATAGCCGCCGGGGATGCGGCCGGCAGCATAGAATTTTTCCTGATAGTTGACGGTGAGGGGCATGAAATCGATGCCCTCTTTGGGCTGCTTGGCGGCAACGACTGTGGCAATGACAGTCGTCTCGCCGTAGGTGGCGAGGACGGCGCCATCGGCTTGGCGGGCGATCCTGCCGGTCTCGAGGGTAAGCTTGCGCCCGCCCCAATCGAGCTCAACGCGGTGAATGTCGAACATGCTAGGTCTTTCTCTCATGGTTGTACGGCTGAGCTCGGAAGCCATGAGCAAGACGGCGAGGCGCTACTGCCGACGCGAGGCGACGCGCAAAAGCGTCTGGCGATCCTGCCATGGCGTTCGAACCTTGGCCTTGACGCAAAGCCGATCCTTATCGGCCCTGCCGGTCGCCGGCGGCATTCTCGCCGCCGGATCAAATCAGCGCCCGCACGTAGCCGGCGCTGCACGGAAAATGCGCCGGGCGTGACGGCCCAGCGCGGGTTTATGCAATCAGCGGCGGATGCCGAGCTTTTCGATCAACGACTTGTAGCTCGCTTCGTTGTTGCGCCGCAGGTAGTCGAGCAGGTGGCGCCGCTGACTGACCAGCTTGAGCAGACCGCGCCGCGAATGGTTGTCCTTGGCGTGGCTCTTGAAATGCTCGGTGAGATTGCCGATGCGCTCCGAGAGGATGGCGATCTGCACTTCCGGCGAGCCGGTATCTCCCGGTTTTTGAGCGAATTCCTTGATCAATTCAGCCTTGCGGCTGGCGGTAACCGACATCGGTTATCCTTTCTTACGGCTGGCGCGGCCTACCACGCCTGCCAGGTTGAACACGCGCTTGGGGACGATTTCGCCATGATCGATCTCGGCGAGCGCCAGAAGCCGGCCCTCAACCTTGACATGGATCGGCCCATGCAAAATGGGAGCGTCCCGTCCGCGCAGCAAAACGGCTTGGCCGCGGTGAAGCCTCGCCGCATCCGCCCGGCTGACGGCCAGCGCCGGGATGTCGTCCAGCGCGGTCTCGACGGGCATGAGCGCGTCGGCAAGGGTGCCCTCGCCAACGGCGGCTCTATGACACAGAGCCTCCAGATCTTCCAGTAAAATCATGGTTGCAGGCCCGAACGGGCCTACGGAGAGCCGACGAAGGGCGCTGACATGGCCGAAGCAATCCAAGGCGCGGCCGAGGTCGCGGGCGAGGGCGCGGACGTAAGTCCCCTTGCCGCACTCCGCCTCCAGCACCGCATGCTCGGGGTCCGGCGTTTCGATCAACTCCAGCCGGGTGATTTCGACCGGCCTGGCCTGAAGTTCCACCGTTTCGCCGTCACGCGCGAGGTCGTAGGCCCGTTCGCCCTCGATTTTAATGGCCGAATACCGGGGCGGCACCTGCTGGATCACGCCGGTGAAGGCCGGCAGCCGGGCGCGGATATCATCGGCGGAGGGCCGTCGGCTGCTGGCGTTGGTAATGCGGCCTTCGGCATCGTCGGTATCGCGCTCTTCGCCCCAACGGATGGTGAAACGGTAAAGCTTGCGGCCATCCATGACGAAGGGGACGGTCTTGGTCGCTTCGCCCAGTGCGACCGGCAGCGCACCGGAAGCGAGCGGGTCGAGCGTGCCGGCGTGGCCGCAGCGCTTCGCCGAGAACAGGCGCTTGATGACACTGACTGCATGGGTCGAGGTCATGCCGACCGGCTTGTCCAGCACAACCCAGCCGTGGACGTCGCGCTTGTCGCGCTTGAATTGCTTTTTGTGACGCCTCCTTTCACCGCCCTCATCCTGAGGAGGGCGCAAAGCGCCCGTCTCGAAGGATGTGGGCGGCCCCATGCTTCGAGACGGCGCCGGAGCCTGCCATCGGGCCGCGCTTTGCGCGGACCCGTTGGGCGCCTCCTCAGCATGAGGCCGAGTGAGGTTCTTCAGCTCATCTTCGTTCACACGTCGTCCTTACTTTCCAAATCCCGCTTCACCTCCGGTGAGCGGAGCAGATTGTCGATGCGCTCGGCTTCGGCGAAGCGGTCGTCGATGCGGAAGCGGATGTCGGGTGCGAATTTCAGATTGATGCGATGCGCGATCTCGCCGCGGAGGAATTTCTTGTTGCGATCGAAGGCGCCGATCACCTCCTGCGCATCGCGGCCGCCGAACGGCATCACGTAGATGGTGGCGAGCCGCAGGTCGGGGCTCATGCGCACTTCCGGGATCGTGATCATGTGGCTTTCGAGAACGGGATCGTGCACTTCGCCGCGGGTCAGCATCTCCGCGAGCGCGTGACGCACCAGCTCGCCGACGCGCAACTGGCGCTGGGAGCCGCCGCCGGGCGATGAATCGCGATTGTGCTTCTGACGCATTAAGTCCAAACCATCCGCCTCATGGTTCGAGACGCGCCGCCAGCGCGGCGCTCCTCACCATGAGGCTTGCTCTCTGCGCCTCATCCTGAGGAGCCCGCCGCAGGCGGGCGTCTCGAAGGATGAGGGATGCTGCTACGATTGCCGGAGGACCAACCACGCAGACCTAAGTATCGGACTTAGAGGCTGCGCTGAATCGTCTCCACCCGGTAGCATTCGATAACGTCGCCTTGCCGCATGTCCTGATAGTTTTCGAACGCCATGCCGCATTCCATGCCGGCATGCACTTCCCGAACGTCGTCCTTGAAGCGCTTGAGCTGAGAGAGCTTGCCTTCGTGCACGACGACGTTGTCGCGGATCAGCCGCACATTGGCGCCGCGCTCGACGGTGCCGTCGGTCACACGGCAGCCTGCCACGTTGCCGACTTTCGATACCTTGAAGACTTCCAGGATCTGCGCGTTGCCCAGCATCGTCTCGCGCAAGGTCGGTGGGAGCAGGCCGGACATCGCCTGTTTCACGTCGTCCACCAAATCGTAGATGATATTGTAGTAGCGGATTTCGATCCCGTTGCGCTCGGCCGCCTCGCGCGCTTCTTTGTTGGCGCGGACATTGAACGCGATGATCGGCACGCCTGACGCTTCGGCCAAAGTGACGTCCGACTCGGAAATACCGCCGACACCGGCATGCAGCACGCGCGCCGCCACCTCGTCGGTAGCGAGCTTGTCGAGCGCGCCGATGATCGCTTCCACCGAGCCCTGCACGTCGGCTTTGATGACCAGCGGGAACTCCTTGCGGCCCGATGTCTTGGCCTGAGCCATCATCTGTTCGAGCGAGCCGCGCGATCCGGCCGCACGCGCGGCCATCTTCTCGCGGCGTGTGCGCGCACGATATTCGGTAATCTGGCGGGCGCGGGCCTCGTTCTCCACTACGGCCAGCCGGTCCCCGGCATCCGGCGTGCCGGAGAAACCAAGGATTTCGACCGGCTCCGATGGCCCGGCGCTCGGCAGGGTCGAACCGCTATCGGAGACAAGGGCGCGCACGCGGCCCCATTCGGCGCCGGCGACGACGATATCGCCGGCTTTCAGCGTCCCGCGTTGGACCAGGACGGTCGCTACAGGCCCGCGGCCGCGGTCGAGCTTGGCCTCGATGACGGTGCCTTCCGCCGCGCGATCCGGGTTGGCTTTCAAGTCGAGCAACTCGGCCTGCAGGCCGATCATTTCCAAGAGCTTGTCGATATTGAGCTTCTGGGTGGCAGATACTTCCACATCCACGACCTCGCCGCCCATCGATTCGACTTGAATGTCGTGCTGAAGCAACTCGGTGCGCACGCGCTCAGCGCGCGCATCCGGCTTGTCGATCTTGTTGATGGCCACGATGATCGGCACCTTGGCCGCCTTGGCGTGATTAATGGCTTCCACCGTCTGCGGCATGACGCCGTCGTCGGCGGCGACCACCAGCACCACGATGTCGGTGACCTTGGCGCCGCGCGCGCGCATGGCGGTAAAGGCGGCATGGCCGGGCGTATCGATGAACGTGATCCTGGCGCCGGAAGGCGCGGTAACCTGGTAGGCGCCGATATGCTGGGTGATGCCGCCCGCTTCGCCGGCGGTGACATTCGCCGAGCGGATGGAATCGAGCAGCGAGGTCTTGCCGTGATCGACGTGGCCCATGACGGTGACCACCGGCGGCCGCGGCTGAAGGCTCTCCGCTGTGTCGGGCGCGTCGAACAGGCCTTCTTCGACGTCGGATTCCGCCACGCGGCGTACCGTATGTCCCATCTCCTCCGCGATAAGTTGCGCGGTGTCGGCGTCGAGCGTGTCGTTGATCGTCGCCATCTGGCCTTGCTTCATCAGCAGGCGGATGACGTCGACCGCGCGCTCCGACATGCGGTTAGCGAGCTCTTGAATGGTGATGGCCTCGGGGATCGTGACCTCGCGGGCCAGCTTCTCGCGCTGGTCGTTGGCGGCGTGCCCCTTGAGCCGTTGTGTGCGGCGGCGGAACGAGGCGACCGAGCGCTCGCGCACGTCGTCTTGATTCATCGCGTTGATCACGGTCAGGCGTCCACGCTGCTTGGGCGCGGCGGCGCGGGCCGCAGGCCGCGGGGGGGCGGCCGGACGGCCGCCCGGACGCCGCGCGGGGCGCGGCTCCTCTTCCTCCGCCTCGAGAGCCGGGCGCGCGGCGGTGGTGGTTGTTCCTGCCGGGCGCTTGGCGGCCGCTTCGCCGTCGCCGAAACGCTTTTTGGCGACTTCGTCGGCCTTTCGCTTGGACTCTTCCTCGTGCTTGCGGCGTTCGTCTTCCTCGCGTTTGCGCGCTTCGGCGGCTTCGCGCTCGGTCTTTTCCACCTCCTCGCGGCTGGCGCGGCGACGCGCCTCTTCTTCCGCAATGCGGCGTTCTTCCGCTTCCCGCACGCGGGAATCGGCGAGCGCGTGGGCGCGTGCGGTAATCTCTTCCTCGGTGAGGGTGCGCAACACGACGCCGGACGGCTTCGGCGCGGTCTCGGCCTTTTGGGCCGCGATGGTGGCTTTCGCCGCGGCCGCACGTTGATCCCGCTGGGCTGTCGGCCGCTTCGGCGCTTCCACCTGCGCCGGCTCCGCCTTCGGTTGTTCCGCGGCGGGAGCAATGGTGCGGCGCTTGACCTTCTCCACCACGACCTGCTTGCTGCGGCCGTGGCTGAAGCTCTGGCGCACGACGCCCGTTTCGGTGCGCGGCTTGAGCGTCAGCTTGCCGCCGGACACGCTCAGTTTCTTTTCGCCAGGGTTCTTCGTTTCACTCATTCCGTACCTTGGTCCTCATGCGCCGTTCGCCGGCGCCTTCGCGCGGTTTCGTCTTGGTCGTGCAGATTTCCGGTCCGGAAACGCTCCAAGCGCTTCACGCGAGCGAGCAAAGTCTCGCTCCCGGGGCCGGCAAGCAGGGCTGCATGTACCACATTTGGGCGGTTCAATGCCAAATCCAATTGGACACCCGAAAATGTTTCGATAATCGCGATTTCGCTTGCCTGTCCGTTCCTTGTGCGCTGCAAGGCGGCATCCAGCTTGCGTCTTCCGTCACCGGCAGCGTCGGCAGCGTGGATCAGGGCGAGCAGATCGTCCTCCCCCAGCGCGCCTTCGACTTTGGCAGCGCCGGTCACTACCCGTCCGGCTTTCCCGGCGATCGCCAGCGCGTCGAGCGCGGCGCGCACGAGCAGCCGCTCCGTCTCCTCCGGCAACTCGGGGGTCGTACGCACGGCCCGCTTGAAGCCACGCACGAATACGTTGCGCTTGACCGCCTCCGCGACACTTTCACGCGTCGCCGTGATCCAAAGGCCACGGCCGGGAAGCTTGCGCTTCACGTCGGGGACGACCTCGTCCCCAGGGCCCACCACGAACCGCACCAATGCGGAGACCGGCATCACCCTGCGAGTCAGCGCGCAGGTACGCTCGCTGCCCGGAGCGACGCTGGTCGCCCCGCGGTCGAGCTCGTTGTCCTGCGCAGCCGCAAGCATCGATGCCGATCCTCCTCACGTCTTAGGCTTCAGCGCCGGCTGCGGCCGGTTCGGTTTCCGCAGGCGGGGCGAGTTCTTCCTCGGTCACCCAGCCGGCCTTCAGCCGCGCTTGCATGATCAACATTTCGGCTTCCCCGCGGGAGACGCCGAAGCCGTCGAGATAGCCTGGGTGATGAGTGGCTTCGCCGTCCTTGCGCTCGGTCCAGCCGGTGAGATCGTCGGTCGCGCAGCCGGCAAGGTCCTCCACGGTCTTCACGTCGTTTTCGCCGAAGGCGACCATCATCTTGGTGGTGACGCCCGGCACCTCCTTGAGCGCGTCCTCGACGCCCAATTCCACGCGGCGGGCGTCGAGCTCGCCTTCCTGTTGCGCGAGGTATTCCCGCGCGCGATCCTGAAGCTCGCGTGCCGTCTCCTCGTCGAACCCTTCGATCGAGGCGATTTCTTTCTCGTCCACCATCGCGAGCTCTTCGATCGAACTGAAGCCTTCGGAAGCGAGCAACTGCCCAACGACCTCGTCGAGATTGAGCGCGTCAACGAAAACCTTGGTGCGGTTCTCGAACTCGGCGTGGCGGCGCTCCGACTCTTCCTGTTCGGTGAGGATGTCGATGTCCCAGCCGGTGAGCTGCGAGGCGAGCCGCACGTTCTGTCCGCGCCGGCCGATGGCAAGCGAAAGCTGCTGATCCGGCACCACGACCTCGATGCGCTCTTTGTCCTCGTCGAGCACGACCTTGGCCACTTCCGCCGGCGCCAGCGCGTTCACCACGAAGGTGGCGATATCGGGCGACCAGGGAATGATGTCGATCTTCTCGCCCTGTAATTCGTTCACTACCGCCTGCACGCGCGAGCCGCGCATGCCGACGCAGGCGCCGACCGGATCGACCGAGGAATCGCGCGAGATCACCGCGATCTTGGCGCGCGAGCCCGGATCGCGGGCGACCGCCTTCACCTCCACGATGCCGTCATAGATTTCCGGCACCTCCTGCGCGAACAGCTTGGCCGTAAACTGCGGATGCGTGCGCGAGAGGAAAATCTGCGGGCCGCGCGGCTCGCGCCGCACGTCGTAGATATAGGCGCGGATGCGGTCGCCGTTGCGGAATACCTCGCGCGGCAGCAATTCGTCGCGCCGCACGATCGCCTCGCCACGACCGAGATCGACCACCACGTTGCCGTATTCCACGCGCTTGACGATGCCATTGACGATGTCGCCGATGCGGTCCTTGTATTCGGCGTATTGGCGGTCGCGCTCTGCCTCGCGCACCTTCTGCACGATCACCTGTTTCGCAGATTGCGCGGCGATGCGCCCATATTCGAGCGGCGGCAACGCGTCGGCGATGGTATCGCCCACCTGCGCGGCGGGATGGCGCTTGCGCGCGTCCTCGATAGTGATCTGATTCGCCGAATTCTCCACCGTCTCCACCACCAGCATGTGACGGGTGAGACGCAAGTCGCCTGTTTTCGGCTCGATCTCGGCATGCACATCTGTTTCCGCGCCGTAGCGCGATCGCGCCGCCTTGGCGATGGCGTCTTCCATGGCGGCGATCACGATGCCGCGATCGATCGCCTTCTCGCGGGCTACCGCGTCGGCGATTTGCAACAGTTCGAGCCGGTTGGCGCTCACTGCCATAGTTTCAGTCTCCTTCCTCAGTGGCATGTCCGGAGCGTCCGGACCTCAGCCTGCGATGTCGTTGTTCCTTGCGCGCCGCTTTGGCTTCGCGCTTGGCGGCCTTTTCGCGTCGCAAAGCGTCGGTCACCAGTTCGTCGGTGAGCACGAGCTTGGCTTCGCTCATTTCCGTGATCGGCAGCAACACGTGTGGATCTTCACCCTCGGTTACATCATCGCGGGCAAGTCGCGCCGCCTCGCCGTCGGTACCGGCGAGTGTGCCGCGAAACCGTTTCCGTCCGTCGACCGGCATGCCCATCTCGATGCGCGCCAGATGGCCGGCATAGCGCTCGAAATCGGATTTGCGCACCAGCGGGCGATCAAGCCCCGGTGAAGAAATTTCAAGCCTGTAGGCGCGGTCGATCGGGTCCGCCACGTCAAGCACCGGCGACAGCGCGCGCGAAACTGCCTCGCAGTCCTCGACCGCCATGCTGCCGTCGGGCCGCTCCGCCATGATCTGCACCGTGCAGCCGTCGGCGCCGGACACCTTCACCCGCACCAGCCGGTAGCCGAGGTCCTCGATCACCGGCTCGACGACCGCCGCCACACGAGCGGCGAGCCCCGGCTCGACGATCAGCCTTGGTTCAACGAGGTCAGGGGCGGCAAGCGCCGATTTGGCATCCAAGCGGTGGCTTTCGGCCATTCGAGTAACAAAAAAGAGCGGGCCCCGCGGGACCCACTCTCAAAACCATCCAGGTTATGAGGGTGTCTTAGAACAAGCGGAAACATAGCGATTTCGGAGATTTTTGCAAGCCCAATCCAAGGCCCCCTGGCTAACTGTTCCTTCAGGATATGCCTTTATTCCGAGAGAATAGAATCGCGATGATCGCGCCAACCTCCCACCTGTCATCACCGGGCTTGTCCCGATGATCCCGCTTAGGGCGGCAATATCGTGCATCCCTAAGCGAGATGGCCGGGTCAAGCCCGGCCATGACAACGGAAAGGGGAGGCCGCGCAAGACCTACTCTGTCCGGATTTGCAGGTCCCTAAATGCCCGCTCCCGCTTCACTGCTTCCCGAATTGGAAGAGGTCGTTCAGCACGGATCGGCGGAGAAGCGCGCCGAGACGCTGCGCCGGATCACCACGCTCTTTCTCGAGAATGCGCCCAATTTCAGCAACAGCCACGTCGCGTTGTTCGACGATGTGATCGGCTGTTTGATCGAGGAGATCGAAGCCAGGGCGCTCGCCGAGCTGGCGCGGCGGATCGCGCCGGTGCCGAACGCCCCGGCGGGCGTGGTGCGCACGCTGGCCAACAACGACGATATCGGCGTCGCCGGCCCGGTATTGCGCACAGCGCGGCTGGACGATGCCGATCTGTTGCGCATCGCGCAGACCAAGGGGCAAGCGCATCTTTTGGCGCTATCGGCGCGCAAGGGCATCGGCGAAACGCTGTCCGAGGTGCTGGTGAAGCGCGGTGACCGCGAGGTGGCGCACGCTGTCGCTGTCAATAGTCACGCGCGGTTATCGGAAGGCGCTTTCACCGCATTGATCAAACGCGCGGAAGACGACAGCGTGTTGGCTGAGAAAGTGGGCCTGCGCACCGACATCCCGCCGCGCCTGTTTCGGCAATTGCTGATGCAGGCGACCGAGGTCGTTCAGCAGCGCCTGTTGGCGAAGGCCAAGCCGGAAACCCAGGACGAGATCAGACGCGTGCTTGCCAAGGTCAGGGACCAGGTCGCCGCCAAGGCGCAGCCACGCAATTATGCCGCCGCGCTTGCCGCCGTGCGCGTGCTGCATAAGGAGCGCCGCCTTTCCGAAGCGGATGTTGCCGAGTTCGCGAGAACCGGCAAGTACGAAGAAACCATCGCGGCGCTTGCCACCATCTGCGTGGTGCCCATTGACGTGGTCGACCGCCTGCTGAACGGCGAACGCGCGGACCCTGTGCTGATCCTCGCCCGTGCGGCCGGCTTCGGCTGGCCGACTGTGCGCGAGATCATCAATGCGCGGCCGGGAGCGCGGGCGAGCGAGCAAGTCTTGGACGCGGCATTCGAAAACTTCGAGCGGCTGACCGAGGCGACCGCCCAGCGCGTGGTGCGCTTTTGGCAGGTGCGTGAGGGCACGGGAGAGTAACCGCGGTCATTCCGGGGCGCGGCCCAACGGGTCCGGCCGAAGGCCGGCCCGATGGTAAACTCAGGCCGCGAGCCCGGAATTCATAACCCCAGCGTTGCGGATTATGGATTCCGGGCCCGCTCGCTTTCGCTCGCGTCTCGGAATGACAGCGCTATAGCTTTCCGAAATACAAAATACGCCGGCGTACGGCCTTCGCGTTTGGCTTTGGCCTCGTAGCGGGTGCCGCCGAAATCGGGCCAGGGCTGACGCCAATCGTCGGCTCGCTCGGCGGTCCAGACGAAATCGGGCGAGCGCAAGATGCGGGCGAGCGCATAAACCGCATAGGCGGCGACATCGGTGGCAAAACGCAACTCACCAGCTGGTTTCAGCACATGCGCAAGTTGTGCCAGGCTCTCGTCCTGAATGAAACGACGCTTCCAGTGCCGCCGCTTCGGCCAGGGATCGGGATAGAGCAGGTCGATGCGCGTCAGTCCCCCGGCAGGCAGCCAGGCGAGCAGATCGCTGGCGTCTCCGAAATAGAGGCGCACGTTATCCAGCTTGTTTTCCTCGATTCCGGCCAATGCTTTGGCGACACTATTGATAAACGCGTCAGTGCCAATGAAGCCGGTGCGCGGATTGGCCTTCGCCTGGGCAATCAGATGTTCGGCGCCGCCGAAGCCGATTTCCAGCCGCACTTCGTCGACGCGGTCGAAGAGCGCACGCAGGTCAGTAGGTGCGGACTCGGCCAGATTGGTTGCGAGGCGCGGCAGTAATGTTTCGAAAAGCGCCGCCTGCCGCGCTCGCAATGGATGCCCTTTGCGCCGGCCGAAGAAGGCGCGAGGTGCCGCCCCTGAGTCCGAATCCATCCGCCGTCATGGCCGGGCTTGTCCCGGCCATCCACGTTTTTGATTGTGCAAAGGTGGAAGACGTGGGTGCCCGGCACAAGTTCACACCCGGGCCGGCGAAACGCCGGACCCGGTTGGCCGGGCATGACGAGTTTCGCGGCGACGCCTCGGCTAGCCTTTCACGCCACCGCGCTTTTGATCTTATCCGCCAGGTCGACGCGTTCCCACGAGAAGCCGCCGTCGCTGTCGGGCGTGCGGCCGAAGTGGCCGTAGGCGGCGGTGCGGCGATAGATCGGCCGGTTGAGCTTGAGGGTGCGGCGGATGTTGGTCGGCGTCAGCCGGAACAACTCGGGCAGGACCTTCTCCAGCTTGCTCTCCGGCACCTGACCGGTGCCATGCGTGTCGACCAGCACCGACATCGGATCGGCGACGCCGATGGCGTAAGCGATCTGAATCGTGCAGCGCTCGGCCACGCCTGCGGCTACGACGTTCTTGGCGAGATAGCGCGCGGCATAAGCGGCTGAGCGGTCAACCTTGGTCGGGTCCTTGCCGGAGAAAGCGCCGCCGCCGTGCGGGGCATAGCCACCATAGGTGTCAACGATGATCTTGCGCCCGGTGAGGCCGCAGTCGCCGTCGGGTCCGCCGATCACGAAGTTGCCGGTCGGATTGACCAGGAAGTCTTCAGCGTTTGCCGGCATCCAGCCTTTCGGCAGCGCCGATTCAACAGCATCCGCGATCATCTCTTTGATCAGGCCCGGCGTGTATTTGTTGCCGTTGCGGCTCTGCGCCTGGTGCTGTGTGGAGACGACAACCTTGGTGCAGCCGACCGGCTTACCGTCGACATAGCGCACCGTGACCTGGCTTTTCGAGTCGGGCTGGAGGTCGGCGAGTTGGCCGGCGCGCCGCTTGTCGGCGAGCACCTTGAGGATTTTGTGCGCGAAATAGATCGGCGCCGGCATGAACGAGTTCTTCTCGTAGACCTCGCTTTCGCTGCACGCGAAGCCGAACATCATGCCTTGGTCGCCGGCGCCTTCTTCTTCGCCACTTTGATTCTTTTTGGCATCGACACCCATGGCGATGTCGGGCGATTGGCCGTGCAGCAGCACCTCGACGTCGGCGCCGTAATGCGAGAAGCCGTCCTGATCGTAGCCGATGTCCTTGACGACGCCGCGCGCGATTTGCGTGATCAGTTCGCGATCGACGACGGCCTTGTCGCCGTGCTTGTGAAACAGCGGCGCTTGGCCGCGGCCTTCGCCGGCGATGACGATCTTGTTGGTGGTCGTGAGTGTCTCGCAGCCGAGGCGCGTGTTCACCTTGCTGTCATCGGCAATCCCGAGCTTGAGGTCATTTTCGAGAAAGGCGTCGAGGATAGCGTCCGAAATCTGATCGCAGACTTTGTCCGGATGACCTTCGGAAACCGACTCGCTGGTGAACAAGAAATTGGTATGTGCCACGTAATACTCCCTCCCGCGGCGCGGCCGTTAAGCCGCGGTGCTTCAGATCGGGCGTGTTTTTGCAGTGGCGAGAGGCGAGGTCAAGGTGCGGGCAAAATGGGCAGCCGTCTCGTATGGCAGGTGGGCACGGAACCGTTACTCTTCCTCGCCCGCGATTTGTTCGACGAGATCGACGATGCGCCGGCGCAGCTTGCCGCTCTTGATACGCATGAAGGCTTTGGTGAGGGACAGCCCGTCGGAGGTTGCGAGAAAGTCGGATACGTAAGCCGGGGACGGCGCCTCGTTCATGCCGCCGGCGTGGCCGCCCGGAAGATGCGGCGCGCCTTCGAAAAAAAACGACACCGGCACTTGGAGGATGTGCGCGATCTGTTGAAGGCGGCTGGCGCCGATGCGATTGGTTCCCTTTTCGTATTTTTGGACTTGCTGAAACGTCAGACCCAGCGAATCACCCAGTTTTTCTTGGCTCATGTTCAGCATCATGCGGCGCATGCGCACGCGCGAGCCCACGTGCTTATCGATCGGATTGGGTGCCTTTTTCGCCATAAAAATCTCCTATGCGCCCATTGGGCAGCGTAATGTCGCATCTTCGTGGCAATATGCAATCGCCGATTTTCCTGCCATGGCCCGCTATTCTCAATGAACTCTAAAAATTTTGTCGAATTCTCAAACGCTTTGCGCGATTGCCACAGGTATCCGCATTTGTGCAAGGAAGGTTCCGATCGAAGCATTTCAAGCATGAAGCAACTTGCGGTTGCGAATTCCGCGCGCGATCATCAGTCGCGCAGACGCCGGCGCCCGATCAAAGCCAGGCTCAATATCAGGAAAATAATCGCAGCATCGTCGCCGTAGCCGACGTAGACGGTCGGGGCGATGGCAGCGGGCAAAGGCGCATCGAGGACGCCCTCGGCGCCGAGCGGAAGCGACTTGACAACCCGGCCGAGCGGATCGATCACGCCCGAGATGCCGGTGTTCGCTGCGCGGACCAGCGGCAGACCTTCCGCGATCGCCAACACGCGGGCCTGCTGAAAGTGCTGGTGCGGTCCGGTGCTGATCCCGAACCAGCCATCGTTAGTGACGTTGACAATCCAGCCCGGCCGTTCGTCGCGCGGGACGGCGGCCCCTGGAAATATCGCTTCATAACAGATCAGCGGCAGCATTTTCGGCGCATGGGGGATGTCCATCGCGCGTCGCCGGTCGCCGGCGAGGAATCCGCCGACCTGCTTGGTAAGATTCTGCAAGCCGAGCTTGGCAAGCAACGGCTCGAGCGGCAGATACTCGCCGAAGGGCACCAAATGTACTTTGTCGTAGATGCCGCGGATCGATCCGTCCGGATCGATCACATAGACGGAATTATAAGCTTGCAAGTGGCCAGGCCGGGAGCTCGGGGCCATCCGCACTGCGCCGGTGATCAATTCGGTGTGCGGTTTGAGCAGCGCAGCGATCTGCGCCATCGCCGACGGTTCGCGGGTGAGGAAGAAGGGGAACGCGGATTCCGGCCAGATCAGGATCGTCGCATCGTGCACGCCGTCCGAAGCCGGACCGGTCTTGCGGTCGGACAGCCGCAGATAGCGCGCCATCACCGCATCTTTGGCGCCGTAGTTGAACTTCACATCCTGCTGCAAGTCGGGCTGCATGATGCGCAGCTTGACGCCGCTGACATATGTCGTCGGGTTAAGCGAGAGCCGCGCCGCGCCATAGCCGCCCATCGCAGCGAGCGTCATCAGCGCCAGGGTCGCGGGCCAATAGGGGTGCGGCGTGTCTTTGCGGTCGTCGGTGAACACGGCCGGCGTCGCGAAGATTGCTACGGCCAGAAAAGTCAGCCCCCAAATGCCGACCAGCGAAACGCTCTGGGCCAGGGCCAAAGGCTCCGTCAACGCATAGCCGAAGGCGTTCCAGGGAAAGCCGCTGAGCAGATGTCCGCGCAGCCATTCGGCGGCGGTCAGCGTCACCGCGAGCGAAAGAATGCGGACCGGTCCGCGCGTCCAAATGAGTCGCGCGAACGCCAATCCTGCCGCCGTGAACAACGCAAGATATGCCGGCAACCCGGCGACGGCGAAAGGCAAGAGCCAGCCGAAGGTCTTGGCGTCGACGAGAAAAGCGTAGCCCACCCAATAAAGGCCGGCGAGGAAATAGCCGAAACCAAAGCACCAGCCGGCTCCGGCCGCCGTCCAGATGCCTTTGCCCCGACCCGCCGCCGAACCATCGACCAGCCAGACCAGCACCGGGAAGGTGAGAAACAGAACGGGCCAGGCGTCAAACGGCGCCATGGCCAACGCCGAGGCCGCTCCGGCGACAAAAGCAATGGCGGCGCGCCGCCAGCCGTAGGCGAGCATGATCCAATGAGCGGGGCGCGTGAGAATCACGGGTTGTGGTGTCCGGCCGGCGGGGCGCCATCCTGCCCGCGGTCCCTTTCGGTCACGGCATCATGCGCCGGCGCCGGCGGCGCGCTGCCGGGAAGGAACCCTTCCGATTCGCCGCGGCGCCGCGGTTCGCGCGGCTTTTCGCGCTTCTCTTTCAGCCGTGCGATGCGTACGCGCTTGACCCGGCGCGGATCGGCATCGAGCACCTCGAACTCGAACAGCCCGGGCCCGGTGATCAACTCGCCGCGCAACGGCAGCCGCCCAGCGCGCGACACCAGGTAGCCGCCGAGCGTATCCACTTCCTCGGCCGAATCGCCGACGTCGAAGTCCGGCCCGACGATTGAGACGACGTCCTCGAGATTGGCACGGGCGTCTGCGACAAACGAGCCGTCCGGCTGAGCTACCACGTCCGGCGGTTCATCCTCGTCGTGCTCGTCGTCGATTTCGCCGACGATCTCCTCGACGATATCCTCGATCGAGGCTAACCCGTCGGTGCCGCCGTACTCGTCGATCACCAGCGCAAGGTGCATGCGCTCGGCTTGCATGCGCTGAAGCAGATCGATGGCGCGCATGGATGGCGGGACGAACAGCAAATTGCGCATGATGCTCGTTGCCGACAGCGGCACAGTGAGGTCGACCGTCTTGAGATCGAGGCCGGCCGGGAAAGGCTTCTTGCGCTTGGCATTTTTTTCGGGGTCGACCTGGGCACGAGCGGTCATGAACGCAATGAGGTCCCGAATGTGGACCATGCCAACCGGATCATCCAGCGTGTCGTTGTAGACGACAAGCCGCGAATGACCCGCGCTCTCGAAAGTCCGCATCAGTTCGCCCAGAGCTATGTTCTGCTGCACCGCGACGATATCGGCACGGGGCACCATGAGGTCTTCGATGCGGCGCTCGCGCAGGCTCAGGATATTGCGCAGCATCCGGCTTTCTTCGGGTGAGAAGCCGGATTCACCCGGTGTCATCGCGTCGAGCACGTCCTTGAGATCGGATCGTATCGAGGCGCCGCGCCAGCCGAACATCCGCCGCAGCATGCGCGTGAACCAATTGCCGCCGTTCTCGCGCGCGGAAAGCGGAACCGGCAGATGCCGCGGATCGAAAGAGGGGGAACTTGGAGGCTCGTTGTCCGGCATCGCGGTCAAGCAGGACCCGTTTCGTGTGCGCGGTAGGGATCGGCGATATTCATCGAAGCGAGAATGTCGCGTTCGAGCCGCTCCATGGCGTCGGCCTGGGAATCGGTTTGGTGATCGTATCCCATCAGGTGCAGAAAACCATGCACGGCGAGGTGGGCGAGATGATGGAGCAAGGGCTTGCCTTCCTCGTCAGCTTCGCGCGCCAACGTCTCGTAGGCGATGACGATATCGCCGAGCAGCAGCGGAGCGGCGGCAGCCGGTTTCGGAGCCGGAAACGACAGCACGTTCGTAGCCTTGTCGAGATTTCGCCAATCGCGATTGAGGGTGCGGATCGCCGCATCATCGGTAAGCACGATGCTCACTTCGCCCTCGGCTGGGCAGGCCCGGGCGGCGGCGGCGATCGCTGCGCGCACCGTGTTTTCTGCTTGCGGCTCGCCATCCCACGCTTGCGATTGTACCTGAAGGTCCACTTCCGGCGCCGCACGTCTGCCCGGCCTGGTCATGTCTCTGCCTTGGATCGATCCGCGCCGCGCTCGTAGGCGGCGACAATGCGGGCCACCAACTCGTGGCGGATGACGTCCTCGTGGGTGAAGGCGACATGCCCGACGCCTTCCACGCCTTGCAGCAGCCGCACGGCTTCGGCGAGACCGGACGCTTGCCCGTGGGGCAGATCGACTTGACTCGGATCGCCGGTGACGATCATGCGGCTGTTTTCGCCGAGCCGGGTCAAGAACATCTTCATTTGCATCGATGACGTGTTCTGCGCTTCATCGAGAATGATCGCGGCGTTCGAAAGCGTGCGCCCGCGCATGAAAGCGAGCGGCGCGATCTCGATCTCGCCGGCCTGCAACGCGCGCTCGACGATGCGTGCGTCCATGAGGTCGTAAAGCGCGTCATAGATCGGCCGCAGGTATGGATCGACCTTCTCGCGCATGTCGCCGGGCAAGAAACCGAGCCGTTCGCCCGCTTCGACCGCCGGCCGCGAGAGAATGATGCGGTCGACTTCCTTGCGCTCGAACATCTGCACTGCTTGCGCGACGGCGAGCCAAGTCTTGCCGGTGCCAGCCGGGCCGGTGCCGAACACGAGCGCATGGCGCTTGAGCGCGCGAATGTAGGCATCCTGCGCGGCGGTGCGGGCGCGCACCGGGCGCTTGCGCAGGTTGAGCTCTTCGAAGCCGGGGCGTTTGTCGTCGGAATCGAAATCGAACAGCGAACCTTGCGCGATGGCTTGCCGGATTGCTCCTTCGACGTCGCCCTGGCCGAGGTCGCGGCCGCGCCTGAGCTGCTCATAAAGTCCTTCCAGCACACGGCGCGCCTGCTCGCAGGCGGATCGTGAGCCCTCGATGGTGACGTGATTGCCGCGCTGTTCCGCGACCACTCCGAGCCGGCGCTCGATCAGCGCCAAGTTCTGCCCGTACAGGCCGAAGAGCGCAGAGGCCAAGCGGTTATCTTCGAAGGCGAGCACGATCTGACTCGCCGCCGCTTCCTCGGAAACGGCGGCGGCCGGCAAGGCGGCATCCGGTGTGCGCAAGGCTCCCTCAGGCTCCTGTCGCGGCAAACTGCGGAGCGCCGCTCTTATCCAGTAATCCGAACAGGCTGTTGCTCCCAACTTCCGTGATGGTCGCCGGAACCGTCTTCCCGATGAGCGCGGCCGGCGCCATTACCTGTACTGCCTGCAAATATGGGGTCCGGCCGACCAGTTGCCCAGGGCGGCGGCCGGGCTTTTCCAAAAGCACGTCGATCACGCGGCCGGCGAACGAATCGTTAAACGCGCGCTGCTGGCGGGTGAGCAGCGCCTGGAGACGCCGGAGACGCTCCGATTTGACCGGCGGCGGGACCTGGTTTTCGAGTTCGGCCGCCGGCGTTCCCGGGCGCGGCGAGTACATGAACGAGTAAGCGCCAGCGTAACCGACCTCTTCGACGAGCGCGAGGGTATCGTCGAAATCTTCCTCTGTCTCACCCGGGAAGCCGACGATGAAGTCGGATGTCAACGCCACGTCGGGCCGCGCCGCGCGCAGTCGCGCGATCACCTCAAGATAGTCGTCGCGCGTGTGCTTGCGGTTCATTGCGGCGAGGATGCGGTCGGAGCCCGATTGCACCGGCAGATGCACGTAAGGCATCACTTCGGGCACTTCGGCGTGGGCGGCGTACAAGTCGTCATTCATGTCGCGCGGATGGCTCGTCGTGTAGCGCAGCCGCGCAATCCCCGGCACTTGCGCCAGCCGCCGCAGCAGTGCGCCCAACGTGGACGGGCCGCCGTTCTCGCCTTCGCCGTGATAGGCATTGACGTTTTGCCCGATCAGCGTGACCTCGCGCACGCCGGCGGCGGCCAGCCGCTCGACCTCGGCGACGATCTGCGCGACCGGCCGCGAGAGTTCGGCGCCGCGCGTATACGGCACCACGCAAAACGTGCAGAACTTATCGCAGCCTTCCTGCACGGTGACGAAGCTCGAAATCCCGCGTTTGCGGATAGTGTCGCGCGCCGGCGCGGCGAGGGCGGCGAATTTGTCCTCGACGGGAAATTCGGTATCGACCACTTTCTCGCCGACGCCTGCGCGCGCGATCAACTCGGGCAGCCGGTGATAGCTCTGCGAACCGACCACCAGGTCGACCGCGCCGGTGCGGCGGATGATCTCCTGTCCCTCGGCTTGCGCGACGCAGCCGGCGACAGCGATCAGCATTTTCCGGCCCTCAGCGGCGGCTTGTTCCTTTATCACGCGGAGGCGACCGATCTCGGAGTAAACTTTCTCGGCTGCCTTCTCACGGATATGGCAGGTGTTGAGAATGACGAGGTCGGCATCGTCCGGCAGCGCGGCCTCGGCAAAGCCGGCCGGCGCCAAAGTATCCGCCATGCGATGGGAATCGTAGACGTTCATCTGGCAGCCGAAGGATTTGACGTGGACTTTGCGGGTATTTTCCATCTCTCTATCGTCGCAATGCCGAAGCTGAACCTGTCCTTTGGCCCGATATAGCAGGCCGGGCAATCATTTTAAGGCCTGCCATAGGGGCCACCCTTGTGGTCGCCCCAAGGCGGGCACAAGGCCCGCCGCCTACGACGCGCCGTGTCAAGATGCGGCCGCCGAGGCGGGTAACGGCATGACCGTCTCTTTCGAGGCGGCCGGCGTCAATTGTGGCCGCTCCAATAGGGCATCCGTCATCAGGCGGCGCACCGCGCTCTCGAGGCGGCGGGTCAGCGCCTTGCGGTCCATGGCGCCGTCTAGCCCAACCGGCTCGGCATAGCTGACCACCGCGTCCACCGCGCCGCGCGCGATGAACGCCTTGATGTGCGGCATGAAATCGAGATCGCCGTACCATGCGGCCAGCGGGCGATGGCGGCGGCCCATCGCTATGCCATGCACGCCAGTATAGCTGATCGACATGGGTTGGACGAGAATGTTGTCGCCAGCGGGCCCGCGCGCCGCGACCTGCTTCACCGCGCCCAAAAGCGCCGACCGGAAGGGCAGCACCCTGTTGCCGTCGCTCGAGGTTCCCTCGGCGAACAGCACCACGGACGTGCCGGCCTCGAGCCGTTTGACGATCTCGCCAACCGCATCCGCCGCCTGTTGCCGGCGCTCGCGATCGACAAAAACCGTGCGCTGCAGTTCGGCCGTGATGCCGACCAGAGGCCACGCGCGAACTTCCTTTTTTGCGACGAAGGCGACCGGCGTGACCGCGCCGATCACCAGGATATCAGCCCAAGAGACATGGTTGCAGACGTAGAGCACGGCGCGCTCGCGCGTCGGCGCGCCGTCGAGGCGAACTTTGATGCCGAGCAGCTTGCAGAGTACACGATAATAATTGCAGGCGATGAAGCCCCAGCCGGGCAGCCGCAGCTTGCCGAGCAGCCACTGCACCGAGATGAGCAACGGCGTCATGGTGAAGAAAAACGCGGCGATGAACAACGCGCGGATCATACGTGTCTTTTCTTGTCACGGCCGCGCTTGTCCCGCCTGCGGGCCGAAGCCTTTTGCATGAGGCTCCGCAAGTAAACCCTTCGGCGGGCGAAGGCCCGGCCATCTCGCTCAGGGGCGCACGGCCTTGCCAACCTAAACGGGATCACCGGGACAAGCCCGGTGATGACAACCGAGAGGCTGGTGCTACTCCCCCCACCATCGTTTCGCAGCATTCTAATGTCCGGCTTTATCGTCTTTGAGCGGCACCGCGTAGAGCTCGAGTCGGTGGTCGATGAGCCGGTAGCCCAGCTTACGCGCGATCTCCGCCTGGAGCCGCTCGATCTCTTCCGATTGGAATTCGATTACGTCCCCGTTGCGCAGATTGATCAGGTGGTCGTGATGCGCCTCGGAGCTCGTCTCGTAGCGCGCGCGGCCTTCGCGAAAATCGTGACGCTCGATGATGCCGGCGTCCTCGAACAGCCGCACCGTGCGGTACACTGTGGAAATCGAAATGCGATCGTCGATCTCGGCGCACCGCCGATAGAGCTCTTCCACGTTGGGGTGGTCGTCGGATCGAGACAACACGCGGGCGATGACGCGGCGCTGCTCAGTCATCCGCATGCCGTTGGCCACGCAAAGGGCTTCGATGGGATTGCCTTGGTCCTTGTCCGCCGCGGTCACGGGTCTCTTCTCCATCCGGCCATGTTTATCATAGGAAGCACGGCCGGGGCGATCCAGCGCCGATTAGCTAAAGGTCGCGGCGCAGCACCAGCGCAGCGGACGCGGTTCCGCCGTTGGCGGCATAATAATTGGGCCGCCGCCCCACCTCGCGAAATCCGCAGCCGCGGTAAAGCCTCACTGCAGGCGCGTTGTGCTCGTCGACTTCCAGAAAAACCGAACGCACACCGTGGCCGGCGAGCCGGCGCAAGTGCAGGTCGAGCAGGCGGCGCGCCAGCCCATGGCCGCGGCGGGCGCGCGCGACTGCGACCGAGAGGATTTCGGCTTCATCGCTCGCCCGCCGCGACATGATGAAGCCGGCAAGCCGCCCGCCGATAGTCGCGCGATGAGCGCACACTTGCCGGTCGACGAGAAGGTTCTCGACTTCCTCCTCGCCCCATCCACGGCGGAAGGCGGACCCATGCAGCGCAGCGATCCCGGCGGCGTCGCGCACGGTCGCTTCCGACAGCGCCGGCTCGCCATGCGTAAACAAACCGGCGAGTCGCTTCATAATGGCCGTCATTGCCGAGGCAATCGGCTCGCGTTTTGCGGCCGCGCATCGGGTGCGCGCAGGTAAAGCGGCCTTGCCGGCGCTTTACGCGGATCGGCCACTACGCCCAGCCGCGCCACCCAGTCGATCCCGGGCGCCCGGCTCGCCAGCACGGCAGCCGGCGGCCGCTCGTCCGGCGGCCACGCAGCGGCGAGGAGTTCGGCGGCGTTGCCGGTGAGCCGTGGCGCGCCGCTTGCCGCCGCGCGCAAGACCGCTTCACGCAAAGGGGCGAGTCGCGGCGCCACCAAAGTCGCGCCGCCGGGGCCGTAAACCTGAACATAAACGTGCTCGTGCCGTGCATCGACTGCGGCTACAACGGGCAGCGCGTCGTTTTCGGCGACGCAAGGCGCGGCAAATGCGGCGAGTGTCGAGAGCCCCACGACAGGCTTACCGGCGGCGAGCGCCAGACCGCGTGCGGCGGCGATGCCGACGCGCAGGCCGGTAAAGCTGCCGGGTCCGGTGGTTACCGCGATACGGTCGAGATCGGCAAAGCTTCCGCCCGATTGCTCAACCACCCGCCGCAGCAACGGCAATAGCGCTTCGGCATGGCCGCGCGTCATCATGGACGTTTCCTGCGCGACGATGCCGCCGGCTTGGGTATCGAGCACGGCGGCGGAGCACGCTTCCAGCGCGGTATCGATGGCGAGCAGGCGCATTGCCTCGATGATGTCATCGCCGGGCTTGTCCCGGCGATCTCGTTTAGGTTGGCACAATACCTTATGAATCGGGATGGCCGGGACAAGGCCGGCCATGACGCTGTGAATTGGATTGGTGCTAACGCGCCGCCCCGAACCACTTTGTCACGATACCGGCCGTACCTCGACCACCTCGGGCACGAAGTGGCGCAGCAGGTTCTGGATGCCGTGCTGGAGCGTGGCCGTAGAGGAGGGGCAGCCGGAGCAGGCGCCCTTCATCGTGAGAAAGACCACGCCTTCCTTGTAGCCTTTGAAGGTGATGTCGCCGCCGTCGCCGGCAACGGCCGGCCGCACGCGCGTCTCGATCAGGTCCTTGATGGTGGCGACGGTCTCCGCGTCCTTGTCGTCGAAGAATTCGTCGCCGCCTTTTGCCTCGGCCGCGGCGCCGGCCGTGAGCAGCGGCGCGCCCGACATGTAGTGCTCCATAATCACGCCGAGGATTGCCGGCTTGATCTGCTGCCATTCGCCGTCGGTCTTGGTCACCGAGATGAAATCGGCGCCGAAAAACACGCCGCCCACATTCGGCACCTCGAACAGACGCTCGGCGAGCGGCGATTGCTTCGCGGCTTCCCGGTCCGGCATGTCGAGAGCGCCGGTCTGGAGTACCGGGCGCCCGGGCAGGAACTTGAGCGTGGCCGGATTGGGCGTGGCTTCCGTCTGAATGAACATCGTTTGCTCCTGACCTCGCGCGGGTTCAAGGCCCGCGGGCTGGATGGATTGTAGTCAATAGATGGTCTCCACGCACGGCGTGGTCAACCGCTTGATCCGTCATCCTGAAGGCGCGAGCGCGCCCCTTCGCGCGCGAGCCTCGAAGGGTGACGGCATCACGTCATCGCCTCCAGGTCTTCGTCCTTCAAATGGCCCGGCACGATGGCGATGGGAATCGGAAACGTGGCGGCACTCTTGGCGATGCTGGTGACCAATGGGCCTGGATCGTCGACCGTCGCGCTTGCCGCCAGCACCAAAATGCCGATGTCTGCGTCCTCATCGATCAGCTTACTGACCTCCTCGGTAGGATTGCCCTCACGGATCACGCGGTCGGGATCGATCCCGCCGATCTCGTGCGCACGCTTGGCGTATTTATCGAGCGCCTTATCGGCCTCTTCGTATGCTTCGGCCTTCATGATGTCGGCGACGCCCAGCCATTGCTGATTGCGGTCCCCGGGTTCGATCACCCGCAACATGATGATTTGCGATTTGGTGCGTTCGGCACGCTTGGCGGCCCAAAACACGGCACGATCGCACTCGATGGTATCGTCGATCACCACCATGTATTTGCGCTTATGGCCGGCTTCATAGCTGCGACGCTTCGTGCTCATTCCCGCTCCCCGCTATCGCCGACGCGATTGCCACAGCAACTCTTAAAGCCGCCTATGCTTGCACGGCGCCTGTATTGTCGACAAGACGCGTCAGCACCGGAATTGCGCGTCGTGAAAAACAGGATGTCGCAAACGAATCGATTATTGGAAGAACGTTTCGCCGTTCGGATACCACGCTCCTTGCGGCATGGCCGGGCTGCCAGCAGGCGGGACGAGCCCGGTGACGGCAACCGAGGGCGCGGCGGCTCACGTCGCCGGATCGTGCCTCAACTCAATGCCGCACGAAGCCGACGATGTCTTTCACCGCTTTCATCGTTTCGGCAGCGATTGCTTGCGCGCGCCGCGCGCCATCGGCCAACACTTCGTCGATATAGACCGGGTCCTGGACAAGCTTCTTCATTTCGCCGCCGATCGGCCCGAGCTTTGCCACTGCGAGATCGACGAGCGCCGCCTTGAAAGTGGAGAACTGAGCGCCGCCGAATTCCTTGAGCACCTGATCCTTGCCGACGTTGCTGAGCGCGGCATAGATGCCGACGAGATTGTCGGCTTCGGGCCGTGTTTCCAAGCCCTTCTGTTCGCTCGGCAGCGGCTCGGGGTCGGTCTTCGCCTTGCGGATCTTCTGCGCGATCGCGTCCGCGTCATCGGTGAGATTGATGCGCGAATAATCCGAGGGCTCCGACTTCGACATTTTCTTGGAGCCGTCGCGCAACGACATCACGCGGGTCGCCGGACCCTGGATGATCGGCTCCGGCAGCGGAAAGAAAGCATCACCATAGCCGTGCGCGCGAATCGATTCGGCGTAGTCGTTGTTGAATTTTTGCGCGACGTCTCGGGAAAGCTCGAGGTGTTGTTTCTGATCCTCGCCCACCGGAACATGGGTGGCGCGATAGACGTGGATATCGGCCGCCATCAGGGTCGGATAAGCATATAGACCGACCGATACATTCTCGCGGTCCTTGCCGGCTTTCTCCTTGAACTGGGTCATGCGGTTGAGCCAGCCCAGCCTGGCGACGCAATTGAACACCCAGGCAAGCTCGGCGTGCTCGGCGACCTGGCTCTGGTTGAAGACGATGTTCTTTTTCGGATCGATGCCGCAGGCGATGAAGGCCGCGGTCACCTCGCGAGTCGTGTGCGCAAGCTCATTTGGGTCCTGCCAGACGGTGATCGCGTGCATATCGACCACGCAATAGATGCAGTCGTATTGCCCTTGCAGCGCCACAAACCTGGTGATCGCGCCGAGATAATTGCCGAGGTGCAAGTTGCCGGTCGGCTGCACGCCCGAAAACACGCGCTCCTTGAACGCCATCGTCTCGCCTCTCGAAAGTTTGAGGAGCGTTGCCATGCCACGCCTTCACGCCGCCGCGCAAGGGCTTTAGCCGCTTGCGCGCAGCGCACGCATGATCTCGCCGATTTTCGCCACGCCCAGGCGATCGATGGCGAACCCGTAAACGACGACACCGAGCGGCACCAAAATGGCGAGCAGCGCGAGCCGGCCCGCTGCCGTTGCGGCGAACACCGGCACCTCATCCGCAGTGGTGAGCCCGGCGGCGACCACTGTGCCCATGATCGCCGATGCCAGCGCAATGAGCGGAAGGCGCCGCCTCGCCGGACGGTCGAGACGCAACCAGCCGCGCCGCGCCAGCAAGGCGGTCAGCAGCGCGGTATCGCACCAAGCCGAGATGGCGACCGCGGCGGCGGCGCCGACGAAGCCGAAAGCCTGAAATAGCGGAAGTCCCGCGGCCACCGCGACCGCCAACCCGAAGAGGGCGGTCAGCATCGGGCTCTTGGTGTCCTCATGCGCAAAAGATATCGCGCCCAGCACCTTTTGGATCACGTGCGCGGGCAGGCCGGCGCAGATCGCGGTCAGCGCCGCCGCGACGGCAGCCGTATCGTCCGCACCGAAGGCGCCATGCTCGAACAGCCCGGCCGCGATCGGCGAGGCCAAAAGCGCGAAGCCGGTCGCCGCCGGCAAGGCGAGGCCGAGCGCGACATCAAAGGCGCGCGATTGCGCGGCCGTGTAGGCGGCCGGCTCTTGCGTGCGGATGCTCGCCGCGATTCGCGGCACCATCACCGCGGCGATAGCGATCGAGGCGACGCCCAGTGGTAGTTCGTAGAGGCGGTTAGCGTAGTAAAGCCACGAGACCGCGGCCGGCGAGGAGGAAACGATTGCCGTCGCCGCGATCAGCTTGAGTTGCGGTACCCCGCCCGCGATGAGGCCTGGCAATGCCCGCCTGAAGAATCGCTGATCTTTGTCGCTGGCGCGCAGTTTCACCCGCGCAAATCGGCGGCCGTGTGCAAGCCATGCCGTGCCGGCGATCGCGAGTTGCAGCAGTCCGGTCGCTACGACCGCCGCGGCAAGCCAAATCGTGACATAGAACGGCGCGAAACGATGCAGCACGAGAAAGCAGAGCACCGCCACCAGCACGAGGTTGAACACGACCGTGCTCGCCGTCGCCGCGAGGACTCGGCGCTCGGCGTTGAGCGCCGCGCAGATCACCGCCACCACGCCGGTCAGCATGATGTAGGGCGCGACGATCACTAAATAGAGCGCCGCCAGTTGCTTGCGGCCTTCATCGAAGCCGGGCGCGACTGCTGCAACCACGGCATGGGCGAGCACCACGATCAGCAGCGCGGCAATGCCGGTGACGACGCCGACGGAAACCAGGGTGCGCCTGGCGAAACGGCTGGCATTGGCGGCGCCATCTTCACCGCCGCGGAGCTTCAGCCAGATCGGCACGAAAGCACCGTTCAATGCACCTTCCGTCAGCAGCCGGCGGAAGAAATTGACCACCTGCAGCACCGCGAAGAAAGCTTCGGAGAAGGGCCCGGCGCCGAGCAGCGCGGCGATTGCAGCGTCGCGTCCATATGCTAACAGGCGCGACAGCAACGTGCCGCCGCCGACGGTCGTGATGTCACGCGTCATGGACATAAATGGTGGGCCTCCGCCCGTAACCTAAAGCATCTCCGCCCCGAGGCGGCCAGTACGGTCTCCTGCGGCCTCATGGTTCGAGACGCGTCGCTAAAGCGACGTTCCTCACCATGAGGAACTCGTCCTGTGACCTCATCCTGAGGAGCCGCGCGGAACGCGCGGCGTCTCGAAGGATGAGGTCGCCACCGGAGCCAGGTCGCGCGCTTGAGCTATGCATTGCCCTGATGGTCTCGCCCGGTATAGTGCGCCGCATTGAAACGGAAGGAACCTGATGTCTACTCCCCGCTACGATGTGATTGGTATCGGTAACGCCATTGTCGACGTGATCGCCCGCACCGAAGACGATTTTTTGACCGCGCATGGCATGCACAAAGGCGCCATGGCGCTGATCGACGAGGCGCGCGCGCAGGCGATCTACGCCGCGATGGGTCCCGCGGTGGAGAGTTCGGGCGGCTCGGCTGCCAACACCATCGTCGGCGTCGCCAGTCTGGGCGGCCGCGCCGCCTTCATCGGCAAAGTGAAAGATGACGACCTCGGCCGCATCTTTATTCACGACATCCACGCCGCCCGCGTCGCTTTCGACGTGAAGCCGGCGAGCGATGGCCCTTCGACCGCGCGCTGCTACGTCATGGTGACGCCGGACGGCGAGCGCACCATGAATACTTATCTGGGTGCCGCGCAGGGCCTTTCGCCCGGTGATGTCGACGAAAAAGCGGTGGCGGAGTCGGCAATCGTCTATCTTGAAGGCTACTTATGGGATCCGCCGCAGGCGAAAGAAGCTTTTGTCAAGGCGGCCGACATCGCGCACGGAGCCGGCCGCCGCGTTGCGCTCACGCTATCGGATTCCTTCTGCGTCGATCGATATCGCGGCGAATTCCTCGACCTCATCAGGAAACGGACCGTCGACATCGTATTCGCCAATGAGCACGAGTTGCACAGCTTGTATCAGACCTCGGACTTCGATGTCGCGGTGAAAGCGTTGCAACAGGACGCCAAGCTTGCCGTGGTCACGCGCAGCGAAAAGGGCTGTCTGGTGGTGAGCCGCGAAGCGCTCGAAGCCGTCAAGGCGATGCCGGTCGCGCAGGTAGTGGATGTCACCGGCGCAGGCGATCTGTTCGCCGCCGGCTTCCTGGTGGCGCACGCCCGGGGCCAAGACAACCGCACCGCGGCCCGGCTTGGCGGGCTTGCGGCGGCTGAGGTCATTCAGCACGTCGGCGCCCGCCCGGCGATTTCACTGAAGGCGCACGCGGCCGAGAACGGCTTCGCGCTTTGATCTGGCCTGGCGCCTGCCAGCGGTCGGTAACGGCTTGGTAACCAAACGTGGTTAGCGCTTGATGAGCGGCTTCGGCTTTCCCGGAAGCCGAGGATTCAAGCCATGAGCGAGCGCAACGACGGCGGCGAGAACGAACGAATCCGGTCAACGGGTGCTGGCGAACCTTCATTCATGGCCGCCGCACAAGATCTGCCGGTGATGGAATCGCCGCCGCTATCACCCGACGGCCCGGGCGGGGAGACGGAGTCGGATTTGCATCCGCGCTGGTATGGCCCGGATTTCTGAGCCGCACCCGTAGCCGCGACCGTCAAAGCATGGCAGATTCTGCGCCGCTGGTTCGGCGACGGCGTGGTGATCTCATGTCACGTTGGCTAGTCAGTACGGCGACGACGCTGATCGCGGCGGCGGTTACTTTCTTTGCGCTGAGCGGACAGAGCTTGGCGCAAGGCGTAAGCCCGCCGGCCGCCAAGCCTAGCTCTGATGCGATGCCGGGCTGCCCCGGCCTCATCGCCTCGCGCGCACCTGCGGCGATTCCTGCTGCCTTCCATCTCGCCGCACTCAACGCCGATGAGGTGCGGCTCACTTACATTGGCCATTCCACCTTCCTGATCGAAAGCCCGCGGCGGGTGCGGGTCGCCACCGATTACAACGACTACGTCCGGCCTCCGGTGCTGCCGGACATCGTCACGATGAATCACGCGCACGATACCCATTACACCGATCATCCCGACCCGCGCATCAAATACGTGCTGCGCGGCTGGGCGGAAAATCAGAAGCCCGCGCGCATCGACATGCAGTTCAAGGACGTGCGCGTGCGCAATGTGCCGACCAACATCCGCACCTTGGACGGCGGCACCGAGCGCCACGGAAATTCTATTTTCATCTTTGAAACTGCCAATCTCTGCATCGCCCATCTCGGTCATCTGCATCATACGTTGACACCGGCGCAACTTGCTGAAGTCGGCAAGGTCGACGTGGTATTGGTGCCGGTGGACGGCTCTTACACACTCGATCTCGATGGCATGGTCGAAGTGCTACACGCGCTCAAGGCGCCGCTGATGATCCCCATGCATTATTTCAGCCGCTACACGCTCGATCGCTTCCTTGATCGTGTGCGCAAGGAGTGGGACCTGGAGGTCGCCGCCATTCCGTCGGTGGTGCTGTCGAAAGCCAGCCTGCCGAACAAGCCCAAGGTGATGGTGCTCCCAGGCTATTAGATTGATGGGCTGTCGCTTCTTTTTTTTTGGAACCAATGGCGCGGTGCGGCGTTCTTAAACGCTTGAGAGGCAAGCGAGCCGGCCGAGGGGGAATCCGACGATGCAGACCTGGAGCGGTTGGAAGCGATTTCCGGATGGCGAAAGCCGCGAGGAAATCGATGCGCTGCCCGGGCCTGGCGTCTACGAGGTCCGCCACACGTTGACGGGGCGGGTTCTCGCCTTCGGCCATGCCGCCAACGTCGCGCAGGCGCTCGTCGAATTGCAGGTCAATGGCGGCACCGGCGCCTTCGCCCGTCTTTTCCGCCGGCAGCTATTGACCGCGCGGATGCCGGATTTGGAGTATCGGACTTGCGCGGCGGTGAGCCGCGCGGAGGCCAAGGCAGCCGCTCACCGGCTTCTCGGCTTGCGGCAGACCGCTTGGCGCCGGCGCGCAGATATCGGCTGGGTCTGAATCGGCTGGGCTGACCGCTGTTGCCGCTCAGACTTCTGGGACCTCAAATCAATTGCTCTTGCAGCTTTCCGGCGAGCTCGCGCAGCTTCGCGAGATAGGCGTCGTTCATTGCCGCGATCGGCGTGCGAGCGCTATGGACGCCGATGTTCAAAGAGGCGATCGTCCTTCCATCTGATTTTCTGAGTGGCACCGCAATCGAGCAGAAACCGGGCTCGACCTCTTGATCGACCAGGGCGTAGCCGTCCTTACGCACCTTGAGAATGGCGCGACGCAGCGCGTTGTTGTCCAGAATGGTCGATTGCGTGAGTTTCTTTGCGGGATTGCGCGCGAGAAACGCGTCTAATGCGTCGTCGCTCAACGAAGCCAGCAAAACACGGCCCAATGCGCTCGCGATCGCCGGCACCCGAAACCCGATCTGGGCGCTGACGGGGATGATGCGCTTGGGCGAAGCGTGCGCGATCATCATGATGTCCTCGCCGTCAAGGACGGCGGCGGAGCAGGATTCATTGACCTCTTCGCTCAATTCTTCGAGCGCCGGCTGTAAAATGTCGGTCACCGCATTCGACTGCAAATACGCCCGCGCAAGCGTAAGGACCCGCGGTTTCAGACGAAACAGCCGGTCGTTCAGTTCGGCATAGCCGAGTTGCACGAGCGTGTGGAGCGTGCGCCGCACCGAGGCGCGCGGGAGATCGACGGCTTTGGCAATATCGCTCAACGTGAGCTGCTTGCGGTTCTGATCGAAGACTTCGATGACGCGGAGGCCCCGGGCGAGCGCTTCGAGAAAGTCGGGGTCGGCCATTCCGGCGCGCGCCTGGCCGGCGACAGATCGTTTCAGGCGAGGCATCGGTTAAGGCTTGAAAGGTTCGATTTGCTTTGCTCTAATTCGAACATCCGTTCGGTCAACGAACATAGGCGTCGCGAGCCCAGGGACGCAAGGTCAAAGGCGGAAGGCCGCAAAGAGTAAATTTTCGGAGTCTCCCATGCTGAGTGAGGAACACAACGATCTGATCACCCGCGTCGGGCCCGGTACGCCGGCCGGCTCGCTCATGCGCCGCTATTGGCAGCCGGCGGCGCTGGTCGACGAAATCTCCGGCGCGAACCGGCCGATCAAGCCGGTGCGGCTCCTCGGCGAAGATCTGGTGATCTTCAAGGACGAGCAGGGCCGATACGGGTTGATTGGACGTCACTGTCCGCACCGCGGCACCGACCTCGCCTATGGGCGGCTGGAGGACGGCGGTTTGCGCTGCGCTTTCCACGGTTGGTTGTTCGACGTGACCGGCAAATGTTTGCAAACTCCCGCCGAGCCCGACGACAGCAAGCTCTGCGCCAACATCAGGCAGAAATCCTATCCGGTGGTGGAGAAGAGCGGCATTCTGTTCGCCTATATGGGGCCGGGCGAGCCGCCGGCGCTGCCGCGTTTCGATTGTTTCGTCGCGCCCGACAGCCACACCTTCGCCTTCAAGGGCATGATCGACTGCAATTGGCTCCAATCGTTGGAGGTCGGTATCGATCCGGTGCACACGTCGTTTCTGCACCGCTTCTTCCAGGACGAGGATCCGACCCAAGGCTACGGCAAGATGTTCCGCGATCAATCGCTCGGCACCGACATGCCGATGACGCGGATCATGCGCGAGTTCACTCGGCCCCGCATCGAGGTCGAGCCGACCGAGTTCGGCTTCCGGCTGGTGACGCTGCGGCAGATCAACGACAAGAACGCGCATGTGCGCGTCACCAATCTGATGTTCCCCAACGCCTTCCACATTCCCATGAGCCGGGAGATGACGATCACGCAATGGCACGTGCCGATCGATGATACGCGGCACTATTGGTACGCGATCTTCACCTCGTTCGGCGCCGCGGTGAACAAAGACGAGATGCGCCGGCAGCGGCTCGAGCTTTATCAACTGCCGGACTACATCCCGAACAAGAACAAGAGCAACGACTACGGCTTCGATCCGCACGAGCAGGAGAGCGAGACCTATACGGGCATGGGTGCGGACATCAACGTGCACGATCAATGGGCGTGCGAGTCGATGGGTGCCATTCAGGATCGCACCGAGGAGCATCTCGGCGCGTCCGATAAAGCGATAATCGTCTATCGTCGTCTGCTGCGCACGGCTATCGAACAAGCGGGTAAAGGCGAGCGGCCGATCATGGTGCTTGACGACGCACAGGCAGCCTCGATCACCGGCCCTGCCGCTATCGACGGCATCGGCCCGGCAGACGATTGGCAAGGCTATTGGCAGAAGACCGACTTGAGCAAACGGCAAGCCGCGAGCTGGACGAATGGGCGTTGACCCCTTTTACCTCCCCCTTTCAGGGGGAGGTATTGGAGAAGCCATGCCCTCGCGTAAACCCGCAAACAAGTCGCGCGACTTCGTCTCCCGTCATGGCCTTTGGACCACCGGGCAGGAGGGCGCCGCGCGTGCTGTCGATCGCGCCATCAAGCAGCATCAACTCGAATTGGTACGCTTTTCGTTCGCCGATCAGCATGGCGTCTTGCGGGGCAAGACGTTGATCGCTTCGGAAGCCGCCGCCGCCATGCGCGACGGCGTCACCATGACGACCACGCTGCTCGCCAAGGACACCTCGCATCGCACGGTCTATCCGGTGTTCACGCCCGGCGGCGGTTTCGCCATGGACGAGATGCAGGGCGGCGGCGACTTTGTCATGGTCGCCGATCCCACCACCTTCCGCGTACTACCCTGGGCGCCCAACACCGGCTGGCTGCTCTGCGACATCTATTTCACCACCGGCAAGCCGGTGCCCTTTTCCACGCGCGCCCGCTGCCGCGATGCCTTGGCGACGCTCGCGCAAGCCGGCTTCGATTTCTGCGCGGGCCTCGAGGTCGAGTTCCATCTGTTCAAGCTGGAGAACCCGCGGCTTGCGCCCGCCGATGCGACCTGGCCGCCGCAGGCGCCGGAGGTCAGCCTGCTGAACCAGGGCTATCAGTATCTGACCGAATCGCGCTTCGACATGCTCGATCCGGCGATCGAGGTGATCCGCCGCGGTGTTGCCGCGCTTGGGCTCCCGCTGCGGTCGGTCGAGATCGAGCTCGGGCCGAGCCAATGCGAGTTCACCTTTCGCCCGTTGACGGGGCTCGCCGCCGCCGACGCGATGATCCTCTTCCGCTCGGCGGTAAAGCAGATTGCGCGCCGCAACGGCTATCTTGCGAGCTTCATGTGCCGGCCCGCCTTGCCCAACGTGATGTCGAGCGGCTGGCATCTCCACCAGTCGCTGACCGACCGGAAAAGCGGGCGTAATGCTTTCGCTCACCGGGAAGGGTTATCGCCGCTGGGCCGACACTATCTCGGCGGGCTTCTCGCCCACGCGCGGGCGGCCGCCGCTTTCGCCACGCCGACGATCAACGGCTACAAACGCTACCGCGCCTATTCGCTCGCCCCTGACCGCGCCATCTGGGCGCGCGACAACCGCGGCGTGATGGTGCGCGTGCTCGGCCAGCCCGGCGAGGCTTCTACTCACCTCGAAAACCGCGTCGGCGAACCGGCGGCCAATCCTTATCTCTATATCGCGTCGCAGATTTACGCCGGGCTCGACGGCGTCGCCGGACAACACGATCCCGGGCCGTCCGCCGATACGCCCTATGAAACCAAGGCCGCGCCGCTGCCGAAGGACCTCGGCGAAGCCATCGCGGCGCTGCGCGCCGACGAATGCTTCCGCGCCGGTTTCGGCGCGGGCTTCATCGATTATTATGCACACATCAAAGAGGCTGAGCTCGACCGCTTCAAGAAGGAGCAGCCGGAGCAGTCGGACATCACGCCGTGGGAGCAGCGCGAATATCTGGATTTGTTTTGAGTTGCCCCGTCACCCTGAGGTGCTCGGCGCCCAGCGCCGAGCCTCGAAGGGCGACGGCCCGGGCCGTTCATCCTTCGAGGCTCGCGCGCGAAGAAGCGCGCTCGCACCTCAGGATGACGGAGAAAAGCTACACCCCACATAGAGACGGAATGGGACTGATCTAATGCCCTACGCCACAACGCCCGATAACGTGAAGCTCTATTACGAAGAGGTCGGTCAGGGCACGCCCATCGTCTTCGTCCACGAATTCGCCTCCGATCATCGCGGCTGGGAGCCGCAGATGCGCGAATTCGGCAAGCGCTATCGCTGCATCGCCTATTCGGCGCGCGGCTACATACCGTCGGATGTACCGTCTGATCCCGGCGTCTATACATATAAGCACGTGATGGCAGATTGCATCGCCGTGCTCGATCATCTCGGCATCGACAAGGCGCATCTCATTGGCCTTTCGATGGGCGGCTACACGTCGCTGCAGGTTGCGCTCAACCATCCGCAGCGCGTGCGCTCGATGGTTCTCGCCGGCGCGGGCTCGGGCTCGGAGCGGTGGTACACCGCCGATTTCCGCGAATCCTCGCGTGCGCTCGGTGACGAGTTCGAGCGAAATGGCGCGGCTAAGGTGGCGGAGACCTATGGCATGGGGCCGAGCCGGTTGCCTTTCCTGTTCAAGGACCCGCGCGGCTTCGCCGAATTCAGCCGCCGGCTGGCCGAGCACGACGCGCGCGGCTCCGCCCACACCTCGCGCGGCTTTCAGGGCGGGCGTCCTTCGCTCTATGATTTCGACGCCGAGATCAGGAAACTCACAACGCCGGCATTGGTCGTCGTGGGCGATGAGGACGACCGCTGCATCGAGCCGAGCCTATTCCTGAAGGATGCCATCCCGGCGTCCGGGCTGGTGATGCTGCCGAAGACCGGCCACGCGGTGAATCTCGAGGAGCCGGACTTGTTCAATGCCGTGGTGGGCGACTTCCTCGCGCGCGTCGATGCGGGCCGGTGGGCGGTACGCGATCCGCGCACGCGCGGCATGCGGCCCTTCACGCCGGCAGCGTGATTTGCGATCTTGTCTGATCGGCGCTAAGGGCAGAGGACCGGCGCACGATAATGAATTGAATAATGACTGCCACTCTGCTCGACGGAAAAGCAATCGGCCGCCAAATCCGTGAGGATATCAAGCGGCGCGTGGCGGCGCTCGTGGCGCGCACCGGTATCACGCCATCCTTGGCGGTCATCCTGGTCGGTCGCAATCCCGCCTCGCGCCTTTACGTCAACAACAAGATCAAAGCCTGCGCCGAGGTGGGCATCCGCTCCTCGCTGTATGAGTTTCCAACCGAAACCGATGCCGCCACGGTCATCGATCGCATCAGGGCGCTCAACGCCGATCCCGGCGTGCACGGCATTCTGGTGCAGCTTCCTTTGCCGGCGCATCATGACATCCAATCTGTGCTGCGTACCGTCGCGATGGAAAAGGACGTCGACGGCTTTCATCTCTACAACGTCGGCGGGTTGGTGCTCGGCGCCAGCACCATTTTCCCGCCTTGCACGCCGCACGGCGTGATGAAGCTGCTGGACTTCGCCGGCATCGACGTCGCCGGCAAGAACGTCACCATCGTCGGCGCGAGCAATATTGTCGGAAAGCCGATGGCGCTGATGATGCTGCGGCGGGAGGCCACGGTCGCCATTTGTCACGTGCGCACGCGCGACCTCTCGCAATATACCATCCTGGCCGATATTTTGATCGTCGCGGCAGGCGTGCCCAAGCTGATCGTCCCGCAGATGGTGCAGACCGGGGCGACCGTGATCGACGTCGGCATCAACCGATTGCCGGACGGGAAACTGGTCGGCGATATCGACTTCGAAGGCGTGCGGCAGAAGGCGGCCTTTATCACGCCTGTGCCGGGTGGCGTCGGACCCATGACGGTGACGATGCTGCTGGAGAACACCATGATCGCCGCCGAGCGGGCCGCCGGCGGCACTGCTACGTCGTCCGTCGCTCCGGCGCTGGAGCGGACGGAGTAATACCAGCCTTCGTAAACCTTGACCGTCATCCTGAGGTGGCCGCGCGAAGCGCGGCCCTCGAAGGATGTACGCCAAAGAGATGGGCCGTCATCCTTCGAGGCTCGCTTCGCTCGCACCTCAGGATGACGGAGATGAGTCGATGTTTCCGCAGGTTGGTATAAGATGCCGTTATTGGTGTCGTCCGAATTATACCACAAGGCCGGGACGCAGCCTGATCTCAGGAATTTGATTAATTCTGTCTCTGGCGGCCTGGAGCAGTTTTTGTTGCACGGGCGGCACTGTGTGCAAGTCGCCGTCCTCGAAATATCCCAGGGCTCTCAGAGGCAGAATCGGGTCGCTCTTGAACATCTCGCTGAACGCGCCCAAGCCGCGCGCCAGCGATGCGCCAGCGGTAAGCATTGCGGCGATGTCGATGTAGTCCTTTGCTTCCGCGCGATCGATGATCGCTTTTAATTTGGTGGCTAGCAAATCTTCGAGAGAGGCGATCAGAAGCACGTCATCTGAGGTGCGCAGCGGCTCGTTGATGTGACCGATATCGAGGCGGCCAAAAAAGGAAACCTTCACCGGATTTCCTTTGACCCTTGCAGCGACGACTAATGTATTGGGGTCTTCCTGAATAGTTGGGGCGTGCGCAAGGAATTCAAAACAAGTGACGAGGCGCTTCTTGTCGAGCGGCGCGGCGCTGAAAAAGTCGAAGTCGAGAGACTGACGATGCCCGAGATGGAGAGCAACGGCTGTTCCTCCATATAGAACAAACGAAAGGCCCGGCGCTGCCGCCAGTTGCGGCCAGAGATATTTTTGAGCTGGCGGTAGAACTGCTGTCTTTGGCTCAAACTGCCGCATGCAATGTTCTCCGCGGCGGCATTTTCGGTATTTCTTGCCCTGTCGCGTAGGACAAGCGGCCGCGCCAGAATTCCCATGAACGCGGGCTGATCCAGCCGGGCTGAGCGTGCCGCATCACGTCGACAAGGCGCTCCGCGCCCACCTCGGTTTCAAGCCGCCGGACGTCGGCAAATCCCGCCAAATCCATTGCCTGAGCGATGATCCGATTGTCGGAGCGTGGCGTACCCGCTATCGGCTCCCACCAGAAATACCTGCGCTCGAGTTCAGCGATCAAATCCGCGGGCACGGCCGTTCCGATGACCGCGTTCATGTCCGCCGCCCGTCACACATCCACGCTCGCCGCCAGCGCGTTGTCCTGGATGAATTGCCGGCGCGGCTCGACGACATCGCCCATGAGTTGATCGAAAAGCACGTTGGCCTCGTCGACCTCCTTGATGCGCACCTGCAGAAGCGAGCGTGCGTTGACGTCGAGGGTTGTCTCCCAAAGCTGCTCGGGATTCATCTCACCGAGGCCTTTGTAGCGTTGCATCGTAATGCCCTTACGCCCCGCCGCAGTGATAGCCTCGAATAGCCCCACCGGGCCGTAGATCGACGTCAATTCGTCCTTGCGGCGCAACATCGCCGGTGGCGTCGGCCGCGGATAAACCTGTTGCAGGCTCGGCGCGAATTCGTCGAGTTTGCGCGCGTCCGCCGATCCGAGAAGCGCCAGGTCGATGATGGCGGCTTCCTTGACGCCGCGCACGGTGCGCTCGAAGTGGAAACCTTCCTCATCGAAGCGGCCCTGCCAGCCGCGCTCGGTTTCGTCCTCCAGCGCGTCCAGCCGTCTGGCGATGTAATCGGCCGCCGCCTGGCCCGTTTCCGCGCTGGTCGCGACTTGCGGGTTCAGCACACCGGCAATCGCTGCCTGTTCGATGACTTTCCGGTTATAACGGCTGTGCAGGCCGGAAAGGATGTTACGGATCGAGCGCGAGTCCTCGACCAGCCGGCGTAGATCGCCGCCCGCGCGCTCTTCCCCAGAGGCAAGCCGCAACACCGCCTCTTCGAGGCCGGTCGCAATCAGGTAGTCCTCCAGTGCGCGCTCGTCTTTGAGATATTGCTCTGATTTTCCACGTGAGACCTTGTAGAGCGGCGGCTGCGCGATGAATAAATTGCCGCGTTCGATCAACTCCGGCATCTGCCGGTAGAAGAAAGTCAACAGCAGCGTGCGGATATGCGCGCCGTCCACGTCGGCGTCCGTCATGATGATGATCTTGTGGTAGCGCAGCTTCTCGGGGTTGAACTCATCGCGGCCGATGCCGGTGCCGAGCGCGGTGATGAGCGTGCCGATCTCTTGGCTCGATAGCATCTTGTCGAAGCGTGCCCGCTCGACGTTGAGAATCTTGCCGCGCAGCGGCAGCACCGCTTGGAATTCACGGTTGCGTCCCTGCTTGGCGGACCCGCCCGCCGAATCGCCCTCGACGATGAACAATTCGGATTTCTCGGGATCGCGCTCCTGGCAATCGGCAAGCTTGCCCGGCAGCGAGGATACGTCGAGCGCGCCCTTGCGGCGGGTCAATTCGCGCGCCTTGCGCGCGGCCTCGCGCGCGGCGGCGGCTTCCACCACCTTGCCGACGATCGCCTTCGCTTCCGAAGGATGAATCTCGAACCAGTCCTGCAGAGCCTGGTTGATGACGTTTTCGACCACCGGGCGGACTTCCGAGGAGACCAGCTTGTCCTTGGTCTGCGAGGAAAACTTGGGGTCGGGCACCTTGCAGGAGAGCACGGCAGTCAACCCTTCGCGGCAATCGTCGCCGGTCAGCGCCACCTTTTCCTTGCGTGCGCCACCGTTGCCTTCGGCGTATTGCGTGATCTGCCGCGTCAGCGCCCCGCGAAAGCCGGCGAGATGGGTGCCGCCGTCGCGCTGCGGGATATTGTTGGTGAAGCAGAGCACGTTCTCGTGATAGCCGTCGTTCCACCACAGCGCACATTCCACCGTGATACCTTCCCGCTCGGCGCGCACCATGATCGGACTTGGAATGAGCGGCGACTTGTTGCGATCGAGGTAGCGCACGAAGGCCTCGACGCCGCCTTCGTATTTCATCTCTTCGCGCTTCTCGACGGCGTGCCGTTTATCCGAGAGCACGATGGTGACGCCGGAATTTAGGAACGCGAGCTCACGTAGCCGGTGCTCCAGCGTGGCGAAATCGAAATCGGTCATGGTGAAGGTGGCGGGCGAGGGCAGGAAACTTACTTCCGTGCCGCGCTTTTCGCCGGCCGCGCCCGTCATCTTCAGCGGCTCGACGGCGACCCCGTCGCGGAACTCAATGAAGTGCTCCTTACCGTCGCGCCAGATGGTGAGTTTGAGCCAAGTCGAGAGTGCGTTCACGACCGAGACGCCGACGCCGTGCAAACCGCCGGAGACCTTGTAGGAATTCTGATCGAACTTACCGCCGGCATGGAGTTGGGTCATGATGACCTCGGCGGCCGAAATGCCTTCGCCTTTATGAATGTCGGTCGGAATGCCGCGCCCATTGTCGCGTACGGTGCATGAGCCGTCCGGGTTGAGCGCGATCGTCACCTCCGTGGCGTAGCCGGCGAGCGCTTCGTCGATGGCGTTGTCGACCACTTCGTAAACCATGTGGTGCAGCCCGGAGCCGTCATCCGTGTCACCGATGTACATGCCGGGCCGCTTGCGCACGGCGTCGAGGCCCTTGAGGACCTTGATCGATTCGGCGCCGTATTCGGCATCTGACGGAATATTGCGGGCCGGTTCAGCCATGGCGGAGTGCCTCGAAGGGCGTGAAAATATGAGTCGGGAACGGGGTTGGTGTGGCATGAAAACGGGCCCCCGTACAGCCCAAAGTCTCGCTCCGTAATATATTGATGACAAAGCGTTTTTGAAGCCCCGGCGGCATCAAAAAAGCCGCCGTTTCAGAGGCGAGAAAGCTTCTCCGGGCGAGGCCTGTGAGGGTTTCAAAGCGAGCCTTCGAAGCGCCTTTTCTTACGCGCACAGCGCGCTTTCGCTTGCATGCGGCGTGTGCTCGTTCATAAGCAGTGCGCGCCCGCCGCTTTTGAATTTGCCATGCGTTGGTTCAGCCCATCGTCCGCCGCCACCCGGCCTCGCCTCGCATTGGAGGTGCCGCACCGGTTGCGCGCGCTCGTGCGCACGCGTGATTCCAACATCATCTTGTTGGCGGCGGTGATCGGCGTGCTGGCCGGGCTCGTTGTCGCGATCATGGGCGCGGCGGTTGGCTTCATGCATCTCGTCGCTTTTGGGCTCGATCCCGGTGAACGGCTGTCCGGGCGCACCTCGCTCGATCCCATTCGCGCCTTCGTGACGCCCTGTCTGGGTGGACTTCTGTTCGGTGTGGTCAGCGCTTACATCGCCCGTCGCCGAGGTTCCGAGGTCGATCCGATCGAAGCGAATGCGCTGCATGGCGGGCGGATGTCCATGCGCGGCAGCCTGATCGTGGCGGCGCAGACCGTTTGGTCGAGCGGCGTCGGTGCTTCGGTAGGTTTGGAGGCTGGCTACACCCAGTGGGCGAGCGCCATCGCGTCAACCATTGGCCGCGCGTTCCGGCTGCGCCGGGCCGATATGCGAGTCCTGGTCGGGGCAGGCTCCGCGGCCGCCATCGCCGGTGCCTTTGGCGCCCCGATCGGCGGCGCGTTCTATGGGTTCGAACTGATCATCGGCAGCTATTCCGTCAATTCGCTGGCGCCCGTTGGCGTTGCCTCTCTGCTCGGCTATCTCACCGCGCAGGCGCTGTCTCCGACCCGACTCGGCATCGAGACCGGCTCGGTTTCCAGCTTGGCGGTACACGATATCGTCATCGCCGCCGGGTTCGGCGTGCTGGCCGGCATTTTCGGCATTTTGCAGATGCGCGGCGTAGCGGCGTGCGAGCAACTCTTCATTCGAACAAGAATCAAGCCGTGGCTGCGGCCCACTATCGCCGGCGCCATCGTCGGCCTGCTGGCCATGATATCGCCGCAGGTGATGTCTTCCGGCCATGGCGCGCTGCACTTCACCGGCTTGTTCAAGCTGCCGTTGGAAGCGCTGGCGGTGATTTTCGTGCTCAAGTCATTGGCGTCGATCGTTTCGCTCGGCGCCGGCTTCCGTGGCGGCCTGTTCTTCGCCTCGCTTCTGCTCGGTGCCGTCGGCGGCCAACTCTTTGCCATTGGCGTCACCACCTTAATTCCATCCGCGCATCTCGATCCCGATGCCTACGCCATCATCGGAATGTCGGCGGTGTCCTCCTCGATTATCGGCGGCCCGCTCACCATGGCGTTCATTGCGCTGGAGGCGACCGGCGATCTCTGGCTGACGACGGCCGTCCTCATTGCCGTCATTCTGGCGCGGCTAGTGACGCGCGAGTTCTTTGGCTACACCTTCGCTACTTGGCGCTTTCATTTGCGCGGCGAAACCATCCGCGGCGCTGTCGACGTCGGCTGGATCAGGGATCTCACCGTCGGCCAGATGATGCGGTCCGATGTCCGCACCACGCCTGTCGAGACGCCGCTTTCCGCTTTCCGCGAAGCCTTTCCGCTCGGTTCGACCAACCAGGTGATCGCGACCGATGAGGATGGTCGCTATGCCGGTATCGTGCTGGTCGCGGAGGCGCACGCAACCGAGCTCGGTGCAACCGTTTCGCTGCGCGACATCCTGCGTCATAGCGACCATATGCTGTTGCCTCAATTGACTGCACAGGAGGCGATCTCGGCTTTCGACCGCTTCGAGGCCGAAGCGCTGCCGGTGGTCGACACCATCGAGCGGCGCCAGGTGATCGGGATGCTCAGCGAGGCGCATGCGCTCCGCCGCTATTCCGATGCTTCCGAGCGTCAACGCCGCGACTTGGCGGGCGAGTGGTAATCTCCATCTTCAGGGAAGAATCGGACGACGCGTTCCTTAATGAGTTGAATTATCACGGCCGAGTTCCTGGACACCGAGCGTCAGGCGGTCGACGTGGCGGAAGTAGGGCTCATACTCCGGCACGGGCCGGCTGAACGTGGCTAGGGCAGCCGTCAGAATCTCGAGCCGGTCGAGCTCCATGCTCATGACGACAAGCGAACGCTGAAGCTTGTCGATCAGAAGTTTTTCCGTAGTCGTGATCGTGGCCATTGCCAAACATCAAAGCTTTTGAGGCTTACCTCGTGGAAAGGTAAAGTCATTGAGGTACCGTTTGTTCCGAATTTGCGGTTTTCAAAAAGGCTTGATGTGCGGAACCGGCCCTCCGCTTCGCGGAACGCTAGTGGCGAGGCAGCACCATGCCGCTCCGTATCTCGAAGACTTGTGCGCGGGTGCCGATGCCGGCAAAAGCGGCCGGATCGGCTCCGGTCATCCACACTTGCGCGCCTAATGTCGACAAAGCCCCATAGAGCGCCGCGCGCCGTATCGGATCAAGATGCGCGACGATTTCGTCGAGCAGCAGCACCGGCGCGGCGCCGGTCATTTGCTTGATCAGGCTGGCATGTGCGAGCACCAGGCGGATCAAGAGCGCTTTCTGCTCGCCCGTGGAGGCCCCGGCTGCCGGCGTTCCCTTCTCGACATGCATGACGACAAGATCCGTACGGTGCGGACCTTCCAGCGTGCGGCCTGCGGCGGCATCCTGCGCGCGGTTCTGCTTCAGAAGCGTGCGGTAGCGATCCTCGACTTCAGCAGCGCTCCCTTCGGCGAGGAGCCGCTCGAGCGTTCCATCGAGGGCGATCCCGGTGTGCGGAAAGCCGGGCGCTGCTTCCTGTGCCTCGCTGAGCGCCGACTGAAGCCGAGTCGTCGTCTCGCTGCGCGCCGCGGCAACCGCGACCGCGACCTCGGCCGTTTCGTGCTCGACTGCATCGAGCCAATGCGAGTCGCTGGACGCATCTTCCAGGAGGCGGTTGCGCGAACGCAGTGACCGTTCGAGCGCGTTGATGCGGCTGGAATGTTGCGCGTCGACCGCCAGCACAAGCCGGTCGAGGAACCGCCGGCGCTCGGAAGCGGGACCATTGAACAACGGGTCCATTGCCGGGGTCAGCCACACCACGCGCAGGTGATCGGCAAACACGGCGGCGGACGTGGCCGGCTCGCGGTCGACGCGATACAAGCGCGTTGCGGCTGCGTCGTCGCCGGCTCGTTCGCCGAGGCCAGTGCCGAGCGTGGCCAGTCCGAGCATGCCCTCGACATCCGCGTTGATGGCCCACGTGCCGTCGCCTTCCGAGAAAGCAAGCTCGTCCATGGTCGCGCGGCGCAAGCCCCGTCCCGGTGCGAGTAGTGAGATCGCCTCGATGAGGTTGGTTTTGCCCGCCCCATTGGCGCCCGTCAGCACGACCGGCCCTGCCTCACGCAGTTCAACTTGCGCGGCGTGATAGTTGCGGAAATTGGAAAAACCCAGACGGCGGATGAAGGCTGCGGTCATGCCAGAGATCAGTAATCAGTGTTCAGTGATCAGAAAAGGCGGTCCCGTGCCTTCTGCCTGATTCCTGACCTCTGATGCCTGATCCCTGTCAAACCCTCATCGGCATCAGCACGTAGAGCGCGCCTTTGCTGTCTTTGTCCTGAATCAGCGTGGGCGAGCCGGGGTCGGCGAGCTTGAGCACCGCTACCTCGCCTTCGATCTGCGCGGCGATGTCGAGCAGGTAACGCGAGTTGAAGCCGATGTCGAGCGGATCGGAATCGTAATCGATCTCGATCTCCTCCGTGGCGCTGCCGGAATCCGGGTTCGTCACCGACAGTATCAACTTTCCGCCGCTAATGGCGAGTTTCACTGCGCGGCCGCGCTCGCTGGCCACCGTGGAGACACGGTCGACCGCCGCCTCGAAATCCTTTTTGTCGACCACCAATCGCTTGTCGTTGTTGACCGGGATGACCCGCCCATAATCGGGAAAAGTGCCGTCGATCAGCTTCGAGGTCAGCACAACATCGCCGATCGTGAAGCGCACCTTGCCCGACGACAACGCGATGCCGACCTCTCCTTCGTCGATCTCGATCAGCCGTTGCACCTCGCCGACGGTCTTGCGCGGAATGATGATGCCCGGCATTCCGGAAGCACCTTCCGGCAACGGTAACTCGCATTGGGCGAGACGATGGCCGTCGGTCGCCACCGCGCGCAAGCTCGACTCGTTGTCCGAGCCCGCAGGGTGCAGGTAGATGCCGTTCAAATAGTAGCGCGTCTCTTCGGTGGAAATGGCGAACTGGGTCTTGTCGATCAGCCGCTTGAGGTCTGTAGCCGGGAGCTTGAACGAATGGGTCATCTCGCCCGCGGCGAGATCGGGGAAATCGCTTTCCGGCAGTGTTTGCAAGGTAAAGCGCGAACGGCCGGCGCGCAGCGAGAGGATCGCGCGCTCGCCGGAACCTTCGAGGATGATTTGCGCGCCGTCCGGCAATTTGCGCACGATCTCGTAGAACATGTGCGCCGGCACGGTGGTGGCGCCGCCGGGCGATACTTCCGCAGGGATCGAATCGATCACTTCCAGGTCGAGATCGGTTGCTTTCAGGCTGAGCTTGCCGTCTCCAGCGCGGATCAGGACGTTGGCTAGGATCGGAATCGTGTTGCGGCGCTCTACCACACGGTGGACGTGGCCCAGCGACCTGAGAAGCTGCGACCGTTCGACTGTGATCTTCATGGTAAGGGAGACCCGCTTGGACGCCTTGTGCGCCCGGAATGGCGCTCTGCAAGCCGGCCCGAGCGCGCGGCAAGGCCGGCCGCCAAAGGTGACGTGCCGGAACGAAAATCGCAAGAGTGTCCGGCCCTTCCGGTTTTCTATCCCCAGGGCGTCCACAGCCCCTCAATCGGCGTGTGCGCCGGACGCGCCGCAAGCGCCAGCGGAGCGGCATCGATCCGGGGCCCAGCTCTGTTGAACCGGGCTCCCTGGTCAACGGGGCATTACTTCATGCTGCGTTGCGCTTGGGGCACCCCTCGGCTCGCATCCTAATCCTGCAACTGCCGCTTCAGCGACTCGATTTCTTCGGCGAGCCCCACGTCGTTGCCGACCAGACCTTCGATCTTGCGCACAGCGTGCAGCACGGTGGTGTGATCTCGCCCGCCGAAGCGGCGGCCGATTTCAGGCAGCGAACGCAGGGTCAAGGTCTTGGCCAGATACATCGCCACCTGTCGCGGGCGGACGACGTTCGCCGTGCGGCGTGACGACAAGAGGTCGGAGCGGCTCACATTGTATTGCCGTGCCACTATCCGCTGAATGTCCTCGATCTTCACCCGCTTAGGCTCGGCCGGGCGGATCAGATCGCGCACCTCACGTTCGGCCATTTCGAGCGTGACGGCATGGCCGGTCAGCTTGTTGTGGGCGAGCAGGCGGTTGAGGGCGCCTTCGAGGTCGCGGCCGTTATGGGTCACGGTTTTGGCGATGTAAGTCAGCACCGGCGCCGGCACGTCGAAGCTCGGATGATGCGCGCGCGCCGCCGAGACGCGCGCCTTCAATATCTCGAAACGCAATTCCTCGCCCAGCGGGCCCATCTCCACGACCAAGCCTCCGGCGAGCCGCGAACGTACGCGGTCGTCAAGGCTTTCGAGGTCCGATGGCGGGCGGTCGGACGCAATCACCACCTGCCGGCCGGCGTCGATCAGCGCATTCAACGTGTGACAGAATTCGGCCTGGGTCGACTTGCCTTGCAGGAACTGGAGATCGTCGATCACCAGGACACCGATGCCGCGCAATGCTTCCTTAAAGGCAAGGGCGGTCTGCGTGCGCAACGCCGAAACGAAGCCGTACATGAACTTCTCGGCGGTGAGATAGAGCACTTTGCGCTCCCCCATCGCATTGCCGGCCCAGGTGATCGCCTGCAACAGGTGCGTTTTGCCGAGGCCTACACCCGCATGGATGTAGAGCGGGTTGAACATCACCGCGTCGCCACGCTTGGCCGCCGCCACCTGCTTGGCTGCGGCGTGGGCAAGCGTATTGGAGCGGCCGATCACGAAATTATCGAAGGTCAGGCGCGGATCGAGTGGCGAACCGCCGAGCGCCTCGTGCACGCCGGCATCGCCGATCGGCAACGGACGGCTGCCGTGGCCATTACCGTTGTGCCCGTTGAATGAGCGTGCGGTATCGGCGGGGCTATCCTGCTCAGGCCTCGGCTTGCTGATGTGATTGCTGCGCACGGCCGAGCGCACGATCAACTCGATACGTCCGATTTTGTCGGTTTCCGCCTGCCAGCACGCCAGCACGCGCTCGGCATAGTGCGATTGAATCCAGCTCTTGAGAAATCGGGTCGGCACGGAGAGCCGGACCGTAGGACCTTCGACCGCTTCCAGATCCATGCGCGCAAACCAGCTCGAATAGATGTCGTCACCGACCTCAGCGCGCAACCGCTGCTGCACTTTCGACCAGTTCTCGTTTTCTTCGTTCGACATTACGACTTCTCTATTCGAATGAAATTGTTGATCGGGACTCGGGTTGCTCGGCATGGCGGCTCAAGCCGCGCTACGCGCCGGACGAAACACAACGACACTTGCGTGAGTATGGCGGCGATGACGGATAGACCGCGGGAGCGACATGGTCCCTCTTTCCGGTATCGACGCGGATCGAAAGCGGCGTCTACTTGGCAGAGGGCGGAGCGGTGCCGCGCATCGGGCGAGCGGGAGCCGAAACCAATTCGGGTGTAGCGGCCGAAAACGGTGAATGAGGAAAGCCAGACTTAGAACAAAAACGAGGACGAGCGAAGGCCGAACGCGCACGCACAATAGAGCAATTGCTTTCACTCATTGCAGTGTCGATGTCCAGTGCGGCCCCTGCTGCCATGGCGGCATCCCCCTCGCTGTTGCCGGGCATATGCCCTGCGGTCTTCAATGCGCTCACTCGCGGTTAGTCAGCGTCGCACGTTGTTGCCTTGCACCGGCTCGCAATGACGATGCTGTCATAACGTTAGTGCCGACCTTTCAAATCGGCCGAACACGATGCATCAAGGCGCGAAACGACCGTTCCCATCCGCGGATGAGGCGTGGCGTGAACTCATTTCTTTGAACACGCCCGAGAGGAAGTCCCGAGCGCGAGGGCTAAGATACACAGCACCGTTGCCGCCGCAACTCGATTCGTGACGCGCCAATACTGTGCGCGACAGAATCGTCACAGGTGTTGCACTGCTGCCGAAGCGTTTTGCCGCGGCAAGCATTTGGAGAGTCGTTGGGAATCGGGCGGCTGCATCGGTTCGAGAAAGAGAGCCGATGCGGTGCAAGTGTGCAAACGGCGCCAGCGCAGGAAAGCGCCTACGGCACAGGGATTTTCGGGTCCCGCTGGAACGTTCATTGTAAGCTATTCGACAGTCGCCGAAATTTCTGAGCGTTGGCGAGGGTAACCCGCGCGCGAAGCTTCCGATGGAATCGGTTTTGGCGAACGCTATCGGGCAAAATCGCTGGTAGAAATATGCCGAGCTGCGAGTTTGCGATATGGACGCGATGGTTTTTGGTGCGCGGGCAATGCTACGCGATCATTTTGGCCGGCGTGTGTGTTTTGCAACACAGCTGCGAAAACGACGTCCATGAACAAAATGACAAAAAAGCCCGGCACGAGGCCGGGCTCGACACGCGGCACTTGGCCGAGTTCTTATTGAGCGAGCTTGGCGATGCGATGCGCGAGCCGCGAGACTTTGCGGCTGGCATTGTTCTTGTGCACCACACCGCGCTGGGCTGCCCGCATGATCACGGGTTCGGCTTCTTTCAGCGCGCCAGCCGCGGCATTGCGGTCACCTTGGGCGATCGCTTCCTCGACCTTGCGCACCGAGCCGCGAAGCAACGAGCGGCGCGTTTTGTTGATCGCGGTACGCTTGGCGATTTGGCGCGTAGCTTTGCGAGCGGATTTGGTATTGGCCATGGATCTCTCATTCGCAGCCGGGACTCGGCGGGAAACCGCGCAAAGGCCCCGGATATGCAAGAAAAAATCGGCGGCGAGCATGTCTCGCCGCCTTTGGCGGAGGCTTATAGTGAGGCTTGGCTTGGGCGTCAACGCCCCTCGCAGGACGGCGTCAGGCCGCCTGTTTGGCCCGCAACTTGTCATACCCGGCGATGACCGCCGCCCGATCCGCCGCCGGAAAGGCCACCAACGGCGGTTTCAGCTGCATAAGCGCTGGATCGTCGTGAATATGGGCGAGTAGCGCCTTCACACCTGGGACCAGGGCTTTACCCTCGAACAGCTTGCGGATCGCCACTGCGGCATCGAGAGCCGCCTTGTCGCCTTGCCGCCAGGCGCGGGCGCAAAGATCGGCATTGCAATTGGCCGTCGCCGAAATGCAGCCGGCGAAAGCACCCTCCCGTGCTTCCATCAGTGCCGCTTCGGTCGACGGGAACACGGCGAAGCTCTTGGAGATTGCCGCGACCGAGCGCGCATAGGTCATATCACCGGAGGAATCCTTCAGGCCCACGATGCGAGAGGGAAACGCCTCAAGCAGCCGCTCGATCAGCTTGACGTGCCAGGGCAGGCCCGACATCGCCGGATAATGATAGAGATAGAGCGGAATTGGCTTTTGGGCGGTCGCCTTTACGATGATTTCGATGTAGGCCGCGAGCCCGTCGTCCGAAACGCCTTTGTAGTAAAAGGGCGGCAACACCAGTGCGCCGGCAAAGCCGAGTTCAGCGGCATGGCGGGTGAGCGCGACCGCGTCCGCCACCGCCGCGGCCCCGGTTCCGACCATGAGCCGTTCCAGCGGCAAACCCCGCGCTTTATACGCGCTCATGACTGCTTGGCGCTCGTCGCGCGAAAACGAGGTTGCTTCGCCGGTGGTTCCGAGCACGTTGAGCCCGTCGCACCCATTGTCGAGCAGGAAGCGCGCAAGCTTTAGCGCGTGATCGAGATTGGGCGCGCCGTCTTCATTTACCGGGGTGGCGATGGCGGCGATGACGCCGGAAAGGGCTTTTGTAGGCATGGGACTCCTCGCAAAGCGAATAGGGCGAATAGTGAGTAGCGAATAGCGAGCAGAAAGAGAACCGACCCAATTCGCTATTCGCCTTCGCTATTCGCTTTTCTCACCCGCTCACATTATACGCGGCCAACGCGGCCATGTTGACGAGTTGGTTGTCTTTGGCGCCGAGTTGGACGATTTGCACCGGCCGGTCGAGGCCGACCAGCAGCGGCCCGACCACGGTAGCGCCGCCTAGTTCCTGCAACAACTTGGTCGAGATCGAGGCCGAATGGAACGCCGGCATCACCAACACGTTTGCCGGTCCCGAAAGCCGGCAAAACGGATAGGCTGCCATCAGTTCCGGATTGAGGGCGACATCAGCCGCCATTTCGCCGTCGTATTCGAAATCGACCCGCCGCTGATCGAGGATTTTCACCGCCTCGATCACCCGCGCGGAGCGTTCGCCCTGCGGGTGGCCGAAGGTGGAAAAGGCAAGCATCGCCAGCCGCGGCTCGTAGCCCAGCCTGCGAGCGATTCCGGCGGCCTCGATGGCGATTTCGGCCAGGTCTTCCGCGTCCGGCATTTCGGTCACGGCAGTATCGGCCACCACCACCGTGCGCCCGCGCGTCACCACCAGCGACACGCCGATCACCCGATGACCGGGCTTAGGATCGATGACCCGCTGCACGTCTTCGAGGGCAACCGAAAAATTACGAGTGACGCCCGTGACCATGGCGTCGGCGTCGCCCAGCGCCACCATGCAGGCGGCGAAATGATTGCGGTCTGTATTCACCAGCCGCTGGCAATCGCGCAGAAGATAGCCCCGCCGCTGCAATCGTTCGTAAAGATAGTTGATGTAGATGGAATTGCGCGTCGACAGCCGCGCATTCACGATCTCGATGCCGTCGCCGAGTTCGATGCCGGCTTCATGCGCCGCGGCTTGCACGCGGTCTTCGCGGCCGACCAGCAGGGCGGTGCCGAGTCCTTGGCCGACGAAAACCGCGGCGGCGCGGATGACCTGCTCCTCCTCCCCCTCGGCGAAGACGACGCGGCGCGGCTGGCGTCGCAATCGCGCATAGACCTGCACGAGCGTGCCGGCGATCGGATCGCGCCGCGCGTTGAGTTGCTCACGATAACCCTCCATATCGACGATCGGCTTGCGGGCGACGCCGGTATCCATGGCCGCCTTCGCCACGGCCGGCGGCACATAGGAAATGAGCCGCGGATCGAAGGGGACCGGAATAATGTAGTCCGGCCCATATTTCGGCCGCGCGCCGTAAGCCGCGGCTACCTCGTCGGGCACGTCTTCGCGGGCAAGCTCGGCGAGCGCGCGGGCAGCGGCGATCTTCATCTCCATGTTGATCGCCGACGCGCGCACGTCGAGTGCGCCGCGGAAAATGTACGGGAAGCCGAGCACGTTATTGATCTGGTTCGGATAGTCGGACCTTCCGGTCGCCATGATGGCATCGTCGCGCACCTGCGACACTTCCTCGGCGCTGATTTCCGGGTCTGGATTGGCCATGGCGAAAATGATCGGCTTGTCCGCCATGGACTTGACCATCTCCGGGGTGACGGCGCCTTTGACCGAGAGGCCGAAGAAGACGTCAGCGCCCTTGAGCGCGTCCGCCAGCGTGCGCGCGTTCGTCTTCACGGCGAAGCCCGACTTCCACTGGTTCATGCCCTCGCTACGGCCCTGGTAGATCACGCCTTTGGTGTCGCAAAGGATGAGGTTTTCCGGGCGGAAGCCGATCGCGCGCAAGAGCTCGAGGCAGGCGATGCCGGCCGCACCGGCGCCGTTGCAGACGAGCTTGGTGTCCTCAATGGTGCGCCCAGTCAGGTCGAGCGCATTCAGCAAGCCGGCGGCGGCGATAATGGCGGTGCCGTGCTGGTCGTCGTGGAAGACCGGAATGTCCATCAATTCGCGCAGCCGCTGCTCGATCACGAAGCATTCCGGCGCCTTGATGTCTTCAAGATTGATGCCGCCCCAGCCTTTGCCGAGCAGCTTCACGCAATTGATGATTTCCTCGGGATCTTGCGAATTAACCTCGAGATCGATCGAATCGATATCGGCGAACCGCTTGAACAGCACCGCCTTGCCTTCCATGACCGGCTTTGCCGCCAGTGCACCGCGGTTGCCGAGGCCGAGGATGGCCGTGCCGTTGGTGATGACCGCAACGAAATTGCCCTTGGTCGTATAGTCATAGGCGGTGCCTTCGTCCTCGGCGATGGCGAGGACGGGCACGGCAACCCCGGGCGAATAGGCGAGCGAAAGGTCGCGCTGGGTCGCCATTGGCTTGGTGGCGATCACTTCCAGCTTGCCGGGACGGCCGACGCTATGAAATTGGAGGGCTTCTTGGTCGGAAAAGGTCGGCCGGGTGTGCCCGGCAGTGGGATTCGAGGACATTTTTACTCCGATGGCGCGCCAAGCTTAGCCGGGCGAAAAGACCCTAGTGGAGCGGATTTGACATTCGCAACCCACCTAGCAGAAGGCTCGCAGTGCGAATGTCAAATCCAAAGCTCCACTAGAAACTTATACTTGCTAGTGGTCCTTTGATTCTAACATTCGCAAACGTGCCCACCGAAAAGGGATGCGAATGTTAGAATCGGACCACTAGTGTCGCGATTCGGAAGTTCGCTCTATTCACTCGGCAGGTTCTGGAGCGAACTTCCGAATCAAAGCGACACTAGAATCAATGACTTGCTGGTGTCCCTTTGAATTCGAAGTTCGCTAAAAGCACGCTTCAGAGTATGGCGATCTTCGAATTCGGGACACTAGCGGAACCCGTGCCGCAAGCTCAAGCGAATGCCACCCTTTCCGCTTTGCATGGTTGAACACGGGCCCGACCCGGGCTAAGCCCTGCGGCTTGGCGGCTCCGCAACTTTTCCCTGGTCATGATCCGCTTCCTGTTCCGCTTCCTCGGCCTTCTCTGCTTGGCCGGCGCCTTCATTTTGGTGGTCTATGACGGCACCAAGTCGATTGCCGCCAACCACCTTTATTTCACCAGCGTGCAGGGGCTTTGGCAGCTCCTCAATCCGGACAGTTTCGAGCGGTTCACCGCGACTGTGAGGCCGATGGTTACGCCTTACGCCGGCGGAATGGCTTGGGATCCGATCATTCTGGCTATCCTGTCGGGGCCGGCCTGGAGTGTGCCCGGCCTATTGGGCGTTCTGTTCCTGCTGCTCGGCCGTAAGAAGAAGCCGCTGATCGGCTACGCGCGATAATGTCGTGCGCAGCGGCCTCACCGGCGTGAAACGCGCATATTCCGCTTCCGCCCTGCCCAAGACGTGATCAGCCCCCGCATTCCGCCAGTAGCCGCAGAGCCTATATTACATTCAGCGACGATCAGGGAGACAGATCATGCTGGGCTTCAAGAAGTCTCGGTCGATGCCGCAGCCAGGCGAGGCGCTGCCGGGCCGGGCGCAACCCATTCCCACGGCGGAAGAACATTTCGTCAATCATCGCCCGCTGAAGGGCCCTTATCCTGAAGGCGCCGAGGAAGCGCTCTTTGGTCTCGGTTGTTTCTGGGGCGCCGAGCGCAAGTTCTGGCAGTTGCCGGCCGGAGTCTATGTCACGGCGGTTGGGTATGCCGGCGGACTGACGCCCAATCCGACTTACGAAGAAGTCTGCTCGGGCCGTACCGGGCACGCCGAAGTCGTGCTGGTTGTCTATGACCCGAAGACGATTTCATACGAAGCGTTGCTCAAGACGTTCTGGGAAAGCCACGATCCGACGCAAGGCATGCGCCAGGGGAACGATATTGGCACCCAATATCGCTCGGCCATCTACACGTTCACGCCGGCGCAGCGGCGAGCCGCCGAGGAATCGAAGGCGATGTACCAGGGCGAACTGAAGAAGAAAGGCTACGGCGCCGTTACCACCGAGATTGCCGACGCTCCCGCGTTTTATTTCGCCGAGGATTATCACCAGCAGTATCTGGCCAAGAATCCCTTCGGCTATTGCGGCCTCGGCGGCACCGGCGTTTCGTGCCCGGTCGGTGTCGGTGCGAAGCTTGCCGAAGGAGCCGCGTAAGCCCGCCGTCTGTCTGTTCAGGCACGCGGCCTTACGGCGCGCGCTGGGCGAGGGTAAGGAATTTGTTAACTATATAACGCGTTAATGCCGCGTCATTTCCCCGTCGACCGGACCGGGTTTCGCATTGATGCGGCACGCACGTTTCCTGCTTCCGATCCTGGCCATGCTCACGGCGGCGGGATGCGCCCGTCATGGGCAGCAAGCCCATTCCGTGCTTGCCCCCGCCGCCGGGCAGCCAGGAGTACAGAGATACGTTGAGAGCGGCGGCGGGGGGGCTTACGCGCAAGCGCAGCCCCAATATGCCTCACAAGTCTATGCTTATCAGCAGCCGCAGGCGGCGCCGCCGGCCAGCGGCCGCGGCCTGTTCAATACTTTTCACGCTTCTGGAGATCGATACATCCGGCACGGCCAAGCCCCATCGAGCCAAACGCAGCCGGCCTATCGGCAGCTTGATGCGCAGCCGCCAACCGTCATGCGGTACCAGCCGCCTGCGCAGCCCAGCGCTAAGTCCGGCACGACGGTCTACGGCTATGCTTACGCCCCGGCTACGACCTCCTACACGCTCGATTCCGGTGACAGGCTGCGCGTCGTCGTGTTCGGGCAGGAGGGAATCAGCGGCAGCTATCTGGTCGACGCCGGCGGTAACGTGACGCTGCCGCTAATCGGCAGCGTGCCCGCGCGCGGCGCCACCACCAAGGCGCTGTCGCATACGATCGCTGAGCGGCTCGAGCAGGGCTATGTGCGCCAGCCGCACGTCACCGTCTCGATCGAACAGTACCGGCCGTTCTTCATCCTCGGCGAAGTGACCACGCCCGGGCAGTATCCTTACGTCGCCAATATGACGGTGGAAAACGCCGTTGCCATCGCCGGCGGTTTCTCGCCTCGCGCCTACAAGGGGAAGGCCAAAGTCACCCGCAGCATAGACGGCCATCAGGTGATAAGGGAGGTGCCGTTCAGCTATCGGCTTAAGCCGGGCGACACCGTCCAGGTGGAAGAACGTTGGTTCTGAATTGGGTGGAGACGGCGCTAACGATTGTCATGGCCGGGCTTGTCCCGCCTGCGGACGAAGCGCCGTTGATGTGGCTCGACAGTGAACCCTTCGCCCGCCGAAGGCTTACAAGCACGGCCCACAATCACAGGTGCTTCGGCCCGCAGGCGGGACAAGCCCGCTGATGACGACGAAGAGATTAGTGGCATCTCACTTCATATGCTTTGCCAAAAATTCTTTTGTCCGGCTCCAGGCAAGATCGGAGGCTTCCTTGCGGAAGGAGGCGCGCTCGTCGCAAGAGAAGCCGTGCGGCGCGCCCGGATAGATATACGTTTCCGCCTGCGGCTGCTTGCGCTTGATCGTCTCCACCGTGTCCATCGGGATGCTTTCGTCTTTCTCGCCGAAATGCATTTGCAACGGGCACTTCGGCTTCTCGTCGGCGAACTTGACGATTTGCCCGCCGTAGTAGCTGACCGCCGCCGATAGGCCGGGCACGCGGCAGGCGGCGAGGAAGGCGGCCGTGCCGCCCATGCAGTAGCCGACGATGCCGACCGGACCAGCGCTTTGAAGCTCGCCGATCGCGGCGCGGACGTCCGCCATCATGTTGTCCCAGTTCAGATTGCCGATGAGACTGCGTGCATGGGCGATTTCGTCGGGCGTATATCCGCTCTCGAAATTGCGCGCGAAGCGATCGAACACCGCCGGCGCCACAGCGGCATAGCCGAGCTCGGCGAAACGGTCGCACATGGCGCGGATGTGGTGATTGACGCCGAAAATCTCCTGGATCACCACCATGCCGCCCTTCGGGGTGCCCTGCGGATCGGCGCGATAAGCGCCAAGCTGATGCATGTCGCTGGCGGTGAGCGTGAATTGCTTGCCCAATGGAACCTCCTTCTTAATACGTCTGCAAATGCAGCCGCGTTTTAGCACGCTGCCTGTCGATCGTCATGGCCGGGCACATCGCGATGCAGATTTATCTGAACGCTTCCGCCAGCAGCTGATAAGACCGCTTGCGGGCTTCGTGGTCGAACAGCATGGTCGTGACCATCAGCTCGTCGGCTTGCGTGGCCGCGATGAGCGGCTTGAGCCGCGTCAAGACCGTTTGCGGCGAGCCGACCGACATGCGCGCGCGGTTCTGTGCAATGCGGGCGCGGTCGGCCGGCGTGTAGTCGTAAGCCGCGGCTTCTTCCGGCGAAGCGAGCGGCAGATATTCGCCTTTGGCGCGCCGCACGAAATTGAGCGATACTGTCATTGCCAGTTGCTCGGCCTCCTCATCGGTTTCGGCACAGACGACGTGCGTCGCCAGTATGGCGAGCGGCTTGTCATGCGAGGACGAGGGCCGAAAGTTCTCGCGATAAAGCCGCATGGCCTCGGCGGCATCGAAAGTGGCGAAATGGTGCGCGAAGGAGAACGCTGCGCCGATACGGCCGGCGAGTTGCGCCGAATAGTCCGAGGAACCGAGCAGATAGATCGGCGGCAGCGGCACCTCCTCCGGCATTGCGCGTACTTTGTGGAACGGGTGACCGGGCGGGAAACCCCGCGTTTCCAACAGCAGTAACTCATTGAACCGATCTAGAAAGTCGTCCTCCTCGCTGATGCCTTGGCGCCGCCGCAACATGTAGGAGGTCGCCGGATCCGTGCCTGGCGCGCGGCCCAGCCCTAAGTCGATGCGGCCGGGATAGAGCGCCTCCAGGACCTTGAATCGCTCGGCAACCGTCAGCGGTGCGTGATTCGGCAGCATCACCCCGCCGGAGCCGATACGCATGCGCGTCGTCACGGCGGCGATCTGCCCGATCATGATATCGGGCGCCGAACTTGCGATCGACGGCAGGTTATGATGCTCGGCGACCCAGTAGCGCGTGAAGCCGAGCCGATCGGCAAAACGGGCAAGGTCGAGGGAATTACGCAAGGCCTGCGCTCCGCTCGAACCGGTGGTAACCGGCGACAGATCGAGGATGGACAAGGGGATCATCAAGAACCGTGGATTGCTGTGGATGATATGCCGATCGCTAAAATACCCGCGATCTCGTTAGGCGGCATGAAGTGGCTCGCAGCATCATATGCCGTCCGCATCTGGTCGCGGGATACGCTCCGCGTCAATGGCCTCCACTCCCAGCAGAACGATGCACACGCCGCAATGAGCGATACGGTTAGCCAAGGCGAGTGGCTGCGAGTGCAAGAATTGCATAGCTATCAGGTGCTCGACACCGTTCGCGAGGAGCCGTTCGATCGCGTGGTGAGGCTTGCCCGCAGCATTTTGCGTGCACCTATCGCGCTTGTCTCTATCGTCGATGCCGACCGCCAATGGCTCAAGGCGCGATCCGGCCTCACTTATTCGCAGATGTCGCGCTCCCGGTCTTTCTGCAGTCACACTATTGAGAACGACGAGCCGCTCATCGTGCCGGATGCGTGTGCCGATGCGCGCTTTCGTGCGCTGCCGCTGGTCGTCGAGCCTCCTTATGTGCGCAGCTATATCGGCGTGCCGTTACGCACGCCCGCCGGCCATCGCATCGGGACGCTCTGCGTGATGGACACCGAGGTGCGCCAGCCGACGCTCGAGCAGATTGGGATATTGCAGGATCTCGCCGCGCTGGTGATGGACGAGTTGGAATTGCGTTTGGTCGCCACCACCGACAGCCTGACCGGCGCCTTCAGCCGCCGCGCTTTTCTCACGTCCGCCGCGCGCGACCTTGCCCGCGCCGTTGAAAGCGGCGGCAAGCTGAGTTGCGTTCTCCTCGATGTCGACCATTTCAAACGCATCAATGACAATCATGGTCACGCCGCTGGCGACCGAGCCTTGCAAGAGGTCGTTACGCTGCTCAAGGCGGGCTTGCGCGCGCAGGACTATATCGGCCGCCTGGGCGGCGAAGAGTTCGCCGTCATCATGCCAGGCGCCGATGGCGCAGCGGCAATCGAAGTCGGAGAGCGGCTGCGCGAGCAGGTGATGAATGCCTGGCTGATCACGCCGAAGGGCGAGGTGAGACTCACCATCAGCGCCGGCATTGCCACGCTGACCGCGGCCGACACACGCATCGATGACCTCTTGTGCCGCGCGGACGAGGCGCTCTATGCGGCAAAGACTGCCGGCCGCAACCGGCTGATGCGCGATGATGGCCGGCGGCGCGTAGCCGGATTATGCCTCGATCCGGTAAAGTCCGTCACCTGACTGGATTTTCAAGTTGACTGTGCAGTGGTTCGGGCGCAGCGCGAGAATCGCGCTGGACCGATTGTCGCCTTTTCGCCCGCCCGCCAGTTAGTATGATAGGTGGAACTCACCTGCCGCATGTCCATTGTCCCGGCACGGGCGGCAGTCAGAAGCGGGATCGCGAGATGCCTTCACTGCTCGAATGGAAAGTCCCTCCGGCCGTTCAGCCGCGGCCGGCTGACTACGGCTATGATCTCGAGCGCGCGCTCTCATCGATGATCGGGCTTCATTCGGTTATCCCGTCCGACGCCTTTACCGCCGATTCGCTCGGCGTTGAGCGGGCCGGCAACGGCGTGCTGATCGGCGATGGACTGGTGCTCACCATCGGCTATCTGATCACCGAGGCCGAGACCATCTGGCTGCATCTTGGCGACGGCCGAGTCGTGCCCGGCCACGCGCTCGGCTTCGACAATGAGACGGGCTTCGGACTTGTGCAAGCGCTGGGCTCGATTGACCTGCCGGCGCTGCCGATCGGCAATTCGAGTGAGGTTGAGGTGGGCGAGCGGATCGTGCTTGGCGGCGCCGGCGGCCGCACGCGCTCTCTTGCCGCCCGCGTTGCCGCCAAGCAGGAATTTGCCGGCTATTGGGAATACGTATTGGACGAGGCCATCTTCACCTATCCGGCCCACCCTAATTGGGGCGGCACCGGGCTCATTTCGCCGCAAGGCGAATTGATCGGCGTCGGCTCGCTACAGGTCGAGCGCGAGCGCAGCGGCAAGAACGAGCACCTCAACATGATCGTGCCGATCGATCTGTTGAAGCCGATTCTCGACGACTTACGCAAATTTGGCCGTGTCAATAAGCCGGTGCGGCCTTGGCTCGGCCTTTACTCGACCGAAATCGAGGACAAAATTGTCGTTGTCGGCATCGCGCCCAATGGGCCAGCCGCGCGCGCCGAGTTGAAGACCGGCGATGTGGTACTCGAGGTCGCCGGCCAATCCGTGTCAAATCTCGCTGCCTTTTACCGGGAAGTTTGGGCGCTCGGCCCCGCCGGGGTCGAGGTGCCGCTGACGCTATATCGCGACGGCGTGACATTCGAAGTGGTGATGAATTCCTCCGACCGCGCCCGTTTCCTCAAAGCGCCGCGGATGCATTGAGCCAACGCCGTCCTCCTTCGAGGCGCACTTCGCGCGCATCTAAAACCGCAGCCCGTCACCCTGAGGTGCTCGGCCGAAGGCCGAGCCTCGAAGGGCCTGGGCTTGTCATCCTTCGAGGCTCGTGCGCAAAAAAGCGCGCTCGCACCTCAGGATGACGGATCAAGACACCTCCTCGATCTTGTCCACCTTGCTCGCATAGAAGCACAGATAGCCCGCAATCTGCGCTACCGCCGGGTAGGGCTGCTCGTAGCTCCACACCGCGTTATCCGCATCGTGCGCGCCTGTTTGGATCGAGAAATAGCTGGCGTCGCCTTTGTACGGGCAGTGGGTGTGGTGGTCCGTACGTACTAGCGCGCTCATGTCCGCATCGTCGCGCGGGATGTAGTGCATTGGCGGATAGTTCGCTTCCTCGAGTGTCAATGCGTGCGTAGTGTCGGCGATGACTTTTCCGGCGAACGTCACGCGCACCCGCCTTTCGCTGGGCATCACCGCAATAGGGTGGCGGGGGCCGGGTATTTTCATGGACATCGCTCCAAAAATATTCGTGTTGGCGGGCTCGGCACAATGATGCCGGCGTCAAGAAAACGGAAACTGCACCGCTTAACCCGGCAGAAACCATGACAAGCCGATGTGTCACTTCAGTCGCTAATGTCCGAATTCGAAGTTCGCCACATCTTGCTGCGCGGTCGTAGCGAACTTCGAATTCAAAAGGACACTAGCAAGCTATTGATTCTAGTGTCGCTTTGATTCGGAAGTTCGCTTCGGAGCGGGCTGAATCCTCGAGCGAACTTCCGAATCGCGACACTAGTTGCTGGCGCAAAACCCGGTCACGGCAAATTTGAGCGAATGTCTTTAGTAAAATGGAAGCCGCGCTTGCTTAGGCTCGAGTTCCTCGTCAGTGGCTCTCGCGGTGCCCTATGCCGGATAAGACGTTCGAAGAGACGATTCAGGGGCTCAATCTCCTGATCGTCGATAACAACAGCTATATGCGGCGGCTGACGCGGCAGATGCTGCTCAACCTCGGCGCCAGGTCGGTGCTGGAAGCCGGCGACGGCTTGGCTGCGCTCGAGATTATCCGCACCTGCGATCCCGATATCATGCTGCTGGAATGGGATATGCCGATCCTCGACGGCATGGAGGTCATGCGGATCGTCCGCTCGCCGGGCGTGTTCCCGCGGCCGAACTTGCCCATTATCATGCTGACCAATCGCGGCCAGCGGCTTTGCGTGATGGAAGCGCTCCGGGCCGGCGTGCACGAATTCCTGCTCAAGCCGACATCGCCAAAGGCGCTGCAGGATCGGCTCATGTCGATCGTGACCCGGCCGCGGCGGATGATCAAGCTTGGCGATTACTACGTGCCGGAGCCCCGCCGCATTCCCGTCACCAGCGAGCTCGCGCGGTTAGGTTGACTCCGGCCTAACGGAGAGGTCATGCCCGGCAAAGACAGCCGAGAGCCTTACTGTCCCGCCGCGGCGTCCGCGAATATCCGCAGCGTACCGGCGGGGTGAACGCGGGCTGCCGGCAAGCTTTGGTCACCGGCGCGAAGGCGCTGCAAGATCGCCCGCTTTTTGTTGCCCGCGACCAGGAAGACGACCTGCCGGCTGCTCTCCAGCGCGGGATAAGTGAGCGTGATGCGTGGCTCCGGCTTGGTGCCGATGACGGCGCACGCCCACTTGTCGCGTTCGGTGAGCGCCGCGGTGCCCGTAAACAACGATGCAGTGTGGCCGTCTTCTCCGAGCCCAAGAAGATTGACATCGAATAGCGGCCGGGCGGGATCGAGCCGTTCCGCGCCGTAGAATGATCTGAGCGTGTCTTCATAAGCGATCGCGGCTGCGCCCGGATCGAGCCCCTCGGTCGGGATGGCGTGGATGTTTTCGGCGGGGACTGGCACGCGCGACAGCAGCGCCTCCCGCGCCATGCGGTAGTTGCTCCGCGCATCCTCATGCGGCACGAAACGCTCGTCGCCCCAGAACCAATGCGTTCGCGGCCAGGGAAAGCGCTCACGGTAAGGCGGCTCGGCCAAGAGTTCGTAGAGCCGCCGTGGCGTGTTGCCGCCGGAGAGGCACACCGCGAAGACGCCCTGTTTGGCGCGCGCGAGCTCCAGCAGCCACGCGGCAACATGCTGCGCCATGGCCTCCGCATTCGGGAGCACATCCAGCCTTGGCTGGGTGACGGCCATCATTCCGGTCCTCGCGCCGCAGCCGTCGCCGAGCGCGCATCGCCAGGGCTGGATTGACGCTGTTCGAGCTGTTGCACGATCTCGGCGACAATCTCAGACGGCCGGTCTCTCACGTCGACGATGATCGGGTGTTCGTCCGGTGTCGGCTCCTGCAAGGCGGCGAATTGGCTGTCGAGCAGTTTCACCGGCATGAAGTGCTCCTGCCGCGCCGCCATGCGCCGGTGAATGAGGTCGTAATCGCCTTTCAAGTAGACGAGCGTTACGTCCGCGCGGTCGCCGATGATGATGTCGCGATAAGAGCGCTTGAGCGCCGAGCAGGTGAGCACGCCCGATTCGCCGCGTGCGCGCCAGCCGTCGATCTCCTCGGCAATCTTCTTGAGCCAAGGCAGCCGGTCGGCGTCGGTTAGCGGTTTGCCGCTGCTCATTTTCTCGACGTTGGCGGGCGGGTGAAAGTCGTCGCCTTCCTGAAATTGGCAGCCGAGCGCCGCCGCCAGCAGAACCGCGACGGTGGTTTTGCCCGATCCGGACACGCCCATGACGATGGCGATCACCGGCTTGTCGAGCGCATTCGTCAGCGCCGGCGACCATTTCCGGTGCGCCCGGCTACTGGCTTCCATTGTCCCTCCCTTTCGCGGCCGGCCCAAGGATGAATTTCTCCATGGCCTTGGCGAAGCCCTCGTCTTCGTTGCTGTCGGTTACCGCGCTCGCCTGCGATTTTACCTCGTCGCTCGCGTTGCCCATGGCGATGGAAAAACCGCTCTTACGGAACATCAGCACGTCGTTCGGCTGGTCTCCCAGCGTAGCGATCTGCTCGGCCGGGATGTTCAGTTTTTTGGCAAGCGCGGCCACGACCGTTCCTTTATTGGCCTGCGGATGCGTCACATCGAGGTAGTAAGGCTGCGAGCGCGCCGCGCTCGCTCTCTCGCCTAGCTCTTTTTGGGCTTTCTTTTCGCAAGATGCGACGCGGTCGAGATCGTCGGAGATGCCGACGATCTTCACCGCATGTGCCAAGTGCTCTTCCGTGAATTCCGGCACGACCTTGGCGTCGAACTTCACCGTCCAGGTCTCGCGGGCGACGTGCGGCGCATCCGGATCGCGGATGAACCAGTCATCGGGCGTATAAACCCAGACATCCAGCTTTTCGCCGAGAATGAGATCGAGGGTTTGCTTGGCGGCCGCGGGATCAAGCGTGTGGCTCTCGATCACCGACAGGTCCGGGTTGACAAAGACTCCGCCGTTGAAGCCGGCGACCGGCGTTTTCAACGTCAGCGGACCAATCAGCATCGCCATGCCGCGCGGCGGGCGGCCGCTGGTGATGGCGAACGCGATACCCGCCGCATCGAGCGCCTTCACCGCCTTGACCGCCCGCTCGGTCAGTACCTTGTCGTGCGTGACAAGTGCACCGTCGACATCGGCGAGCACGAGCGAAATTTTCGATGCGGGCCCGTTCGGTTCTGTCATGGCGGCCTTAATGAACGGCCTTTGTAGCCCGCATGAGCGCAGCGAAATGCGGGTGAGAGTAGAGAGGCCGTTCCCGGATCTCGCTTTGCTCATCCGGGCGACACGCTACGGTCGGTGTCATTCACCGTCACCGTCGATCGACCGCCACCTTCGTCCGTTCCTTGCGAGCAGCGCATCGGCCTCGCTTGGCCCTGAACTGCCCGCCGCATAGATGGGTAGATCAGGCTTGTCCGGCTTGGCCCAGGCGTCGAGCACCGGCTGCACGATGCGCCAGGCCTGCTCGACCATGTCGGCGCGCATGAACAGCGTTGGATCGCCGTTCATGACGTCGTGAATGAGCGTCTCGTAGCCGACGTTTGCTTCTTTCGGGAACCAGTCGTCGTAGCGGAAATCCATCTTCACGGCCGCCAGGTCCATCGCGGGGCCCGGACGCTTGACCTCGAACTGGAGCGATATGCCTTCATCCGGCGCAATGCGCAGCACCAGCCAATTGGGCCGCAGCGTATCGACAGGCGTGTTCTGAAATGCCGTGTAAGGCGCCTGCTTGAATCGGATGGCAATTTCCGTTTTGCGGTTTCCCATCCGCTTGCCGGTCCGCAGGTAAAACGGAACGCCGGCCCAACGCCAATTGTCGATTTCAACTTGCATGGCGACGTAGGTTTCGATCTTCGAGTCGGCTGCAACGTCGGGCTCCTGGCGGTAGGCCGGCATGGCTTTGCCTTGCAGCTTACCGGCGCCGTACTGTCCGCGCACGGCGTTCTTCACGTCGACGCAGGGCATGGCCGCGAGCATCTCGAACTTCTTGTTGCGGATCTCGGCAGCGCCGAAGCCGGTCGGCGGCTCCATGGCAACCATTGACAGCAATGTAAACAGATGGTTGGGCACCATGTCGCGTAACGCGCCGGTCACCTCGTAGAATTTACCCCGCTTCTCGACCCCCACCGTTTCCGCCGCGGTGATCTGCACATGATCGATGCGATCGCGATTCCAGATCGGCTCGAACAAACCGTTGCCAAAGCGGAAGGCCATGATGCTTTGGACGGTGTCTTTGCCGAGGAAATGGTCGATGCGGAAAATCTGGTCCTCGTGCAGCGTGCGCAGGATGCGCGCATTCAGCGCGCGCGCCGAGTCGAGGCTGTGGCCGAACGGCTTTTCGATGACGACGCGCCGCCAGAACTTCGGCTTCCCGTTCTCGTCCTCCTGCTGATCGGTCAGCTTCGCCTTGCCGAGCTCGTCGACCACCGTGCCGAACAGCCGGTCGCCGACGGCGAGATAAAAGAGGACGTTTCCCTGCGCGCCGACGGCTTTGTCGACGCGGTCTATGGTCTGGCGCAGCGCTTCATAGATATCGGGCTTGGTCAAATCGCCGCTGAGGTAGGCCATGTTTCGTGTAAGCCGCTGCCAGGCCGACTCGTCGATATGATCGACGTCGAACTCGCTGCCCTTATTGCCGACGAAGCTCTTGAGCGTGGCATAGAGGTTATTGCGTAGGTCGTCCGCGGTCTCTTGCGTGCGGGCGACGCCGATCACCGCGAATTTTTCCGGCAGCAGATTGGTGCGGCAGAGGTTATAGAGCGCGGGCATCACCAGCCGCTTGGTCAGGTCGCCGCTCGCGCCGAAGATCACCATGAGGCAAGGATCGGGCCGCTTGGCTTCGCGCCGCGGCGGGCATTCGACCAATTGCATCGTTTGCGGCGTCCGCGCCGATTGTTTGTCCAGCATAATGCTACCCCGCTGCTCTTTGCGCCGCCCCCGTTTCTTTCGGTTTCTTCGGCTTCGGTTCGGGATCGGTCGGCTCCCGGCCTTCGATGTGGCCGCCGAAACCGAAGCGCATCGCTGAGAGCACCTTTTCGCCGAAGGTGTGCTCCCGGCGAGAGCGGAAGCGGGCGTAGAGCGCGGACGAGAGCACGTCGGCCGGCACCGCCTCCTCGATCGCCGCCTCCACGGTCCAACGCCCCTCGCCGGAATCCTGCACATAGCCGGAGAATTTCTCGAGTTGCGGATCTTTCGCCAAGGCGGCGGCGCTGAGATCCAAGAGCCAGGAGGCGATGACGCTGCCGCGCCGCCAGACTTCCGCGATATCGGGGATATTCAGCGTGAAGCGCTCGTCTTCGGGCAGGTCTTCCGAATCCTTGTTGCGCAAGATGTCGAAGCCCTCGGCATAGGCCTGCATCAAGCCGTACTCGATGCCGTTGTGCACCATCTTGACGAAATGCCCGGCGCCGCTCGGCCCGGCATGGATATAGCCGTGCTCGGCGCGCGCATCGCCCTTCCGGTCCGGCGTCCGTGGAATATCGCCCAAGCCGGGCGCGAGCGCCGCGAAAATCGGATCGAGCCGCTCCACCGCCTGCTTCGGCCCGCCGATCATCAGGCAATAGCCGCGGTCGAGCCCCCACACGCCGCCTGACGTGCCGCAGTCGACGTATTGAACGCCCTTAGTGGCGAGCTTCTTGGCGCGGCGGATATCGTCTTTGTAGAACGAATTGCCGCCGTCGATGATGACGTCATCCGGCTCCAGCAGATCGCCGAGCTTGTCGACCGTTTCGTCGGTGATCCGGCCGGCCGGCAGCATGACCCAGACGGCGCGGGGTTTTTCGAGCGCCGTCACGAGCTGCTCGATCGAGGACGCCGCTGTGGCGCCCTCCTTCGCCAGCGCCTCGCGTGGCTTGGCGTTCACGTCGGAGACGACGCAAGTGTGCCCCGCCTGCATTAGCCGCCGGCTTATGTTGCCGCCCATGCGGCCGAGGCCGATGACACCGATCTGCATGCGCTTCTCTCCCTAGGAAAATGGATTATTCAATCGCCGCGTCCACGGCCTTGACCAACTCCTTCAATCCCGCATCGACGTCCTTGAGATGAACGCGCAGAGCGCGCCGGCCGCGCTCGGCCAGCACGTCGAGGTCGCCGCGTGCCTGCGCTGCCTTCACCACGCTGAAGCTGTAGGCATGACCGGGCACGTCAAGATCGGCCGGGTCGTCGCAGGTGACCTGCAAAAATACTCCCGAGTTCGGCCCGCCTTTGTAGGCCTGACCGGTGGAATGCAGGAAACGCGGGCCGAAGCCGATGCAGGTCGCGGCGCGCGTATGATCGCGAAGGTGGGTACGGATCGCGGTCAAGCTTTGCGTGTGCGCCTTGTTGCGCTCGATATAGGCGAGCAGCGCGATGTAGTCGCCGGACTTTCCGCCGCCATGCACGCGGCCGAAATGGCTCTTCAGATAACCCGAGAGCGTATTATGGCGGCCCAGTTCGGCGGTGTTGCGCGGGTCGGCGTAGAGCGCCACGCCATTTTCGCCGAACAGAGCTTCCTCTTGCGGCAGCGTGTGCGATTTCTCGTATTCGTTCGTCAGTGCGCGCGTCTTGACCTTGCTTGCCTCGACGTCCGGCTGGTTGAAGGGATCGATGCCGATAACGGCCCCAGCCACCGCGGTAGCGATTTCCCAGCGGAAGAATTCTTGGCCGATATGCCAAACATTTTTCACGCTGATCCGCGCGACCGGATGGCCGGCACGTTCAAACGCCGCCACCGCTTCGCGCTGCGCCGGATCGTGCCGGTCTTCGAGTTCGATATAAACGAAAAACCGGTCGCTGCCGTAGCGCTCGGGTGCGCCAAGCGGCTCGTCGGCGACCGGAATGAGGCCGCGCCCTTGCTTGCCCGTACTCTCGGCGAGGAGCTGCTCCAGCCACGCGCCGAGATCGGCGATTGCGGGCGAAGCGATGATCGTCACCTTGTCGCGGCCGAATTGCGTTGCGGCAATACCCATGGCGACACCAAGCTCAACGCCGGGGTTTTCCGCCGGCGGCACGTCCGCGGCGCACGATCGCTGCATCGAACGCGCCGCTTCGAGCAGCCGCTTGACGTCGAGACCCTTGGCGGCGGCCGGCACAAGGCCGAATTTCGACAGCACCGAGTAACGCCCGCCGATCGACGGCACGCCATAAAACACGTGCGCAAAACCGAGCTCTTTGGCCTGCTTTTCCAGCGACGAGCCGGGATCGGTGACGGCGACGAAATGCGCGCCCGTCTTGTCTTGGCCGTGCACCGCGCGAACGCGGTCGTAGAAATAGGCGAGGAAGATGTTGGGTTCGAGTGTGCTGCCGGACTTGGAAGAAACGATAAACAGCGCCTTATCGAGATTGATCGCCTTTTCGATCGTCTTCACCTGCGCCGGGTCGGTGCTGTCGAGCATGTGGAAGCGCGGCCATCCTGCTTGCGGCCCGAATGTTATGCCCAGCACCTCGGGGCCGAGGCTGGAGCCGCCCATCCCGAGCAGCACGACGTCGGAAAATCCGCCACGTTTCACCTCGCCGGCAAAGCGCGTCAGGCTCTCCACATCGCCGAGCTCCTGTTCGACGATGCTGAGCCAGCCGAGCCACTTGTCTTCGTCGTTGCCGGTCCACAGCGCCGTGTCGCCGGCCCACAGCCGCCGGATGCGGCCTTCCGCGCGCCAGGCGCTCATTTCCGCTTCGAGTGCGGATTTCAATTCCGGAGAGCCCGGTGAAATCCGCTGGTCAGCGAGCTTGCCGTCGAGGAGTTCACGACGACGGCGGGCGATGGCCGCGAACAATTTGTCGAACGAATCCGCGAACTGCTGCACGCCCTCGGCGACGAGTTCTTCCGTCACCTCTTTGAGCGAAATGCCGCGGCTTTCAAGGTGGGCGAGAATGGCCCGCGCGCCGGCGACATCCTGCTCGATCGCGTCCGGCGTCACCTGGCCGTGATCGCGAAACGCATCCATGGTCGCCGGCGGCAGCGTATTGATCGTGTCGCGGCCGATCAGCGTTTCGACATAAAGCGTGTCCTTGTAGGCCGGATTTTTCGTGCTGGTCGAAGCCCACAACAACCGTTGCGTTTTTGCGCCCGCCGTAGCTAATGCCTCCCAGCGCGCGCCTGAGAACAGCGCCTGATAACGCGTGTAAGCAATCTTGGCATTGGCGATGGCGACTTTGCCGCGCAATCGGTCCGCCGCCGCCTTGTCGGCGAGCTTGTCGAGCCGCTTATCGACCGAGCTATCGATACGGCTGACGAAGAAGCTGGCGACGCTGGCAACGTTCGATACATCGCCGCCCGCCTTTTTCAGGTACTCGAGCCCCGCCAGATAAGCTTCGACCACCTGCTCATATACCGGCACGGCAAACAGAAGCGTGATGTTGATGTTCAAGCCGCGGCCGGTCAATTCGCGGATCGCCGGAACGCCGGCCGGCGTCGCCGGCACTTTTATCATCAGGTTCGGACGGTCCACCATTTGCCGGAGCCGGCAAGCCTCGGCGATCGTCGCCTCGGTGTCATTGGCGAGATAAGGCGAGCATTCCAGGCTGATATAGCCGTCGCGGCCTTGCGTCTGATCGTAAACCGGCCGCAGCACGTCGGCGGCGGCGCGGATGTCGGCCACCGCCAGATGCTCGTAGATTTCGGACACGCTGTGATCGGACTCCGCCTGGAATTGCTCCAGCGCCTCCTTGTATTCGTCGCTCTCGCCGATCGCCTTTTCGAAGATCGACGGGTTCGAGGTTTCGCCCTTGAGCCCGTCGCGCTCGACGAGCGTGCGTAGCTCACCTTTCTCGATCAGGCTGCGCTTGAGATAATCGAGCCAGACCGATTGTCCGCAGGTTTCAAGCTGCTTGAGCGGATTCATCGTCACTCATCTCCCCGACTTCGCGATCTGTTCCTTGGCTGCGGCCACCACTTTTTCAGGCGTGAAGCCGAACTTCGCCATCACCTCTTTGCCCGGCGCCGACGCGCCAAAGCTATGCATAGCGATCTTGGCGCCGCTTGCGCCGACATAGCGATCCCAGCCCAAGGGTGACCCGGCTTCAACCGACACCCGTGCGGTGATGGACAGCGGCAGCACGTTGTCACGATAGGCTTGGTCCTGCTGCTCGAACAGTTCCCACGACGGCATGCTGACCACCCGCGCCCCGATGCCTTCCCGGTCGAGCTTCTCTTGCGCCTCGACGCAAAGCGCGACTTCACTCCCCGTGCCGATCAGAATGACCTTGGGCGCGCCGTCTTTGGCGTCCGCCATCACATAGGCGCCGCGTTTGACGCCCTCTGCCGAAGCGTAGCGCGTGCGGTCAAAGGTCGGTAGCGATTGGCGGGTCAACACCAGGCACGCCGGCCGGTTTCTCAAGCCGACGATCACGCGCCATGCCTCCAGCACTTCGTTCGCATCGGCGGGCCGCAACGTAATCATGCCGGGGATGCTGCGCAGCGCGATCAACTGCTCGACCGGCTGGTGGGTCGGGCCGTCCTCTCCGAGCCCGATCGAATCGTGCGTGAAGACGGTAATTGTCGGAAGCTGCATCAGCGCGCCCAAGCGCAGCGCCGGCTTCATGTAGTCGGAAAAGATCAGGAAGGTCGAGCCGTAGGCGCGCAGCTTCGAGAGCGTGAGCCCGTTGACCGCCGCCTCCATCGCGTGTTCACGAATGCCGAAATGCAAATTCCGGCCGGCATATTTACCAGGCTCGAAATCGCCGGCGGTGTCGAAGGTGAGGTCCGTTTTGGTCGACGGCGCAAGGTCGGCTGCGCCGCCGATCAGCCACGGGTAATGCGGCGCGATGGCGTTCAAGACCTTGCCGGACGCGCTGCGGCTCGCGAGCCCCTTGGCGTCGGCCGCGAAGCTCGGCAGGTCGCGGTCCCAACCGTCGGGAAGCTCGCCGTTCTGCATTCGCTCGAGACGGCTCGCGAGTTCAGCATGCCGCGTGCGGTATTGCTCGATGCGCGCCGACCAGGCCGCCCGCAGTTCACTGCCGCGGCGGCCGATCCCGGCGCGGAAATGCTCATGCACGCCGTCCGGCACCAGGAATTTCGCGTCCTCTGGCCATCCGTAGCTGCGCTTGGCGAGGCGAATTTCGTCTTCGCCAAGCGGTTCGCCATGGGCGGCCGCTGTGTCGTGCTTGTTCGGCGAACCGTAGGCGATATGGCTCCTGACGATAATGAGCGTCGGCGCGTCGTGGGTCTTGCGGAACGTATCGATCGCTTGCGCAAGCCGTTTGGTGTCGTTGGCGTCTTCGACCCGCGACACGTTCCAGCCGTAAGCGCGGAAGCGCGCGGCGACGTCGTCATTGAAGGCGAGCTCGGTGCGCCCTTCGATGGTGATGTGGTTGTCGTCGTAGATCCAGCACAAGTTGCCGAGCCGCAGGTGGCCGGCGAGGGAGGCGGCCTCGTTGCTCACGCCCTCCATCATGTCGCCGTCGCTGCACATGGCGTAGATGTCGTAGTCGAAAACCGAGAAGCCGGGCCGGTTGAAATGTTTGGCAAGCCAGCGTTCGCCGATCGCCATGCCGACGCTGGTTGCGCAGCCTTGCCCCAGGGGGCCCGTCGTCGTCTCGACGCCGGCGGTCATATGGTATTCGGGATGTCCTGGGGTTTTGCTGTCGAGCTGACGGAATTGCTTGATGTCGTCGAGGGTGACAGCCGGCGCGCCGGAGCGGGGGTCCTCGACCCCGGCCAGGTGCAGCATCGCATACAGCAGCATCGAGGCATGCCCATTCGACAGCACAAAGCGGTCGCGATTGGGCCAAGCCGGGTCTTGCGGATCGAAGCGCAGGAATTGCTGCCAGAGCGTATAGATGACCGGGGCCAAAGCCATCGGCGTGCCGGGGTGCCCGGAATTTGCCTGCTGCACGGCATCCATGGACAAGGTGCGGATGGTGTCAATGCAGAGCGCATCGATCGATTTTTCGCCTGGCGAGGATCGCCGCGTCTCGCTGGCCCTAGATGCGTCTCCCGAGGCGGCGAGGCCGGCTGCGGATTGGGTCGTTGCCGCGCTGGCGGAGTGCGGAGGGATAGATTGGGGTCCCTGATCTCGATCCGCCATGCGACCTCCGCGAGCAACGAGGGCTAAAATCGCTTACCGGCAGGCAAACGCCGCCACACGCCGGATGTTTCGGAATTTGCGGCGACAAAAGAGAGATAGGAAGCCGCCGGGTTCCAGGCAACCGAGC
>DASTWX010000073.1:0-4886 GCA_035765795.1 Pseudolabrys sp. | reverse complement strand
GCCAGCGCCGTGCGGATGCCGTTGAGCAGCTCCGGCATGGCGCTCGGCACCACCACGTCCCATAGCATGCGTAATCGGCTCGCGCCCATACAGCGCGCGGACCAGATCAAAGTCTGCTCGGCGGAGCGTGCGCCGTTGAAGGCGCCGATGGTGACCGGGATCATGCAGCCGAGGAAGATCAGCAGGATTTTGGAAGCATCGCCGAAGCCGAGCCAAATCACCGTCACCGGGATGAGCGCGGATTTCGGCAGCGGATAGAAGATTTCGACGATCGGGCCGAGCAGGATGTTGACCGGCTTCCACCACGCCATGCCGATGCCGATGATCGTGCCGAGCGCAACGGCGAGGCCGAGCCCCGCGCCGAGCCGGATGAGCGAGGCCGCGCCGTTGGTAATGAGGTCGCCGTCCTCGATCATGCCGATCCATGAGACGATCACATTTGAGAGCGGCGGCAGCGCGTCCGACGACACGAGATGCAGCCGCGCGATGATCTCCCAAAGAATCGCGAGCAGCAGCAGCGGCGAATAGCGGACAAAGGTGTTCACGGCCGCCGTCATGCGCGCCGCCTTTCACCTCTCCCCGCGTGCGGGGAGAGGTCGGCTTTCGAGCGTAGCGAGAAAGTCGGGTGAGGGGGCGTGGCGACGCGTTTGAGCTTGAGAAAGTGCCCCTCACCCCAGCCCTCTCCCCGCAAGCGGGGAGAGGGAGCGCGCCGTGCAATCTGGCTGCTCATGGCCCGCTCTCTCGCGTGGCCCTTCCCCCTTGCGCCTTGACTGCCTCCTCGCGCACCAAGTCCCAAAGCTCATCGACTTTCTCGACAAAGAAGGGGTCCTTGAAGATGTTGCCGCGCGTCTTGTCGAACTTGGTGTCCACAATGGTCTTGATGCGGCCGGGCCGTGCCGACATCACGGCGACGCGGTCGGCGAGATAGACCGCTTCCTGCACGTCATGAGTGACGAAGATCACCGTCTTCGGCGTGCGTTGCCAGATGCGCAACAACTCGCTTTGCATGAGCCCGCGCGTCTGCGCGTCGAGGGCGCCGAACGGCTCGTCCATCAGCAGAATGGCCGGATCGAAGGCGAGCGTGCGCGCGATCGCCGTGCGCTGTTTCATGCCGCCGGAGAGTTGCGAGGGATAGCTGTCCTCGAAACCGGAAAGCCCGACCAACTCGATGAAATCCATGGCGCGTTTCTCGCGCTCGGCTTTCGGCATGCCCTGCCGTTCGAGACCGTAGAGAATATTGCCGCGCACGGTTTTCCACGGAAACAGCGCGAAGTGCTGAAAGACGATGCCGCGGTCGGGGCCGGGGCCGGCGACGGACTTGCCATCCACGGTGATGGCGCCCTCGACCACCGGCAGAAAGCCGCCGATGAGATAGAGCAGCGTCGACTTGCCGCAACCGGACGGACCGAGCAAGGCGACGAATTCGCGATTGCCGATCTCGAGCGATACCCCATCGAGCGCCAGCACCTCGCGTCCGCGCGGCGGACGATAGCGGTGGCTGACGCGGTCGACGACGATTTGGACGGAGCCGGGCATGCGGCTAGAGCCTCCCCAACGGCTGCAATCTGTCAAGCTTTTGTCGTTGCTGTTTTCCGAGGATCATGTCCTGTACTGTAGACATCAAACCATTCGACACGGAGGAAATGGCAGTGGCCGATACGCTCACCGAAGCCCGCCGCGAGCTTGCGCTTGCCAACCGCATCGTCGCCAACGAAGGGGTCATCGACGCCTTCGGCCACGTCAGCATGCGCCATCCGAGCGATCCGAATCGCTACCTCTTGTCGCGCTCGCGCGCGCCGGAATTGGTCTCGCCCGAAGACCTCATCGAATACCATATCGACTCGCGGCCGGTGCGCGAGCCCGGTGTCGGGCAGTATTCCGAGCGCGTGATCCACGGCGAAATCTACAAGGCGCGGCCGGACGTGATGGCCGTGTGCCACCACCATGCGCCGGCTTTCATGCCGCTACTCGTGACCGGCACCGACTATATGCCCGTCTTCCATCTTGGCGCGGTCGGCGGCATCAAGCCGCCATTCTGGGACCAGCGCGACGAATTCGGCGATACCAACATGCTGGTGGTCAAGCCGGAGGAGGGGGCCTCGCTTGCCCGGGCGCTAGGCGACAATTGGATGGTGCTGATGAAGCGCCACGGCGTCACCGTGGTCGGCACCAGCGTGCGCGATTGCGTCTTCCGTTCGGTTTTTTCCGCACGCAATGCCGAGTTCCAGGTGCGCGCCATGGCGCTCGGTGCGATCGGACCCCTTTCGCCGGGTGAAACCCGCGAGGCGGGGCAGATCAGCGCCAAGACCACCGGGCTGATGCGCTCCTGGGAATACTGGTCGATGCGCGTGGCCAAAGCAGGTGGATCATCCGCGCCAGTGAAGAGCACCGCAAAGCCGAAGCGGGTCGCCGCACCGAAGCGCGGTACAGCCAAGAAAAAGGCCCGCGCGAAATCGAAGCGGCGGTCGTAGTTTTGGCTTTTCCTGTGGGCGCTCCTCGGGTTGAATGCCCCATTACGGGATTGACGGAAAATCGATCAAGCCTCGGGAGGACGATGATGAAGATCAACGGACTGATAGCGACGCTGGCGTTGGTGGCGCCGCTGGCGTTGGCGGGTGCGCAACCTGCTTCCGCCGAGGATCAGCTCAAATTGGCGATCGGGCAGATCAACAATTGGGAAAACCAAGCGCCGACACTTGGCCAGGATGCCGGCATCTTCAAGAAGCACGGACTCGTGTTGCAGAGCGTCGGCACGCGGGGCGCCGGCGAAACCATTCAGGCGGTGATTTCCGGTTCGGCCGACATCGGCGGCGGCGTGGGCGCCGCTGGCGTCATGCGCGCCTTCGCCAAAGGCGCCCCGGTGCGCATTTTGGCGCCGATGTTCACCGGCACCGGCGACCTCTACTGGTATGTGAAATCCGATTCCAAGATTAAGAGCCTGAAGGACGCGACCCCCTCAAACACGATTGCTTATTCGACCAACGGATCGAGCTCCAACAATATTGTCCTCGGCTTCGTCCACGAGCTCGGCTGCAAGGCCAAGCCCACGGCCACCGGCAGCCCGGCGCCGACGCTGACCGCGGTGATGTCGGGCCAGGTCGACATCGGCTGGGCGGCACCGCCGTTCGGTCTCAAGGAGCTCAAGGAAGGCAAGATCCGCATCGTGGCGCGTGGCAGCGACGTGCCCTCGCTGCGCGGCCAGACGGTGCGCACGCTGGTCGTCAATCTCAATTCGTGGAAAACCAAACACGATGCGATCTTGCGCTTCATGCAAGCGTATCGCGAGGCGGTGGATTGGATGTATTCCGACCCGAAGGCGATCGAGATGTATTCCAAGAAGGTGCATGTCCCGGTCGCTATGCTCGACGAGTCGATCCCGAAATTTCACCCGAAGAAGGCGTTGCAAAGTTGTGAGTTCGTCGATCTCCAAGGCTCGGTGCGCGACGCGGTGAAGCTCAAGTTCCTGCAAAAACCGCTGACCCAAGCGCAATTAAAAGAACTGATCCTGACACCGCCGTGCAAGAAGTAGCCGCCTCCCATACCTCCCCTGAAAGGGGGGAGGTCGCTTGTCGTCGCAAAGCGACGGCAAGCGGGTGGGGGTCATGTCAGACGCGGTGATGACCCCCTCCCTAACCCCCCTTTCAGGGGGAGGGAAACGGGCCTCAAGGCTCGCTATCCCGCTTCATCTTCCCGATCGCATCAAGCATGGCGGCGCGGCCTTGGGTGAGCGACGCGCGCACTGACTCTTCCTTGCCGATGACGCCCATCTCGCGCTGGCGCTTCACGGTCGCTTCCACCATCAGCGGGTCGAGGCTCAACTCGCGAAGCGTCGAGGCGGATTCCTCCATTTCGGCGGCGCGGCGTTCGCCGTGACTCGCCATGCGCTCGAGGTTGTATTCCGACATTTTCGGCCAATCGAGACCGGGATAGTTGTTCTTGAGTGAGGCAGTAACCTCGTTGAGCACGCCGGCGCGGTGCGCTGCAAGGAAGCATTCGAGTGTGAGCGCCTCGACGCCCTTGATCATCACGCTGCGGATCATCTTGATCGCGGCGGCGGCGCCGACGGCGTCGCCGACAATGGTCAGTTCCATCTCCAGTTCACGTAGCAGCGGTGCGATTTGTTCTGCCTGCGGCGCGGCAACCAAAAGCGGGGTGCGGTGGCGCTTGGGGTGGATCGGCGCGACCACCGCGACATCGATATAACGAGCACGGCCGTCGAGCAGCTTGGCAGTCGCCTGCTTGCGGCCGGGCGAGACCGAATTGATGTCGAGATACCAAGGCGAGCCGGAAAGATGCGGTTCGACCGAGCGCGCCGCCTCATAACTCGAGGCCGCGGTGACCGCGGAGATGACGAGGTCTGTTTCGCGCACGGCATCATCGGCGGAAGAAGCAAGCCGCACGCCCATCTTCTCGCCGGCGGCCTTCAGCCGCGCGCCTTCGGCATGCGGAAAGAGGATATCCCAGACGGCGATGCGGTCGATTCCGGCTTCGCGTAAACCGGAAGCGATCGCCTGGCCGGCTTCGCCGAAGCCGATGAACGAAACGCGCGGGGTGTTCTGACGGGCCATCGTTTCCTACCTCTCGTAACATCAACCGTGAGGGACTTCCGGCGTGCCGTGGGTGTGGAAAGACTCGATCGTCTTCAGTCCCCAGGCCTGACCCTTCTTGCGCTCGGCCTCGGTCCAGGTGATCGGCTTCCAGTCCGGCGCCAGCACCAGCCGCGCACCGGCATTGGCGACCTCGACGCGGTTGCCGCCGGGTTCATAGACGTAAAGGAAGAACGTCTGCTGCACCGCGTGTTTGTGCGGCCCGGTCTCGATAAAGACGCCGTTCTCCAAAAATATGTCGGCGGCGAGCAGCACCTCTTCGCGGGAGTTGAGCGCGTA
>DASTWX010000072.1:0-22811 GCA_035765795.1 Pseudolabrys sp. | reverse complement strand
GCAATTCGTATTCAACAATCCCAATCAGACCAGTGCCTGCGGCTGCGGCGAATCGGTTCAACTCACGCCGGCGAAGGCCGAGGCGGAGTAGGCCTCTCCGTCATTCCGGGGCGCACGCGTCAGCATGCGAACCCGGAATCCCGACAATGCCCCTACGGCTATAGCTTCTGGATTCCGGGCTCGGGCCCTTCGGGCCGCGCCGGAATGACCGCTGCGGTGCTCGCAACAGCTATCCTCAAGCGACCCGCACCGGATAGTGCAGGAAGCCGCGGAAGCGAACGCGGCCGCCGCGCTGACTGCCCGGCTCCGCTTCGATGATGTTGAACCGTTTTACGAGGCGGCCGATCGCCACCTGCGCTTCCATACGGGCAAGCGACATGCCGGCGCAGGCATGAATACCGGTGGCGAAAGCGAGATGCCGATTGGGCGCGCGGGCGATGTCGAGCGTGTCCGGGTCTGTGAATTGCTCCGGATCCCGATTGGCCGCGCCGATGCCGATGTGGACGTAGGTGCCGGCCCGCATCGTCACGCCTGAAAGCTTTGTATCTTTCATAGCACGCCGATTACCGAGTTGATTGGAGCTCTCCATGCGCAGGAATTCCTCCACGGCTGTCTCGATCAAGTCAGGTTCGGCGCGCAGGCGACCCATCGCATCGCCGTCGCGGATCAGGAGGTCGACGCCGTTGCCGATCAGATTGGTCGTGGTCTCGTGGCCCGCATTGAGCAGGAAGATGCAGTTGTGCAGAAGTTCGTCCGCGCTCAACCGCTCGCCCTCCGGCGCGCTGTGGTCAAAAGCGCTGGCCCGCACCAGCGCCGAGAGCACTTCGCCGTCTCTTCGCTGGCCAAGGGTCGGCGCGCGGCGAATGAGGTCGGTCAAATAATCTTTGAACTCGGCGACCGCGCGTACGCCCCGCTCGAATTGAAAGTCGCTTAACACCGGCTCGAGCGCGCCGAGTATCGCGAGCGACCAGCCCCGCAAAGGTTCGCGCTCGTCCTCCGGCACGCCGAGCATATCGCCGATGAGCTGGACCGGAATGGCGGAGGCGAAATCGTCGATCAAATCGAAGCGGCCGCGCTCCGCCGCCCGGTCGAGCAGGCGGTCCACCAGCGCTTCGATGCGCGGTCTCAAGGCTTCCAAGGCGCGCGGGGTGAAAGCCGGTGCCAGCAGCTTGCGCACGCGCGTGTGATAAGGCGCGTCGTTGAAGACCAGGCTGGTCGTGTGATGTTCGTAAAGCAGGCTGTTGCCGAAATTCGGCCGGAAGTCGAGCTTCTTGTCGGAGCTCCAGGTCTCGCAATCGCGATAGATGGCGTTACAATCCGCGTAGCGGGTGAGGAAGTAAGACCCGTCCGGCATGCAATGAACGGGATCGTATTCACGGAGCGCGCGATAGACGGGGTAGGGATCGTCGAGAAACGACCGATCCACGTGCTTGAGATCGAACGCGAGCGCCATCTCACGCGAGGATGGGATAGCTGTCGTTGTCGCCGCCACTGCGCCCACTCGTGACCTAAATGAGTATTCTGTTTGTGCGGATACTCTCGTTGGTCATGGCGGGGCTTGTCCCGGCCATCTCGCTTAGGTACGCACAATGCCTACCTAAGCGAGATCACCGGGGCAAGCCCGGTATTGACAATCTTACGCTACCTGCTGTGAGGATTCGACAGCGGAAACCTCGGGATCGGTCTCGCACATGACACGATTGCGGCCGTGCCGCTTTGCGGCATAAAGGCAGGCGTCCGTGCGCTCGATCAGGGTCTGCGCGGTATCGTTCTTGTGCAGCGTCGCGGCTCCGATGGATATCGTCACGCGACCGAGATGCTCGCCGGTTGAGCGTTTCATCAGCTCCTTGGTCATGACTGCGCGGCGAATGTGATCGGCGACGGTCAGCGCCGAGCGCAGCACCGTATTGGGCAAGATGATGGCGAATTCCTCACCGCCATAGCGCGCGGCGGTATCCTGACCTTTGACGTTCTGCTTGACCGAGATCGCGACCAGCCGCAGCACCTGGTCGCCGGTGAGATGACCGAAAGTGTCGTTGAACTTCTTGAAATAGTCGATGTCGGTCAATATCAGCGACAGCGGCTCGTCGTTGGTGCGCGCAGCCGCAATGGCCGTTTCCAAGGCAATATCGAACGATTTTCGGTTGGCGAGTTGGGTCAGCGGGTCGGTCAAGCTCTCGCTGCGCATCGCCTCGAGGTTCTCATGCAACTCATTGATTTCAATCTTTGAGGCGTTGAGCCGCTCTTCCAACCTCTGGTTGGAGGATTCCATTTCCTGAGCCGCGTGCACCAGGCTTTCGACGATTGCGCGCAAGCCCTCGCGGTCCTTGGACTGGCCGAGCTTCTCGCTCATGTCGGCGAGGCTTTCGCTATAACTCGAAGCGGAGCCGGCGGCGGCCTCAATCATGGCCATGACCTGCTCGATCTCGCCCTTTACCTTACTGCCTACGCTGTCGATCCTGTCCGACAGCCGGGTCGGCGACAGGTAAGTGCTGTAAATGTCATCTAGTGCCTGCTCCGAAAGCGCGCCGGCATTCTGGAGCGTTTCATTGATTTTCTGGTTAAGCGACGGGTGGTAGCCTGTGGCGTAGGCGTACCAAATTTCGTAATTGCGCGGCGTGACCGGCTGGCGCAACGCCTTCATCTGTCCGAGAGCGATGTCCGCGTAGGCAAGTGTTCGTTCATGCTCGTCGGCTTGCCCGTCCATCGGATCCCCACACGCGTCCTGCCAAAGGTTCGCGCGGCCATCGGTGGCGCCGTGGCCTTGCGTGAGGCTATGCTAGGGAAATGAACCGGTAGTAAATGACAACCGTTTCGGCGTAGGCTCAACCATAAATGTGCATGCACAGGGCCGGCGCGCGCTCGCGTTGTGTCACGCTTTGATGGAAACGGGACGCAGCAGGAAGGCAGGCAAATGGCTGACGTCTGCTTCTTCAGTAACGGAGCGTTGTTGTGGCCGCGAGCGTGGCGGTTCGCCGGCGCGTACCGGCTCGTGCTCGGCGCGGCGTGGCGAACGGCGGTCAGAGCCGCGATCACGGTAGCCGTTTGATCTCTCACGCCCGCGGCGGCCATTATGGCGCGGCCGCTCACCTTCGGCCGAAAGCTCGTCCTCGTTTTCGGCCGCGCCCTGGTTATTCATCCAGGGGATGGTCTGCCCGATCAATCGCTCGATTGCGGCGACCGACTTGCGGTCGATCGGTGCCACGATGCTGATGGCCGTGCCGCTGCGGCCGGCGCGGCCTGTCCGGCCAATGCGATGGACGTAGTCATCGGAATGGTGCGGCACGTCGAAATTGAACACATGGCTGACGTCCGGGATGTCAAGACCGCGGGCGGCAACATCGGAGGCGACGAGCAGCTTGGCCTCGCCTTTGCGGAAAGCGTCGAGCGCGGCCGTGCGCGCGCTCTGGTCCATGTCACCGTGAAGCGCCACCGCGTTGAACTTATGCCGCACCAAGGAGCGGTAGAGCTGTGCGACCTCGCGCTTGCGGTTGCAGAAGACGATGGCGTTCTTGAAATTATCGGCGCCTTTGATGAGCTGGCGCAGCGTCGCTCGTTTCTCGTGCGGCTCGCCGCGGCTCGATACCAACAACTGACTGATCGTGGCGGCGGTGGTGGCGGGTTTGGAGACTTCGACGCGCACCGGATTATGTAGGAAGGTGTCGGCGATGCGTTGAATTTCCGGCGGCATCGTCGCGGTGAAGAACAGCGTCTGCCGCGTAAAGGGCACAAGTTTTCCAATGCGCTCGATGTCGGGGATAAAGCCCATGTCGAGCATGCGATCCGCTTCGTCGATGATCAGTAGCTCGCAGCCGGTCAACAGCAGGCGTCCGCGCTCGGAATGGTCGAGCAGGCGGCCCGGCGTGGCGATCAGCACGTCGACGCCACGCAACAGCTTGGCGTCCTGGTTTTCAAAAGAGACACCGCCGATGATCAGCGCCACGTTGAGCTTGTGGTTCTTGCCGTATTGCTCGAAGCTTTCCGCGACTTGCGCCGCGAGCTCGCGCGTCGGCTCGAGGATAAGGGTGCGCGGCATGCGCGCCCGCGCGCGGCCCTGCTCCAGCATGGTCAGCATCGGCAGCACGAAGGCGGCGGTCTTGCCGGTGCCGGTCTGCGCGATGCCGAGGACATCACGCCGCGCCAGCACGTGGGGAATGGCCTGTTCCTGAATGGGGGTGGGGGTCTTGTAGCCGACCGCCTCGATGGCGGAAAGAACCTTGTCGGATAAACCGAGATGAGAAAAGGACATATAACCTCAGAGTCCGGAGCCCGCGCCGGACAGAAATTCTGGTTGCGTTGCGCGGGGAAGGCGGTCGAATCTCGTTCGGACCGCTGACCGGAACATAGGGAGGACGCACGCAAAGTCAATGCTTTGCGCCGTAAGCCGTATTAATTCTTAATATTTCAGGTCCCTTTCCGGTTCCGGATGGACCTCCACGGGAGGATGGAATGGCGACATCGCTGCCGCTGGTGCTTGTGCCGGGTCTCCTCTGCAGCGCGCGTCTTTATGGCCCGCAAATCGAAGAACTATGGCGCTTTGGTCCGATCACCGTGGCCGACCATCGCCATGACGAAGAGATCGGCGCGGTGGCCAAGCGCATTCTCGATCAGGCCCCGCCGCGCTTTGCGCTCGCAGGTCTTTCGATGGGCGGCTATATCGCGTTCGCCATGCTGCGGCTCGCGCCCGAGCGCATCCTCAAGCTGGCGTTGCTCGATACCTCGGCGCGGCCGGATACCCCGGAGCAGTCGGCGGCGCGCTATGCATTCATCGAAATGGCCGAGGCAGGGCGGCTGCCGGAGGTGGTGGAGACGCTCGGCCCTCGCCACCTTCATCTTAGGAATCGCAAGGACGCACGGCTGCTTAGCATCGTTCGTGCCATGGGCGAGGATACGGGAGTAGAAAGCTTCGTACGGCAGGAGAAAGCGATCATCTCGCGGCCGGATTCCCGCCCATTGCTGCGCGACATCCGTTGCCCGACACTGGTGCTGGTTGGTGCGCAGGACGAAGTGACGACGCCGGCCTTGGCTGAAGAGATCGCTGCCGGCATCGCGGGAGCCAAACTCCTCGTCGTGCCAAACTGCGGTCATCTCTCCACGATCGAGCAGCCTGAGGCGGTCAACGCCGCGCTCGCCGGCTGGCTCAATGAGGCGGTGTGATGCGTGAGCCGCGCGACAATGCCGGGGTGATCGCGCCGCCGCCGCTAATCGCGCTGCTCGCTGTGGTGCTCGGCCTCGTGCTCGACTGGCTATTACCGGCTTACGTGTTGAGCGCTCTCCTGACGCTGACGCAGCGCCTCGTCATCGGCGGCGTTCTGATGGCCGCGGGTCTCGGGCTGGCCTTCGCGGCCAATCTGTCGTTCCGCGCTGCCGGCACGCATCCTGAGCCATGGAAGCCCGCGACCGCGCTGGTGACCGGCGGCGTGTTCCGCACCATGCGCAACCCGATGTATGTCGGCGGCACGCTTTTTCTCGCCGGACTTTCGATTGCACTCGCCTCGAGTTGGATGCTGGTGATGACCATCTTCGGCGCGCTGGTACTCCACTTCGGCGTGGTCAAGCGCGAAGAGCGCTATCTGCTCGCCAAGTTCGGCGACGCTTACCGTCGCTACCTTGAAACCGTGCCGCGCTACGGCTGGCCGGAGTAAGCCCGCGGCAATTGTGCCATCCTTTCCGGGGTTCATCCCTTTGCGCCCCGCGGATGCCGGTCATATAAGCCGCCAGCACTTTCGGGGAGGAGGCGATATGCGGACGCAGGTCGGCATCATCGGAGCAGGACCCGCCGGCCTGATGCTTGCGCGGCTGCTGCAGCTTCAAGGCATTGCGTCGGTCATCATCGAAAATCGCGACCGTCATTACATCGAGAATCGCATTCGCGCGGGATTGATCGAGCACTGGGCCGCCGACCTGATCGCCGAGGTCGGCCTAGGCGAGCGCATGAAGCGCGAGGGTCTGCTGCATTGGGGCATCAATATCAATATCAACGGCGATTTGCACCGGATGGACTTCCAGACGCTGGTCGATAAGCGCGTCACGGTTTACGGCCAGCAGGAAGTCGTGAAGGACTTCGTCGCCCGCCGGCTTGCCGATGGCGAGCCTCTCTTTTTCGAAGTCGATGCCGTGAGCGTGCACGAACTCGACAGCGAGCGCCCCAAGATCTGGTTCACCCATGAGGGCAAGGCGCAGGAGATCGATTGCGACTTCATTGCCGGCTGCGACGGTTTTCATGGCATTTGCCGACCTACCATTCCCGATGGGGTGCTCACCGTATTCGAGCGTGACTATCCGTTCGGCTGGCTCGGCATTCTCTCGGAATCGCCGCCGCCGGATCACGAACTGATTTACTGTTATACCGACCGCGGTTTTGCGCTCTACACCATGCGCTCGATGAGCCTGGCGCGCCTCTATCTGCAGTGCCACCACGATGAGGATATCGAGCACTGGCCGGATGCGCGCATTTGGGACGAGTTGCACAAACGCCTTGGCGGCGCGCGCCCTCTCGCCGAGGGGCCTATCCTGCAGAAAGGCGTCACGGCTATGCGCAGCTTCGTGGTCGAGCCGATGCAATACAAGCGCTTGTTTCTGGCCGGCGACAGCGCCCATATCGTGCCGCCGACCGGCGCCAAGGGGATGAACTTGGCCTTCGCCGACGTGGTCTATTTCTCACGTGCGCTTGAGGCGTATTACGACAAGCAGCGTACGGATTTGCTCGAGGGCTACTCGGCGCGCTGCCTACGCCGGGTGTGGAAGGCGCAACGCTTCTCCTGGTGGATGACGCAGATTATGCACCGTTTTCCCAACGAGTCCGCGTTCGACCGGCGGCGGCAGCTCGCTGACCTCGATTATCTGACTTCATCCGAATCCGCTCGCCGCTCTCTGGCCGAGCAATATGTCGGGCTGGCCTTGGAGTGAGCCGGGATTGTGCGGGAGGCGCCGACGTAGTGCGCTGAACCGCTTTATGTACCCGCCGTCCTATCGAGGATCGGCGCCCCACTCGATGTTCCGCCGGATCTTTCCGCGGCCGTCGAACAGCAGTGCCCATGTCGATTTCATGAAGCCTCGCTTGTCGAGCGGTACGGTCTTAATAATCTCGGGGGTGTGTCCCCGACAACGCCAAGTTGACGCGGAATTGCCAATGACTGCAATCGCTACGAAGTCTTGCCCGGGATTGTACTCGCAGGTCTCTCGAATGTCCTTGGAGGGTGTGCGGCTCGCATTCATCTTCTCGCAGGCGCTCCCCGACGCGCCGCCGTCACAGACATAGACCTTGCCATCCATGCAGCGCCAGTTCGTTGCCCCGACCGCGGCAATTTCCTTGGGGCGGTCGTCGGCTTTATGCTTGGGGCGGTAGAAGGTCCGAGCGGGAAAATCGACGTTTGGATTCGTCATGCAGAACGCCCTAATGGATTTTGGTCCCGCCTCCGCGCTCGTAAGTGCAGGCAGCGTGCTCGCCACAGCCGCGAACGTCAAAATAAGGCGCATTAAGGAAAGATGCATTGGTTTATCCGAAACGCCCGGAAGCGGCGATGTTAAAGGTTACAGCGTGAGCGGCCCGAATGCGCCTTCAGCGCCGCCCGGAACGAAGCCAGTCCGAGAACGTTGGCGGCGTGGCCGGGCCGCAACAGCATATACAGCACGACCAGGCGCTGCCACGTCTCGGTGCGACAAGCAGAGGGCGGGTCATGCGGCGGCGGCCAATACCATTAGCACAAAAAACCTGGTGTCAAACCGGAGCATGGACCGTCCGGCCGATTGTCGCCCTAAAGGCGGCTGCTATCCTGATATTGAATAGCGCGAGTCGGTGATGGTGCCATGTGGCGTTCGATGGTGTATGCGTGCTTGGTTCTGAGCGCTGGACCCGCTTGGGCGGAAGTGCCGAGCGTGGCCGATCTTTTCCAGCGATTGGGGCTGCTCGGAACCTGGGCTGTCGATTGTCCGGCGGCCGCGTCGCCTGGCAATCCTCGTGTCACCGACCTGGTGCAGAACGGCGCCGTTTTGGAACGTCAGGATTTGGGGCCGGACACCGAAATCAATTATTACCGCGTCGTCGCCGCTGCGCCGCTGTCCGCGACCCGGATATCCGTCCAAGTGATCTTTCGTCCCGGAGGCGAGGGCGAGGAGCGCCAGGCGCTGATATGGGCGGTGCATAACGGCAGCCGCCGTACGCTTCGCAATGAGCCACAAGACAAACCGCTGCGGGTCAAAAACGGCATTGCTGTAGGGTTCGGTGTAAAGACACCGGTCTTACGGAAATGTTCGTCGGATCCGCTGCCCGAAAAGGTGCGCGCCAAATAATCTCAACTTTACGCGACTTTCGACATTTCGAGGGGCGGATCGACATCCGCCGGTAGTGGTGAGATGTAGGGCGTGTCCTTGAGACGGGCCTGATGGTCTGCTTTGGCTCGCGGGATGAGCGTTTCGTCGAGGAGCGCCGCGATTGCGGTTCCCGCCATAACCTTGGCCGTATGCACCATTCCTTTATGGGCGGCGGGCATCTTGCCTTGCGCCGTCAATTGCCACGAGTGCCCCGGTGTCCCGATCGCGTAGGTCGCGCCATGCGCCTGCACGGTCGGCACGACCCAGCTCACGTCGCCGACATCGGTCGAACCGACCATGGCTTCGCCGTTCTGGCCGTGCGGCACGATCCTGTCGCAGAGCGACAGGCCCTTGGTTACCGGCAGGCCGACCCGCCGGAAGGCGGCTTCGATGTCGGCATCGGTCAGCGTCGATTGAATTTTGGCGGCGAACGCGCGATCGGCATCGTCGAAATCGGGCGGCCCTAGGCGCTGGAAGGCGTCGTCCATCGCTTTCTCCAGCGGCGTGTTGCCTATGAGGTTGGAGACCGCGCTTACCACCTTTGCAGAGACCGTCGTTTCGGTCATCAGCGCCGCACCGTCCGCGATCTTGCGCACGCGCGCAATCAAATGGTTGAGGTCGACGAGGTCCCGGCCGCGGACGAGATAGCGCACAGTGGCGCTGGCCTGCACGACGTTCGGCGCAATGCCGCCGGCGTCGAGGAGAGCGTAATGCACGCGTGCGTCGCTCGGCATGTGCTCGCGCATGTAATTGACGCCGACATTCATCAGTTCGACGGCGTCGAGGGCGCTTCGGCCGAGATGCGGCGCCGCCGCCGCATGCGAGGCGCGGCCAGTAAAATGGAAATCAATGCGCGTGTTGGCGAGCGACTTCGGCTCGTGCACTTGGGAAAAAGCCGCGGGGTGCCAGCTGATAGCAATGGCGACATCGTCGAACGCGCCGGCGCGCACCATGAAGCCCTTGGCGGCTCCGCCTTCTTCGGCCGGGCAACCGTAGTAGCGTACGCGGCCTTTGATTCCGTTGGCCTCGATGTAATCCTTGACGGCGGTCGCGGCGAGCAACGCCGCCGAGCCGAGGAGGTTATGACCACAGCCGTGCCCGAAGCCGTTGCCTTTAATCGGCCGGCACTCCGGCACGCCTGCCTCCTGGCTCAGGCCGGGCAGCGCGTCGTATTCGCCGAGGATCGCGATCACCGGCCCACCTTCACCCGCTTCGCCTGTTATAGCGGTGGGGATGCCGGCGATGTCACGGGTGACGCGGAATCCTTCCTTTTGCAGAGCTTCGACGTGTTCGTTGGAAGATTTGAATTCCGTGTAAGCAAGTTCCGGCATTCCCCATATGCGGTCGCTCAGCGCGATGAAGTCGTCCTTCTTGGCGTCGACCAGCTGCCAAATTTCGTCGGAGTTGCGCATACTCGGTTCTCCCTTCCGGCGTCCGTCCGGGTTGACGCACCGAACACGTCCATTGGATATTTCGCTAGAGGCGATCTGACGGCGGGCCTGTTGAGTGGACAATAATTGTCTTCTGGACGTCAAGAACCTGAGGGTCCGATTTTACACCGAAGACGGTGCGGCGGATGCCGTGTCGGACGTCTCCTTTAGCATCGAAAAAGGCGAGACGCTTGCCGTTATCGGCGAATCCGGCGCCGGCAAGTCGGCGACCGGCATGGCGATCATGGATCTCATTCCGCCGGCGGCAGGCGTCGAGGTCGGCGGCGCTGTCGATTTTCGCCGCCGCGACGGCACGGTCGTCGACTTGAGGAGATTAACATCGAGGCAGATGCGGCACGTGCGCGGCAACGAGATCGCCATGATCTTCCAGGAGCCGATGTCGAGCCTCAATCCGGTCTACCGGATCGGCGATCAGATTGCCGCGTCGATCATGCGACATCAACATCGCGGGCGCCGCGATGCGCGGCGCATAGCGGCGGAAATGCTCGATCGCCTCGGCATTCCTGACCCGAAGGCGCGCCTCGCAAGCTTTCCGCACCAGATATCGGGCGGCATGGCGCAAAGGGTGATGATCGCAATGGCGCTTGCCTGCCGGCCGAGCCTGTTGATCGCCGACGAGCCGACGACGGCGCTCGACGTAACCGTGCAGGCGCAACTGCTCGATCTATTGCGCTCGCTGCAGAATGAATTCGGCATGGCGATTATGTTCATAACGCACAATCTCGGTGTAGCCGCCGAGCTCGCGGACCGGATCGTCGTCATGTATGCGGGCCGGGTGGTGGAGCACGCCCCCACCAAGGCGCTCTTTGCAAACCCTCGCATGCCCTATACGCGCGGTCTGCTTGCCTCGATTCCGCGCATCGTGCGCGACGATGCGGCGATGAAGCTTTCTGCGATTCCCGGAGAGGTGCCCAACCCGCGCCATCAGCCCAGGGGTTGCGCTTTTCATCCGCGCTGCGGGCATACGCTTGCTGGCCTCTGTGACACGGACGTGCCGCCGCTGGAGCAGTGCGGCCCGCGTCACGGCGTGCGCTGCGTGCGCTGGCGCGATCTCGTGTCCGAGCAAGCGGCATGACTTCCGAGCCGCTCCTTGCAGTGAGTGGTCTTGCCAAACGCTTTATTGTGAGGCGCCAGGATGGGTCGAGGGCGGAGCTGCGCGCCGTCGATGGCGTTTCGTTTACTATCGAGCGGGGCGAGGTGCTCGGTCTCGTCGGAGAGTCGGGATCGGGCAAAACGACAGTCGGCCAGTTGATCCTCCGCGTAATCGACGCTAGCGCGGGAACAATCAGGCTGGACGGCATCGACATCGGCGCCCTGTCGACGGCGGCCCTGCGTCCGTACCGGCGGCGGATGCAGATCGTGTTTCAGGACCCGTTCTCCTCGCTCAATCCACGCATGACGGTCGGCGACGCGATCGGTGAGCCGCTGGCGATCCATGGCATTGTGAAAAACGCCGCCGAACGGCGCGAGAAGATCGCGGAATTGCTGCGGCTCGTCGGGCTGTCGGCAGAGGATGCGAAGAAGTATCCGCACGCCTTCTCAGGCGGCCAGCGGCAGCGGATCGGCATTGCCCGCGCGCTCGCATCCGCACCCGACCTTCTCGTCGCCGATGAACCGGTATCGGCGCTCGATGTCTCGATCCAGGCGCAGGTGGTGAACCTTCTTCTCGATCTCCAGGCGCGCTTGGGGCTTGCCATGTTGTTCATTGCCCACGACTTGGCCGTAGTCGAACACATCGCCAACCGCACTGCCGTCATGTATCTCGGCCGAATCGTCGAGATTGCAGAAAGTCGCACCCTCTGCCGGCGGCCGCTGCATCCTTATACCGAGGCGCTGCTGTCGGCCGTGCCGACGCCGGACCCGAACATCAAGCCCGCGCGGAAGGTGCTCAAGGGCGAAATACCGAGCCCGATCGATCCGCCGTCGGGTTGTGTATTTCGCAACCGCTGCGCTTATGCGCTCCCCGCCTGCTCTAAGGAGCGTCCGCCATTGCGCGAGGCCGGGGGAGGCCGTTTCAAAGCCTGCATCCGCGACGACATTCTCTGAGCGGCGAACGCCCAATCCGGAGCCGATTCCGCCCCGATCGTTAGACGCCCCATTGCCGCAGGGTTCACCTTGGTCTGATAATGGCGTCCCTACGGAGCTTTCGGCACCGGGCAACGAAAAGAGGGAGGTTACGTATGCCGCTCGTTCTGAAACGAGGATTGGGAACGATCGTCGCGATCTGGGCAATGATTGCGGCCGCGACAAGCGCGCAGGCTGCGCCGGGAGACAGCCCCGCTGAGCGCCTGGTCGTCGCTTGGCAGGGCGGGGCGACGACACTCGATCCGATCATGCGCAGCGAGACGACCACCTTCTCCTGGCAACGCCACATCTTCGATCTGCTCACCATGCCCAACCGAGAGGGCGGCGTTGACCCGAGGATCGTCACGTCATGGAAAAACCTCGATCCGAAGACTTGGCGACTCACCTTGCGGAGCGACGTGAAATTCCACGACGGCAGCAAGATGACGGCCGACGACGTCGGCAAGTCGATCATGGACGCGAAGCAGAATCCGAAGTCCCAGGTCAAGAACTTCGTCGTCAACGTTACGGGCTACAAGGTCGTCAACCCGACGACCATCGACGTGAGCTTTTCCGCGCCCGATCCGATCTTCCCGAGGCATTTGGACTCGATCCCATTGATGCCGGAAGCCCTGATCGCGAAAGAAGGACGCGAAGCTTTCGAAAAACATCCGATCGGCTCCGGTCCCTATACGTTCGAATCTTGGCTCGCCGAAGATCACTTGGACATCAAGGCTTGGGATGGTTTTTGGGGTAAAAAGCCGGATTTCAAATATGTCCGCCTCGAAAGCATCCCCAATAATGCCACGCGCCTTGCCGCGCTTTTATCGGGCCAGGTGCAGGTCGCCGAAAAGGTCGCGCCTGCGGACTTCGAGAGAGTCAAGAACAGCGGAAAGACCCACCTGACCATGGTGCCCGGATTTCGCACCATCTACCTGGCGATGGACGCATGGCGCACGACCGGTTCTGCCGGCATGCCGCAGGGCCAGAAGAACCCGTTCATGGACCCGCGCGTGCGCAAGGCCGTCTATCAGGCCATCAACGTCGATCTAATTCGAAAGAAGATATTCAACGACGCGGTGACCACAGCGACGCAATTCATCCCGCCGCATATCGAGGGCCACGACAAGTCGTTGAAGCGATTCCCCTACGACATCAAAGCCGCCAAGAAGCTGCTGTCCGAGGCGGGCTATCCTAACGGCTTCACCGTGCGGCTCGACGCCACGAACGACCGCTATTTTGAGGACTCCTTAGTGGCGCAGGCGCTCGGCGGACTCCTGAAGCAGGTTGGCATCAATGTTCAGGTCAATGCGATCCCCAAGGCGGTCTTCTTCCCCAAGGTCAACAAAGGCGATTTCACGATGTACATGGCCGGCTGGGGGAACATCGACGGGATCTCGACTTACGACGCGCTCTACCATTGCCGAGACTTGAAAACGGGGTATGGCCATGTCAATCGCGAGCATTTCTGCAACAAGAAGACAGACGCGATGATGGCGAAGGCAGCCGAGACCTTCGACGATGCGGCGCGCCTGAAGCTGGAGCATCAGATCTATGACATCGTCGATCGGAAGGACATCGCCTATGTCCCGCTCTACTACGAAAATGTCATCGCCGGTCTGAGCAACATCGTCGAGTACAAGGCGCGGCCCGACGAATTGATCCTCGCCTGGCAAATGCACAAAGCAAAATGAAGCGGACACCGACGGCCGATTGAATGGCTTGGTTTGTCCTCAAACGCGTCCTGCAGGCGGCTTTTGCCGTCTGGGTCGTGGTGACGCTGGTCTTCGTGCTGATCCATGCTTCGGGCGACCCGATCGCGGTGCTCGCGCCGGAACAGATGAGCGCGCAGGACCGGGCGGCGCTGCGGGCCGAGCTCGGCCTCGATAAGCCGCTGATCGTTCAGTACGGGACCTACCTTGCCGGGATCGCCAATGGCGATCTCGGCATCTCGTACTACAGCGGCCAACCGGCGATGCGACTGATCCTTGATCGCGTGCCGGTGACGCTCGAGTTGGTCGCGCTGGCAGTGCTCATCGCGCTCGTCTTTGGGCTTCCGTTCGGCATATGGTCCGCGATACGCCCCGGTACACTCGCCGATCGGCTGCTTCGCGCCATTTCCATCCTCGGCTCATCCGTCCCGACGTTCTTCCTCGGAATTCTTCTGATTTTCGCTTTCAGCGTCGAACTGAATGTGCTTCCCGCCTCTGGAGCGGGAAGCCTGTCGCATTTCGTCTTGCCGGCCTTCACGCTCGCCTTTTTCCGTATTGCGCTTTTTACGCGGCTGGTTCGCTCCAGCATGCTCGACACGCTGTCGGAAAATTACGTCCGTACCGCGCGTGCTCAAGGGATGAGCGAGATGACGGTAATCTTCAAGCACGCTTTGCGGACCGCGCTCTTGCCGCTAATCACCGTTTTCGGCCTGCAGTTCGCTCAATTGTTCGCCGGCGCTGTTATCACGGAAACGATTTTTGCGATACCGGGCATGAACCGCTTGGCGTTGACTTCGCTTTACCGGCTCGACTTCCCGGTCGTCCTCTCCTACATCGTGGTCGTCGCGGTAATGTTCTCGCTCGTCAACCTGATCGTCGACCTGCTTTACGGCGTCATCGATCCGCGAGTTTCCTATGCGGCATAGCATGCTGGCGGGCTTACGGCGATTGCCGCTTGTCCCCATAGCCATCCTTTTGGTGCTAATCGCATGCGCCGTGTTCGCGCCGCTCATCGCGCCGCATGACCCAGAAGAGCAAAGCCTTCTCATGCGCCTCACGCCGCCGGCATGGATGGCGAATGGCGACTGGACTTATCCGCTGGGAACCGATGGCCTCGGACGCGATGTGCTGTCGAACATCTTGTACGGATTGCGTGTCAGTCTTCTGGCCGGTTTCGTTGCCGTCGCGCTCAGTGTCATTGTGGGCGGTATGATCGGGTTGATCGCCGGTTATCGCGCCAATGGATGGATTGATACGGCTGCCATGCGGCTGGTCGACATCCAGCTCTCGCTTCCGGCGGTCTTGATCGCGCTTGCCGTCCTCGCAATTTCCGGACGCGGCCTTTGGAAGGTGATCGCCGTCATCGGGCTGGTTGGCTGGGCGCAATATGCGCGATTAGTACGCTCCAGCGTTTTGGCGGAAAGGAAGAAGGATTATGTCACCGCCGCCGTCGTGGCCGGTGCGTCGCAGGGGCGGGTGCTATTTCGTCATATCCTGCCCAATGTCGTCAGCCCGCTTCTGGTCCAGGTATCGGTCGACATTCCGCGCGCAGTCGAATTGGAGGCCTCGCTCTCGTTTCTGGGCCTCGGCGTCGCCGTGACCACGCCGTCCATCGGTCTGCGTATCGCGCAGGCGTATCAATATCTTTATTCGGGTGGCTGGTGGGCCTCGGTTCTGCCGGGCATCGCGTTGGTCATATTGGTGCTATCGGAGAATCTTATTGGCGATTGGATTCGCGACTCGTTGGATCCGCGCACGCGAAGCGCTTACGCCCGGCGCCGGGGGCGCAAAAAGAAGCTATTTGTGTCTCACTCCGCCTCATCCTGAGGGGCGTCGCGACAGCGACGCGTTTCGAAGGTTGAAAGCGGCCTCATGGCTCGAGGCGCGCTGCTTCGCAGCGCTCCTCACCATGAGGAGAGAGGTTCATACGTCCAGCAATTCCTCGCTGGCGAATTCGGCGTGCTCCTGAATGAAGGCGAAGCGCGCTTCCGCCTTGTTGCCCATCAGTTGCTCGACGATCTTTGCTGTCGGTTTTTGCTCGGCCTCGACCAGGACTACGCGCAGCAATGTGCGCTTCTTCGGGTCCATAGTCGTTTCCTTGAGCTGGGCGGCCATCATCTCGCCGAGGCCCTTGAAGCGGGAGACCTCCACCTTGGCATTGGCGTGGAATTCGCTCTTCAACAGTGCGTCCTTGTGCTGGTCGTTGCGCGCATAAACGATCTTGCCGCCGTGGCTGAGGCGATAGAGCGGCGGCACCGCGAGATAAAGCCGGCCTGCCTCGATCAACTCGCGCATGGTGCGGAAGAAAAAGGTGATCAAGAGCGAGGCGATGTGCGCGCCGTCGACATCGGCATCCGTCATGATGACAATCTTGTCGTAGCGCAGGTCCTGCTCCTTGAAATGAGCGCCGGTGCCGCAGCCGAGCGCCTGCACCAAATCGGAAAGCTGGGCATTCTGCGCTAGCTTATCTTTGCCCGCTGAAGCGACGTTCAGGATCTTCCCACGCAGCGGCAGCACGGCCTGCGTGCGGCGGTCGCGCGCTTGCTTGGCCGAGCCGCCGGCGGAGTCGCCTTCGACGATGAAGAGCTCCGAGCCTTCCGCTGCCGAACTGGTGCAATCGGCGAGCTTGCCCGGCAGGCGCAATTTGCGCACCGCCGACTTGCGCGCGATGTCCTTCTCCTGCCGGCGGCGGATGCGCTCATCGGCACGTTCGACGACGAATTCCAAAAGCTTATTGGCTTGCGTGGGGTTTGCGGCGAGCCAATGGTCGAAAGGGTCTTTGATCGCCTGTTCGACGATGCGCTGGGCTTCCGCCGTGGCGAGGCGGTCTTTGGTCTGGCCCTGGAATTCGGGTTCGCGCACAAACACCGACAGCATGCAGCCGGCGCCGGTCATGATGTCGTCGCCGGTGACCGGCGCGGCCCGTTTTTCCTGGCCGATGCGGGCGGCGTGATCCTTCAAACCGCGCAGGAGTGCCGAGCGCAAGCCGGACTCGTGCGTGCCGCCGTCGGGAGTCGGAATCGTATTGCAGTAGGAGTTGAGAAAGCCGTCCGAGTCCGCCGTCCAGGCGATCGCCCATTCGGCCGTTCCGTGGCGGCCGGTCTTGCCGGAGGAGCCGAAAAAAATATCGGGATGCACCAGCGTGGAGCCGTCGAGGTTCGCCGCGAGATAGTCTTTGAGGCCCTCGGCGAAATGGAACGTGGCTTTCTCGGGGACGTCTTCCAATCCGCGCAGCAGTTCGGGCGCACAGCGCCATCGGATCTCCACGCCGCCGAAGAGATACGCCTTCGAGCGCGTCATCCTGAACAGACGTTCCGGCTTGAAAGCGGCCTTGGCGCCGAAGATGTCCGGATCGGGTTTGAAACGCACTTTGGTGCCGCGCCGGTTGGGCGCGCGGCCGACCTTTTGCAGCTTTCCCTTCGGATGGCCGCGCTCGAACGCCATACGGTAGAGTTGCTGGCCGCGCGCAACCTCGACCTCGAGGCGTGACGACAAGGCATTGGCCACGGAGACGCCGACGCCGTGCAGGCCGCCGCTCGTTTCGTAGACTTTCGAATCGAACTTGCCGCCGGCGTGCAGCGTGCACATGATCACTTCGAGTGCCGACTTATTCTTGAATTTCGGGTGCGGATCGACCGGAATGCCGCGGCCATTGTCGGTGACCGAGGCGAAGCCTTCTGCGTCGAGCTCGACCTCGATCCAGTCGGCGTGACCGGCCAGCGCCTCGTCCATGGCGTTGTCGATCACCTCGGCGAAGAGGTGATGCAGCGCCTTCTCGTCGGTGCCGCCAATGTACATGCCGGGGCGGCGGCGCACCGGCTCGAGCCCTTCCAAGACCTCGATGTGCTTGGCGGTGTAACCCGCTTCCGCGCTGCCCCGTTCGGGCGCGGCGTTCCGAGCGGCCGGTATTTTGCGCGCCGCCGCCCGGCGCGGCGCCGATTGCGGCGCGTCGAACAGGTCAGGTTGGGGGGCTTGCTTCTTCTGGGTTGTGGGCTTGGCCATAGACGCATCTTAGATGGGATCGCAGTGATTCGTTTGCCAGCACTATGCCACGAAGGGTGGCCCTGCCGTGACGGCGCAGCGCAATCCTGGCGGCGTGGCAACCAATTGGAACTTCGTTCGTTATGGTTTCCATGGATGTCCGCCACCTGAAAACGCAGTCTTCGGAGGGAGCGGACAACGGGGCGGCCCTGCAGCGGCCGTTGCCGGCAGTAATCGACCATCCGCTGTCCTCATCGACCGGGGCAAGCCTGTGGCGCGACTCCGTACAATTCGCCACACTCGGCATCTTTCTTATTTTGTTCGTGGCGGCGCTCGATCTGGCCCGGCCGGTTCTGCTGCCGGTCACGGCCGCATTCGTGGTGACCATGATGTTGGGCCCGCTCTCCACGAGGGCGGACCGCCACGGAATTCCCAAGGCGGTGACCGCCATCCTGCTCTGGCTCTTGGTTGCCGGCGTCTTCTATGGGCTGATCATGCTGCTGTCCGCGCCTGTCGTGGATTGGATCGGCAAAGCGCCGCAGATCGGCCGCAGCATCCAAGACAAACTCTTGGTGCTCGAGCAGCCCCTGTCGGCGTTGCGCAGCTTACGCAACGCGCTGCTGCCGGCCGACGCCGGCAAGGGGATCGGCTTCGACGTCATGTCCATCGTGCAGCCGGCACTGTCGATCGTGACGCCAGCTATCGGTCAGGTCATTATCTTCCTCGGTACCTTGTTCTTCATGCTGCTCGGGCGCTCCCGCCTGCGGCACGAGTTGGTAGCCGCCTTCCGCAACCGTGATGCCCGGCTGCGCACGTTGAAAATCCTCAACGATATCGAAGCCAATCTGACGGGCTACCTTAGCGTTGTTGCAGTGATCAATTTCTCCATGGGAGTCATCGGCGGCGTGGTCGCCTGGGCGGTCGGTCTGCCGGATCCCTTGGCTTGGGGCGTGCTCGCTTTCGTTCTGAACTTTATTCCATACGTCGGGTCGCTCCTGATGGAGCTTGCCATGTTCATGGTCGGGCTGGTGAGTTTCCCCTCATTGACGCACGCGATCATCGCCCCGCTCGTTTATCTGGTCTGCGCGACCCTCGAAGGCGAGATCGTCACCCCGAGCGCGGTCGGCCGCAAGTTTACGCTCAACCCGCTGCTGGTTTTCCTATCGCTGGTGTTCTGGGCCTGGCTCTGGGGGCCGGTCGGCGCATTCCTGGCAGCGCCTTTATTGATCATAGGGTTGGCGGCCTTTGTGCATCTTTTTCCGAAACAAGAGCCCGAACTTCCGGATTAATGTGGGATTGCTGGCGCGGTTTGCAGGGGTCGGATAGGAGAGGGAGACAAGCCGGTGCGCCCGCTCTATGGAATTCCACGATATCGTCCAGCAAATTACCGCCTTCGTCCGAGACCACGCAGCCTGGGCGGCGCCGGTCGTCTTCGTGCTGGCGTTCGGCGAATCACTCGCCTTCATCTCGTTGCTGTTGCCGGCTTGGGCGGCGCTGGTGGCGATCGGCGCTTTGATTGCCGCCGGCGATCTCAGCTTTTGGCCGGTGTGGATCGCCGGCGCTCTCGGCGCGGCCTGCGGGGATTGGCTATCGTACTGGATCGGCCTTAAGCTCGAATATGCGGTGGCTCGCATATGGCCTTTGTCGCGGCACCCAGGATTGATCCCGCGCGGCGAAGCGTTCGTGAAGAAATGGGGCGCGCCCGGCATTTTCATCGGCCGCTTTTTCGGCCCGTTGCGCGCGGCGGTGCCGCTGGTCGCCGGCATTTTTGCCATGCCTTTTTGGCGGTTTCAGATCGCCAATTTCAGTTCAGCTTTCGTTTGGTCAGCAGTGCTGCTGACGATCGGCGATGCAATTTCATATGTCGTGAAGCTCATCTGGGGCTGATGAACGTAACTGCTGACTCTCTCCCGGTATTGCCGGGCCTGACCCGGCAATCCATTCGGCTACTCGGCGAAGGAGGCTCATCAGTGGATGCGCGGGTCAAGCCCGTGCATGACGAGTCAGAGTACGTCGCTCGATGTCCTCGCGCCAATGTCCTTATTTGCTAACCTGCAAGAAGCGCAATTCGCCTTTCACCAGATCGGGCACGATCACCAGCAAACCATGCTTGTTCGGGATGGCGGTCAGATCCGCCGGACCTTTGAAATTGCTGGCCAATGTGTGCACGCCCGTTTTCTTATTCCATTGAAACACGGTGCCCGATACCCAATCGGTGACGATCAAGTCGCCGTCCGCCATCCGGTAAAGCCCATCCAGCATACCGATGTTTTTGGACATCTGTTTCGGCTGTTTGCCCGGCGCCATTACATAGATGCCGTGCGGCTTGTCCTTGGATTGATAGCCTTCCAGGATGAGGGAGCCGTTCTTGCCGGGATAGAGGCCATTGGGAAAAATCGATTGGCCTGAATAGACAATGCTGACTCTGGGTGCGCTTTTCGATGTCAGGAAGTCCGCCGGCGCGACACGCGCGATCTTATCGGAACGGTTGTCGCTGACGTAGACGGCATTACCCATGAGCGCCACGTCGTTGGCGTAAGTGATGCCCGGCAAAGGAAGCTTCTTGCCTTGCTTGGTCTTGAGGTCGAATTCCCATAAGGAATCGATGTCGGCAACCCAGAGATGCCTGCCTTTGATCCAGATGCCTTTGGGCTTGTTGAGCGTTTGACCATTCGCCGGGAGGACCGCTTTCTCCAGGATTTTGCCGTCCAAAGAAACCTTGTTGATCTTTCCTTTGCCATCCTTTTCCGCCGGCTTGAGCGCAGAAACGAAATCGCCGACGTACAAGACCTTCTCTGCCGGATCATAGGCGACCGACTCCGGATAGCCGAAGCCGGTGAATGTCTTCTCCGATAGCACCTTCAATTCCTTGGCCGATGCGGCGGATGCCATTGCCTGAAAGATGGCGAAGCTCGCCCCAAGCACAAGGAAAGCTGCAGCGCGTGCGATCATGACATTCCTCCCGATATTGAATGCCGTCGGCTCGGTTCACCGGGCGAATGGCATTTGCCGGAAAAGCGCATTCAGAGCGTCAGCGACCCCTAAGCTTTTCGTTTTGCGTGTCGCATATTCGACGCCGATCAGCTTAGCCAAGCGGTCGCGGGTCGCCTATACGGCTATCTCGCTTGAGCCATTCGGCGGAATGGCCTCGATGTTTGCATGCAAACGACTGGCTTTCTTTGCTCCGAGATCGGCTCGGCGCTATGATAGCGTCCCATGACTGAAATGACGTTTGAAGCAGCCCTAGCCGAGCGCACGGCCGAAATGCTCGATGCCTGCACATGCTGCGGCAAATGCGTCGAGGCGTGCCCGATGACCGGTCCGGCCGGCATAGGCGACGTGCCGGCGGGCGATGTGATTTCAGGCGTCCTCGACATTGTGCGGACCGGCGATGGACCGGAGCCGTCGAAGGTTTGGGCGAAAAGCTGTTGCCTCACCGGCAACTGCATCGAAGCTTGCGATGAAGCGGTCAATCCGCGTTTTCTCCTCGCGATGGCGCGCGGCGCCATGGCGCGACGGGCCAACGATCCACGCGAGCGCCGCAAGCGTGGTGTGACCAATTTCAGGCTGGTCGCGGACGGCACCAACGTCCTTGCGCGTATGCAGTTGCGGGCCGAGGAATTGGCCCGCCTCGGACAGAAGGTGAATGAGCGGCTGGAGTCGGGCTCGACAGTGAAACCCGGCGAGCGGCCGGACTTCGTGTTCTATACCGGCTGCAACGTGCTCAAGACGCCGCACATCGCGCTGCTCGCACTCGATGTTATGGATGCGCTCGGTGTCACCTACAAAGTCATGGGCGGCCCGAGCCATTGCTGCGGCGTGGTCCAGTTGCGTACCGGCGACAACGAGACCGCCGGCCGCGTCGCCACGAATTCGCTCGACAAGCTCGCCGAGGGAAAGGCTGGCGTGATCTCGTGGTGCGCCAGCTGTCACGTACAATTCAGGGAGACGACGCTACCCACGGTCGAGAAGGTGCGGGGCTCGCGGCCGTTCGAGATGACCCCGTTTATGCTGTTTCTCGCCTCGCGTTTCGAAGAGTTGCGGCCATTGCTGCGGCGGGCAGTGCCGCTGAGGGTCGCATTGCACAAGCATCCAGGGATCAAAGGCGTTGTTGAGGCCGGCATCAAGCTTCTGGAGATGGTGCCGGGAATCGAGCTCATCGATCTTCATCAGCCGGCGGTCGGCTTGATGAGCAACTTCGTCAGCGCCACGCCCGAATACAAGCGCAAGCTCTATCTCGCCGAGCTGGAAGCGGCGGAAGCAGCTGGCGTTGATGCCCTGGTCGCGGTGTATCATGCCGATCATCGCGACCTCTGCGTCTACGAACGCGACTGGCCGTTCAAGATCGTCAATATCCTCGACATTGTCGGCGAGAGCATGGGTTTGAGTCATCCGGACCATTTCAAGCGGCTCAAGATCATGCAGGATGCCGACGCGATCGTCGCCGACTGCAAGGATTTGATCGCCGCCAACGGCGTCGATCCGGCGCTCGCCCGCGATATGGTCGTCAAGGCACTCTTGATCGATCAGCCGCTGCCGCTACGTGGCCGTCGAACCATACAGGCCGGAACGATAGCTCCAGGTTGACGCGCACTGATACCCAGCCTATATGCCGCGGCCATGAAGACAATCCACAGCCTGTCGAAGCTACGCCGCCGTGCCGCCACGGCACGGGCGCGCGTCTGATCGTCTTCCCCGTGCCGCCGGACTGAGCCGCGGCACCTTTCTCCAAAGAAGTTGTGCCTCTGGTCTCGATCCGGTCACTTGAAGGACTGTTTGCGATGACCAAAGCGAAGGTCGGCATCCTGGGAGCCTCCGGCTATACCGGCTCGGAGCTGGTGCGCCTGCTGCTATGCCATCCGCGGGTTGAAATCGCGCTGCTGACCGCCGAGCGCAGCGCCGGCAAGGCGATGCGCGATGTCTTTCCGCAGTTCTCGCCGTTCGCTCTGCCCAAGCTCATTGCCATCGAGAGTATCGATTGGATCGGCGCCAATCTCGACCTGATCTTCTGTGCGCTCCCGCACGCCACCACGCAAAAAGTGGTGACCGCGATTTTCGCCGCGACGCCCGCCGCCAAAGTGATCGACTTGTCGGCCGATTTCCGGCTCGCCGACACGGCCGCTTATGCGAAATGGTACGGACATGAGCATCACGCGCCGGACCTGCAAAAGCAGGCGGTGTACGGCCTAGTCGAGTTTTATCGAGAGGCGATCAGGAAAGCGCATCTCGTCGCCAACCCCGGCTGTTACACCACCTGCGCGCAGCTTCCGCTGCTCCCGCTGATCAAGGC
>DASTWX010000071.1:0-11816 GCA_035765795.1 Pseudolabrys sp. | reverse complement strand
TTCCTCGTCTCAAAGATGTGCTTCAGGCATTGCGCCGGCGCGGCGGCTTACGACAATTTAATCTCTTGGTTACTGGATTCCGCGCCGTGGAGGATGCATTCTCAAAGCCATGCTCCCTGGGGGCGTTCAAAAAACGGAACGCAGGGGATGACTCAGCGCCTAAATTCGTCTGCCGGCATTGTCCTCGATCCGAACGCGATCGAGTCGATGATGATGGCTTATGAGTTGGTCAGCCGGTCACTGCATGACGACACGAGCCGCCGCCCTGAAGTCGTCAAACAGGTCATCGCGAAGCACATCCTCCAGCGCGCGGAAGCAGGGGAGCTTGAACCGGTTGCGCTGGCCAAAGGTGTTCTGCGGAGATTCGGTTTAGACGATTCCGACTTGGTCGCGCGCGATCTCCGATAACCAGCGGCAATCAATCCATCCGGAAGCGTTCGACGGCGTCCTCATCCCAGACCATGCCGTTGCCTGGGCGCTCCGGAACGATCGCACAGCCTTTCTCGATTCTCAGCGGCTCCTGCAGAAGCACATTCGCCCAATCAACATACTCGAGGAAATGGCAGGTCGGCGTGGCGGCGAGCAGATGCACGCTCACCTCCGGAAATAAATGCGACGACATCGGCAGCTTATGGGCGGCGGCGATGCGCGCGGCCTCCCGCCAGCCGGTCACCCCGCCGATGCGCTCGAGATCAGGCATCACGTAATCGGCCGCGTGCTGCGCAATAGCGGCTTCCATGCCGGTCGGGAGCGAGAAATTCTCACCGAGTTGCATCGGGGTACGCAGCGCACCTGTAAGCTTGGCAGCGCTTGCGTAGTCGTCGTGGCGGACCGGCTCCTCCAGCCAATAGATGTTTTCCTGGTCGAGCGCACGGCCTCGCACCAGCGCGTCGTCCGCGCTCAGCGCCTGATTATAGTCGACCATCAGCAGCGCATCGCGCCCGATGCGCTGCCGTACGGCGTGCACGGCCGCCATATCCTGTGCCAGCGTCGGATAGCCGAGCCGCAGCTTAACCGCGCCGAAACCGCCGGTCGCAAGCAGCGCCTCTGCCTCGGCCGAAAGCGCGCCCAGGTCGTCCGTCAGCCCCAGCCCACAACTGTTGTAAGCCGGGATGGGCCTCGGATAGCCGCCGAGAAAGCGCGCCAGCGGCGTGCCGGCGGCGACGGAGAGCGCGTCCCAGCAGGCGATGTCGAACCCGGCCATCGCCATGCGCACGACGCCTTGCACGCCGATAAGCGTGAAGCGGCGCGTAAGCTTCGCCCAAATCCCGGCGGGATCGGCCGCCGCGCCTCGTGTGAGCCCCGCCACCTCGCCGAGCAAATGGACGACCGCCTTGGCGGCCGCTGGCACGTAGGCGAACAGCCAGGCCCGGCCGGTGACCCCTTCCTCCGTCTCAAGATCGATCAGCACCAGCGGCGCCTCGCGCACAGCATCCTGGCTGGTGCCCAGCACGAAATTCAGCGGCACCCGCACCGGCCTTGCGCGGAGGCTGCGGACTGTCAGCCGTGGAATGGCAGCCTTGCTCGACATCAAACCTTCCCTCGCTTAGTTCCAGCGCCGGAATCCGCAGCGTTCTTGAACCTTTAACCGGCCCAGCCCATATTAGCAGTTGCCGGACGGCGGTCGCTGTCCGGCGGGGGGGTGCCTATTGAGGACCCCGTCAAAGTCGCTTCACCCGAGGACTTTGAGGACCCATGTCACGAGTTCCGTCCCTGTCCAGTCCGTTCTTGCTGGGGTTCGACGAAATCGAGCGCGTGCTTGACCGCGTCTCGAAAGGGGCCGACGGCTATCCGCCTTACAACATCGAGCGACTGCCCGAGGACGGGAACAGCCCCGACCGGCTGCGCATCACGCTCGCGGTTGCCGGCTTCACCCGCGATCAGCTCGACGTCACCATCGAAGAAAACCAGTTGGTTATTCGCGGCCGGCAGCAGGACGACAAAAGCCGTCAGTATCTCCACCGCGGCATTGCCGCGCGCCAATTCCAGCGAACCTTCGTGTTGGCGGACGGCATGGAGGTGCAAGGCGCAGAGCTGAAGAACGGCTTATTGTCGATCGACCTGGTGCGGCCGCAGCCGGAGCGGATCGTCAAGACGATAAGGATCAACGAACAGGAATGAGAACTCTAACGGGACTCGACCGTGTCAAAAGACTCGAGAAAGGAGTCGAGCGCCATGACCAATGACACAGATAACAAAACCATCGCGCACAAAGCAGCCCATCCGGTGATCACACAGGAAGCGCTGGCGCAACTCGGCGACGGCGAGATCGCCTACGTGAAATCGATCCGCTCGGAAGATGTCGCCAAGCTGTTCCCGCAGGCGCCGAAGATCGCGCCTGGCATCGAGCTGTTTTCCTTGCACGCCGCCGATGGCACGCCGATGATGCTGACCGACTCGCGCGAAGCCGCGCTGGCTAATGCCTGGAGTCAAGAACTCGAGCCGGTGAGCGTACACTAACCAGGAATCAGTGATCAGGTATCAGGTATCAGAAGGGCCGGCGGTTGCCGGCCCTTTCGCATTACTGATCACTGATCACTGATCTCTGAATCATGCCGCGCTGGAAGCAGGAGGCATCGACAGCACCGCGTAGAGGGCCTCGGCATCGCGCGACTCGCGCAAGCGGCGCTCGATCTCGGGATCGCGCAACAGGCGCGCGACGCGCGCGAGCGCTTTCAAATGATCGGCGCCGGCCGCTTCCGGCGCCAGCAGCAAAAAGATCAGATCGACCGGCTGGCCGTCGAGCGCCTCGAAATCGATTCCCCGCTCCAGCCGCGCGAACAGGCCGAACAAGCGGCCGAGTTTGGGCAACTTGCCATGCGGAATGGCAACGCCGCTACCGACGGCGGTAGAGCCGAGCTTCTCACGCTGCAATAAGATCTCGAAGATCACACGCTCGTTCTGTCCGGTCAGCGCGGCGGCGCGCGCGGCCAATTCCTGGATCGCTTGTTTCTTGCCGTTGACCTTGAGCGCCGGAATGACAGCGTTCGGCCCGACGAGATCAGTAAGCGTCATGGACATGTCCAATGATCGGAAAAACAACGTCGAGGTGAAGGGGGTGTGGAAGGCCGCGGACCATAAGAGCGACACCCCGCCGCGTCAATGGTGAATGGCGTGGACGGCGCGTGGATTCTCCTTGCATTTTTCCAGACTTCTCAGCGGCCGCGCTGCGCCTGACGGGCTTTGCGCCGGCGCTTGTAACGGCGTAGCCGTTTTTCGATGCGGACCGCCGCCTGATCAGCACTCTCATAAGCGCCTGCGGCCATGCCTTCTGCTTCCAGTGATGCGCCGGAATCGAGATGCAGCACGCAATCGGTGCGGAACCCGAATCCATCGCGTCCGACAACCGCGTGTCCGGAATAACCGCCGCGAAAATATTTGGTGGTCGCATCCTCGACGCGCTCGATGATGCGCTGCCGCAAGACCATGCCGACGCTGATATTCTTACCCGAAACACGCAAAGGCATGCTTTGCCTCCTGTCCGAGCCCGGCGTTGCGCCGCGCCATCATCGCCCCGGCCAACCGATTCGAAGCTTAAAATTATTGTCGCGGAGGTCAATGCGCGAGAGCGCGCTGCATCCACAGGAGCGGCGGAACCGGAACTGCGGTCGTGCGATAACGATGCGCCGCAGTGACGCACCGCGTCGGCTTACATCGCAACCTGCTTCTCGCGCCGGCGCTGCCCGGACGAAGGAATGCGCATGGCTTCGCGGTACTTAGCAACCGTGCGCCGCGCGATATTAATGCCGGCGGCGTGCAGCTTCTCCATGATCGTGTCATCGGACAACACATTGTCGGCGGCCTCGCCGTCGATCAGTTGACGGATGCGATGGCGCACCGCTTCGGCGGAATGCGCCTCGCCACCGTCGACGGCGGCAATTGCCGAGGTGAAGAAGTATTTCAGTTCGAAGATGCCGCGGCTGGTCGCCATGTATTTATTGGCGGTCACGCGCGACACCGTCGATTCGTGCATGCCGATCGCTTCGGCGACGGTCTTCAGATTGAGCGGGCGCAGATGTTGCACGCCTCTGGCAAAGAAGGCGTCCTGCTGGCGCACGATCTCGGTCGATACTTTCAGGATGGTCTTGGCGCGCTGATCGAGTGCGCGTGCGAGCCAGGTGGCGGTCTGCAGGCAATCGGCGAGATACGTTCTTTCCTTTTCGCTGCGCGTGCTCTTCGAAATCCGCGCATAGTAGCGTTGATTGACGAGCACCTTCGGCAGCGTGTCGGCATTCAACTCGACCTGCCATCCGCCATCCGCCGCCGCGCGCACGAAGACATCCGGCACGATCGGCTGCACCAAGATCGAACCGAACGCGGCACCCGGCTTGGGATTAAGATTGCGGATCTCGGCGATCATCTCGACGAGGTCCTCGTCGCTGACGCCGCAATGGCGGCGCAAGCCCGCGATGTCCCGCTTCGCCAGCAGATCGAGATGGGCGAGCAGCGCCTGCATCGCCGGATCGAGGCGATCGCGCTCCTTGAGCTGGATGGCCAGGCATTCGGTCAGATTGCGCGCGCAGATGCCCGACGGATCGAAGGTTTGCAGGATCGCAAGGACACACTCGACTTCTTCAACCGATGTTTCGAGCTTGTCCGCAACAGCGCTGAGATCGCCGGTCAGATATCCGGCTTCATCGATCATATCGATGAGGTATCGGCCGATCATGCGCTGTGCCGGATGGGAAATGGCGAGCGCCATCTGCTCGGCGAGATGGTCGGCGAGTGAGGTTTCGGCGGAAACGAAAGCTTCAAGATTGTAGTCGCCATTGGCGCCGCCGGCGCCCGACCATTCCGAATAGGCCGGCGGCGGCGCTTCGACCGGCGCACCCTTCTCGCTACCGTCATCGGGAAAGACATTCTCGAGCTCGGTGCCAAGCGCCTGCTCCATGGACCGGCGGCTGGTATCGAGGGGTTCGACGGCCCAGTCGCCACCGGCGTCACCGCCCTCGATCAGCTCGCCGCCTTCACCGGCGGCCTCGGCCTCCCCGGCGGGAGCCGGCGCATCGTCATCCTCACCGCCGCGCTCGAGCAAAGGATTGCGTTCAAGCTCGCCTTCCACATAGGCCGCAAGGTCAAGGCTGGAGAGCTGCAAGAGCTTGATCGCCTGCATCAATTGCGGCGTCATCACCAGCGCTTGGGTCTGGCGGAATTCGAGTCGTTGCGAGAGCGCCATCGGCGGCTTCCGGCGTAAACTGGCCTGATTCTTGCTTGTTATTTACACCATGTGGGGCCGATGGCGGTACCCAATTCGGCAGCCCGGCGTGGCACGAAAAAAGTCTCGTCGTCATTCCGGGGCACGGCCCAACGGGTCCGGCCAAAGGCCGGCCCGATGGTGAACTCAGGCCGTGAGCCCGGAATCTATAATCCCAGCCTGTGGATATGGATTCCGGGCTCGCTCGCGGAGCCTGTCATCGGGCCGCGCTTCGCGCGGACCCGTTGGCTCGCGCCCCGGAATGACGCTCGGATTCTGCATCGCCACGCGCTAGAGACGGAATTCCTCGCCCAGATACAGCCGCCGCACATCCGGATTGTTGACGATGTCGTCGGCCCTCCCCTCCATCAGGACCTCGCCGGAGTAGATGATGTAGGCGCGGTCCGTCAGCCCCAGCGTCTCGCGCACATTGTGATCGGTAATGAGCACGCCGATGCCGCGGTTGGTGAGATGGCGCACCAGCGTTTGGATATCGCCGACCGCGATAGGGTCGATACCGGCGAACGGCTCGTCGAGCAGCATGTAGCTCGGCCGGGTGGCCAGCGCCCGGGCGATCTCGACGCGCCGCCGCTCGCCGCCGGAGAGTGCGATGGTCGGCGTTTTGCGCAGCCGCGCAATGTTGAATTCCTCGAGCAGCGCATTGAGGTCTGCTTCGCGGCGCCGGCGGTCCGGCTCGACCACCTCGAGCACCGAACGGATGTTTTCTTCCACGTTCAAGCCCCGGAAGATCGAGGCCTCTTGCGGCAGATAACCGATGCCGAGCCGCGCGCGCTGATACATCGGCAGCGCGGTGACGTCGTAACCATCGAGTTCGATCCGGCCGCGGTCCGCTTTGATCAAGCCGGTGATCATATAAAAGACCGTTGTCTTGCCGGCGCCGTTCGGTCCGAGCAGACCCACCGCCTCGCCGCGCCTCACATAAAGGGTGACGCCCTTGACCACCTTGCGGCCGCCGAAGCTTTTCTCGACGCCATGGGCCGCGAGATAAGCGTGATGGACGGCCTGCCGGCCGTCGGCATCGCGCCGCGGCCGCGCGGCGGTCCGTGGCGCCGCGGCCGGATGCGCCTGGCGGGTGGCCGGCGCACTCATTGCATTGACCTGAGGCGTACGCATGCCCGCCGCCGTCATTGCATGACGCGAGGCCTGCTTCGGGAAGCGCCGAAACAGCGCAAGGACGTTCACTGGAAGACCTCGCGGCGCGCTCTCACCTTCTCTCCGCACACAGGGACAGGTGCACGGCCCAACAGGCGCAATGACCCTGATACGCCCCTCAATGGATTGCCCCCAGGGGACTCGCTCCGCCCGGCTTCGAGCTAGGCAGGAACAAACCTTCCACGCGACCGCTGCCGTTTTTCGACGCTTCGACGCGGGAGACGCCGGTCGCCAGATTGACCACGAGCTTGTCGCCGCGCAGCACGTTCTTGCCCTGGGTCATCACGACCTTGCCGGTAAGCGTGACGGTGTTCGTCGCCATGTCGAAGACGCCGAGATTGCCCGTCGCCGTCTGGTCCTTCTGCGTCACCACAACGCCGCCGCGCGCTTCCAGGCGCCTGATTTTCTGCTCCCCGCCGGGGCCGGGGTCGGCCGCCTTCATCGCCTTTGCCTTCTTTTTCTCACCGTGTTCGTCGCGCTCATAGAAAACCTTCAGCGTAGCGCAGCGCATGGTCGTGTCGCCCTGCTGCACGCGCACGTCGCCGCTGAAGGTAGCGACCTTTTCCTTGTCGCGCACCTCCAGCTTCGCCGCCTCGATATGCACCGGCATATCGCGATTCTGCGAAAATCCCTGCAAGGCATTTGGGGGGCCCTTCCCCGCGGGCTGCGCACCGGCAACGGCAAACGGTAGCAGCATCACGGCAAAAGCAAGCGGCAGGAGCGAGCGAAAGCTAAGGGGCACGGTCAGCGCACTCCGTCGCTGAGAGCCGACGCGGATGCGCCGGTCTGAATCGAGCGGTCTGCCGGCACACGCACCATCGCGGCGTCGTCGCCCTTGTTCAGCAGCATGGTCATGCGAACGCCGTTGGAGAAACGGACGAGGTCACCGGAATCGACGATCTCCATTCGTTTCGCCTCGAGCCGCCCTTGCAGCATGTCGAGCTCCACCGGATGCTCCGACACGACGTGACCTTTCCCAATGTCGACCTTCGCCTCACTCAGCCTGGCGCGATAGCCGTCGCTGGAGGTGAGGTTGATCTGGTTGGCGAGATCGAGCATTTCCGATTTGCTGTTGTAGAGGCCCTGGCGCGCCGTCATCCGTACGGTGCTCTTATCCTGCATCTGCACCGTGGCGCGGATGTTGTGCAGTTCGATGAGATCGGGTTTGGCCAAATCTTGTTGCGCAGCGTCGGCGTTTAGTTCGTAGGCGCGGCCGTCGCGGGTAAAGCCGGAAAGGCGCGGCTGCTCCATGGTGACCTTGCTGCCCGAGACGACCAGATTTCCGGCATCGGCCGGAAACCCCGATACCATGCGCAGCGGGTTGAAATACGTCATGAGCGTCACGGCAAGCACGCCGAACGCCACCGCCGCCGGCAATGCAATACGCAACAGCCTGACCGCGCGGCTGTGACGGCGGGCGGCGCGGAACGCGCGCCCGTCGTCGCCCCGGCTCATCGCCCAGAAAGCGCCTGCGGTCTGCGCCTCGGCGCGCGCGCTCGTTACACGGTTCATGCCATTCCCGGCATCGGCTGCGTTTCGGTTCGATATGGGACGGTATCTTACCCCGCCCGCCGTGTTTGCCGCAGGAATATGGCTCGCGCGCGGCAAGTTGCTGCTGCGGGCCGACCGATACGGCCTCTACAACAAACGCTTAGACCGAGTGCGAAAAGATGTCTTCCTGCGCCCAGCCGGCCAGATCGAGGCGTACCCGATCGGGCAGGAACCGAAAACAGGCATCGCCCAGGTGGTTGCGGCCTTCGCGGACGAGCATGGCGTCGAGCCGCTCCCTCAGCGCATGCAGATGGAGCACGTCGGTGGCTGCGTACGCCACTTGCGCGTCGCTCAAGGCGTCGGCTCCCCAGTCGGAGGACTGCTGCTGCTTGGACAATTCGACGCCGAGCAGTTCGCGCGCGAGATCCTTGAGCCCATGCTTGTCGGTATAGGTGCGGGCGAGCCGCGAAGCGATCTTGGTGCAATAGACCGTCTCGGCCATGACGCCGAATGTCTTGGCCAACACGCCGAGATCGAAGCGGCCGAAATGGAAGAGCTTGACGATGGAACGGTCGGCGAGCAGGCGCTCGATATTGGGCGCGCGGGTTTGCCCCGCGCCGATCTGCACGACATCGGCGGAGCCGTCGCCGGGCGAAAGCTGCACCACGCAGAGCCGGTCGCGATGGGGGTCGAGCCCCATCGTTTCGGTGTCGATCGCCACTGCGCTTTTGCCGCTGTAAGCGGTGAGGTCCGGCAGGTCGCCGCGATGCAGACGATTGGTCATAAAGGCTAATGGGCTCGGCCGATCGGCGGAAAATGATTGTGTTCAGGGGAAGTCGCGACGTTGACCGACAAGAGCATTGTAATCGCGCCGCTTTTTCGGCTATTGCGACGTTCATGTGTACCAGCGCCCGGGGTCCGAGGCAACGCGGAATTCCGCCGGCGCTCCGTTCCGCCCTCCGCGTAAAACACGTGCGACCATGAAACTGTCGATTGTCGCGACCCTTTACTGCTCGTCGGCTTACGTCGATGAGTTTCATCGTCGAGCGAGTGCAGCCGCGCAAAAACTCGTGGGGGACGACTACGAAATCGTCCTCGTGAACGATGGATCTCCGGACGACAGTTTGGAGCGCGCCATCCGTTTGTCGGAGTCGCACCCGCAGGTCGTCGTCGTCGACCTTTCCCGGAATTTCGGTCACCACAAGGCGATGATGACCGGTTTAGCGCACGCGCGGGGTGATTTTCTTTTTCTGCTCGACAGCGATCTTGAGGAATCTCCCGAATGGCTGACGCCGTTTGCCGAACAGCTCGCGCGGGACGACTGCGACGTTGTCTATGGTGTACAAGACGTTCGCAAAGGCGCCTTCGTCGAACGGATCAGCGGTCCGCTGTTCTATCGTACGATACGCGCCATGACAGGCTTGGCCATTCCCGACAACATTGTCACGGCCCGGCTGATGCGCCGCCGCTATGTCGAGGCCTTGCTGCGCCATGACGAGCGCGAGGTATTCATGGCCGGCCTTTGGTGTATCACCGGCTTCGATCAGCGCGCGCAGCTGGTCAGGAAGATCAGCTCGAGCGCGACCACCTACACGCTCGGCCGAAAGATGGCCGTGCTTGTCAATTCGGTGACGTCGTTCAGCAATGCGCCGCTGATCGCCATTTTCTATCTGGGCCTCGTTATTTCGCTGATCGCCGGCCTCTCCACGGCCTACTTGGTCATGAATTGGCTGTTCTTTGCCCAGCCGCTACGGGGCTGGACATCGGTCATGGCTTCCGTCTGGCTGCTGGGCGGGCTGATCATCTCTTTCATCGGCATCATCGGCATCTATCTGTCGAAGATATTCATGGAAGCCAAGCGGCGACCCTATACGATCGTGCGGCAGGTCTATGGCCGGCCGGAAGTGTGATGTTTTGACCGAAATCGGGGGTGCGACCTGGCCAGATTCGCCGAACACGACGCGATCCTGCGTGGCGTCGGCGACCAAGTCCGAGTTCACGATTCTCACGGTTCTGGTGAGACGAACGCCATGACAAAGAAGCTTGTCGTTTTCGGCGCCGGCGATGTCGCGCAGTTGGCACATTACTATTTCAGCACGGACTCCGATTACGAGGTCGTCGCCTTCACTGTCGATCCGGATTACGCGACTGCCCCCGAATTCTGTGGGCTGCCCTTGGTGCCGTTCACCGACATTGCGTCGCGTTATCCTCCGCTCGAGCACGAGATGTTCGTCGCATTGGGCTATGCGCGCCTCAATCAGGCGCGCAAGGAGAAATACCTCGCTGCCAAGGCGCTCGGCTACAGGATGGCGAGCTACGTCAGCTCCCGATCCACCGTCCTCAATAATGGCCGCATCGGCGAGAACTGCTTTGTCTTGGAAGACAATACGATTCAGCCCTTCGCGACCATCGGCGACAACGTCGTGTTGTGGAGCGGCAATCACATCGGCCATCATTCGACCATCGGCGACCATTGTTTTATCGCCTCGCATGTCGTCGTCTCCGGAGGGGTCGAGATCGGCGAATCGTGCTTCATCGGCGTCAACGCGACGTTTCGCGATCGCGTCCGGATCGGCGAGCGCTGCCTGATCGCCGCCGGCGCCCTTTTGCTGAGCGATGCCGAGCCGGAAGGCGTTTATCTCGGCCAGGCGACGGAGCGCTCGAAGGTGCCGAGCGGGCGCGTGCGGAAAATCTGATGACTGCAGAGATAAGCTGGCGCAAGCTAGGATTGCTTTATGCCCCGGAAGGGAGGCACCCGAAGCTTGCCACCCATGCCGCCAATCCAATGGCGGTGCCGCTCGAAGATGATGTATTTCGCGTCTTCTTCAGCGGCCGGGATGCGCAGAATCGATCATCGGTCGGCTGCGTCGACATTGACATCGTTCGCCGTAAGGTGCTGCGGACTTGCGACGCGCCTGTGTTCGAGCACGGGCGCGACGGCAGCTTCTATTCGCACGGGGTCTCCCTCGGCAATTGGTATATCGCCGGCGGCCGGGCCTATGTGACGTTTATGGGATGGCAGCGGCCGCCGGGCGGGCATTGGCGCGGCGACATCGGCCGGCTAATCATGAAACCGGATTATTCGCTAGTCGCCGACGGGCAGGAGCCCTTCATGGGCGCTGACGAAACCGACCCGGTCAGCCTCTCCTACCCGTGGGTGGTCCGCCACCTGTCCGGCTATCGCATGTGGTACGGCTCGACGGTCACCTGGGATGCCGGCAACGGCGAAATGCTGCACGTCATCCAATACGCGACCTCGCATGATGGCCACGTCTGGAATCGTCACGGCCCCGCCGTGCCTCATGAAATTGGCACGGCCCAGGCATTCTCCCGCCCGGCAGTCTTGCTCGGTCCGGACGCGCGCTATCACATGTGGTTTTCGTTCCGCAGCGGGGCTGGCGAGACATATCGGATCGGCTACGCCGTCAGCGGCGGCGGCAAGCAATGGGAGCTCCGCCTTGGCCAGTCCGGAATCGCGCCGTCAAGCTCGGGCTGGGATTCCGAGATGATCGAGTATCCCTTCGTGTTTGAGCACGCGGGAGAATGGTTCATGCTGTACAACGGCAACGGTTACGGCGAAACCGGCTTCGGTCTCGCCGTGCTGGAAGTCGCATGACAGTGCTGAAAGCTTTACGGTGTCATTCCGGACGCCGCCAATCGGCGATTCGGAATCCAGTAACACCCGCAGAATTGGCTTCTGGATTTCCGGTTCGCGCCTTCGGCGCGCCCCGGAATGACGCGCTGATGGACCTTTTCAGCACCCTGCTAGACACGAGAGCCGGTTTCATATGCAAGCGCGGTCGGCGCGCTCCTTACCGGCGCGACAAGCTTCGCCGCGTCTTTGCCGGTGTTGAGCATCAGGTCGATGATGCTGAGGTTCGGATCGTACGGACCCCATAGCTGCCGGTATTCGGGATAACCGCTGTAATCCATCCACACCACTTCGATGCCGCTTTCT
>DASTWX010000070.1:0-4538 GCA_035765795.1 Pseudolabrys sp. | reverse complement strand
TAAAGCGGCACGGGGAGGCCAACGGCATCCTCGAGTTGATGACGCGCGAGCACGGCCGCCACCTCGGTATGGTGCGTGGTGGCTTCGGCACGCGGCTGAAGCCGATCCTTCAACCCGGCAACGGTGTGAGCGCCATATGGCGCGCGCGGCTCGACGATCATCTCGGTCACTACACGGTGGAAGGAACCACATTGCGGGCCGCCGGTTTCTTCGGGGCGCCTTACACGATCTATGGCATTAGCCACCTCGCTGCGCTGATGCGGCTGTTGCCGGAGCGCGATCCGCACGCCGGCTTGCATTCCGAACTTGAGTGCCTACTCGACCGCCTCGACGACGTCGCGTGGTCGGCGCCGCGCGTGGTGCGTTTCGAGTTGCGCCTGTTGGCGGAGCTCGGCTTCGGCCTCGATCTCACTCAATGTGCGGCGACCGGCTCGCGCGACGAATTGACCTATGTATCGCCGAAATCGGGCCGGGCGGTCTCGCGTGAAGCGGGGGAGGCTTGGTCCGCACGGATGTTGCGGCTGCCGGCATTCTTGCGTGACGATGAGGCGGAAGCTGGCGGTCGAGATATTGCCGATGGCTTCAGGTTGACCGGCTATTTCCTCACCCGGCATGTGCTAGCGCCGCGCGGGCTCGCGCTCGCCGATGAGCGCGCCCATTTCATCGCTGCGTTGGATCGTGCTCTCCTCAATCCCGGTTAAACCACGGACCGGCCCGGCTCTTCGCCAGGCCGGTTCGGCAGTGAACCTGTTTTCAGCGGCAGACGCGCCGCACCCAGCAGCGGCGGCCGTAGAGCCCGCGACGGCACACGCGTTCAGTCCAGCAGTGCCGCCGGTGCCAGTGGCGATAACGATAATATTGGACCTGCTCGACGAGTGGCGCCGCCGCGGGCACCGGGCTGAAGCCAGCGGCAGGCGCGGCAGAAGCACCGGCGGTGCCGGCAAGGCCTACACCGGCCGCAAACAAGACCGAGAGCACAATTTTGTGCATCAAGAGATTCCTCCGGATGGTCGCTGCGGTCCCGGCCGGATCGAAATGACCCGGCCGCCGCAGGAGAACACTGCCGTCTGTTGGTTTCCACGGCCGGTGCACGGCGAGAGACCGGTCGGAGCCGTAGGGGCAGGCGAGCAAGTCAACGTTGCTGAGCCGTTCCCATTGGCAAGCTACCGGGCCGATCAGGAAGGATAGATGGCTGCATCGTTCATCGCTTGTTCATCCGATCCTTAAGGATTAGCTAGGCAGCCATGGGTCCCAGACTGATTCCCCCCGATAGCGGTGACATCGAAGAAGTAGCCTTACGCGAGGCGCTGGAAGAGCGTTACCTCGCCTACGCACTATCGACGATCATGAACCGGGCGCTGCCGGACGCGCGCGACGGCCTCAAGCCCGTACATCGCCGCATCCTCTATGGCATGCGTTTGCTGCGGCTGGATCCCGGCGCTGCGTTCAAGAAGTCGGCCAAGGTGGTCGGTGACGTGATGGGCAATTTCCATCCGCACGGCGATCAGGCGATCTATGACGCGCTGGTGCGTCTCGCGCAGGACTTCGCCCAGCGCTATCCGCTCATCGACGGCCAAGGCAACTTCGGCAATGTCGACGGCGATAATCCGGCCGCCATGCGCTATACGGAATCGAGGCTGACCGAAGTCGCCCGGCTCCTAATCGACGGTATCGACGAGGACGCGGTCGATTTCCGTCCGACTTACGACGGCGCCGGTGAGGAGCCGGTGGTTCTGCCGGCGGCGTTCCCCAATCTGCTTGCCAACGGGGCGCAGGGCATCGCCGTCGGCATGGCCACCGCTATCCCGCCGCATAACGCGGCCGAACTGTGCGACGCCGCGCTTCATCTCATCGAGACACCCAACGCCCGCAGCCGAACACTGCTCAAATATGTCAAAGGGCCGGATTTCCCCACCGGGGGCATCATCGTCGATTCCACGGAGACGATTGCGGAAGCCTACGCGACCGGCCGCGGCTCGTTCCGGGTGCGCGCGTGCTGGGAAACGGAAGATACTGGCCGTGGCACGTACGTGGTCGTAGTCACCGAAATTCCGTGGCTCGTGCAGAAATCGCGGCTGGTCGAGAGAATCGCCGATCTCATCAACGAAAAGAAGCTGCCTTTGGTCGCTGATGTGCGCGACGAGTCGGCCGAGGACATCCGACTTGTTATCGAGCCGCGCGCCCGCACGGTCGATGCGGCGGTAATGATGGAATCGCTGTTCCGGCTCACCGATCTCGAATCGCGCATTCCGCTCAACATGAACGTGTTGGTGAAGGGCGGCCGCATCCCGATGGTGCTTGGCCTCGCCGAAGCGTTGCGCGAATGGCTCGATCATCGCCGCGACGTGCTGGTGCGCCGCTCGCGATTCCGCCTGGGCAAGATCGAGCATCGCCTCGAAATGCTCGGCGGGTTTCTAATTGCCTATTTGAATCTCGACAAGGTGATCCGGATCATTCGCAACGAGGACGAGCCCAAGCCCGTCTTGATCAAGACGTTCAAGCTCACGGACATTCAGGCCGACGCCATCCTCAACATGCGGTTGCGCAATTTGCGCAAGCTAGAAGAGATGGAAATCCGCGCCGAGGACAAGTCGCTGCGCAAAGAGCGCACCGAGTTGAAAGCGCTGATTGGCTCGACGGACGAGCAATGGAAAACGGTCGCCAGCGAGATCAGGGAATTGAAGGAGACGTTCGGACCGAAGACCGAGTTGGGCCGCCGCCGTACGACTTTTGCCGACGCGCCCGAGCACGATATTGCCGCGATCGAACAGGCCATGGTGGTGCGCGAACCGATCACCGTCGTGGTTTCCGAGAAAGGCTGGATTCGTGCCTTGCGCGGCCATGTCACCGACTTGTCGGGAATCGGTTTCAAGGCGGGTGACAGCCTGAAATTCGCGTTCCCTACCGAGAGCACCGGCAAGGTACTGATCTTCGGCAGTAATGGACGCTTCTATACGCTCGATGCTGCGAAATTGCCCGGAGGGCGCGGTCACGGCGAGCCTGTCCGGCTTTTCATCGACCTTGAAGAGGCGGATGTGGTTGCCGCGCTCGCCTACCAGGGCGGCCGCAAGTTTCTTGTGGCAAGCTACCGCGGCAACGGCTTCATCGTGCCCGAAGACGAGGTGCTCGGGACCACGCGGAAAGGCAAACAAGTGCTCAATCTCAAGGCCTCCGATGTGGCGGCAGCCTTGACCACGGTGGAGGGCGATCTTGTGGCGGCGGTGGGCGAGAACCGCAAGCTTCTGATCTTTCCTCTCGATCAGGTTCCGGAGATGACGAAGGGCCGAGGCGTGCGTTTGCAGCGCTACATCGATAAAGGACTTTCAGACATCGCCACATTCGGTGTCGAGGCTGGCCTGACATGGATCGACTCCGCAGGCCGGGCGAGCGTCAGGACGATTAAGGAATTGAAGGACTGGCGCGGCAACCGTGCCGACGCCGGCCGGGTCCGGCCGGAGCGTTTCCTAACCAACGGCAAGTTCCGCGCCGTCCCCATCACCGGCAAGGACAACGGGACGAAGGAGTAAGCGGAGAACTCTCCCGTTCATGTCAGGCAACGCGTTGTGCGGGATCCGGCAATCCATCGTTTTGGGATGGTGTCAGGCTCGCGCATGACGACACTGAGCTTGCGGCGATTTATAAATCTGCTTCAACTCGCCACGAACAGCAGCGATTTTCTCGATTTCTCCAACAGCGCCGCGGCCGTGTCGCCGAAGAATAATTTATCGCCGCTGCGGCGGCCGACGCCCATTACCAGCAGTGTGGAGCGCCGCCGCGACATTTCCTTCAGGATGGCTTGGTCGGCGGCCATGTCCGAACGGATGGCGGTGCGCAATTCGAGTCCGTAGGCTTTTGCCAGGGCGGCGATGTCCGCAAGAATTGCTTCTTCATGCTGGGCAGGGCGTTTGTTCCTGGCGCTGGCCGGCGTGACGTAGATCGCCGTCAGCCGCGCCTTGCTGGCACGCGCGAGGACAACCGCTACCTCGGCGCCCCGCCGCGAAGGCTCGGTCCCGTTCACCGGCACCAGAATGTTCAATCGGCCGTGGAGCGGATCGTCGCGATGCAAATCGCGCGCCTCGACCACCGCGAGCGGCCCCTCGAAGCTGAGGGCTAGATTGGCCACGTTTTCGTGGAAGTCGCTTTGCCGAACGGTCGTGTTTTCGACTCCGATGACGAGCAGGTCGTAGCCTTTCTCGGCCTCTTCCGCGATCGCTTCGGGCTCCGGCGATTTTTCAAGCCGGGTGGTAATGTCGAGCGTTTTCTCGGGCTGCTTGTCTTCCGGACTGTCGGCGACTTCCGCTTCGCGCGTTTGTCGTGCGATTTCGCGCATGGTCTCGCCGGCTGCCTTGGCTTGCGCCTTCTCTGCCTCCGCGGCGGCCTTGCCGGTCTTTTTGTCATTCTTGATATGCATTACCGTCGTCGGGCTGCCGCGGTGACCCGCGATCATTCCGCCGATACGCGTGGCGAACTGACCGTTGGCGCTGTCGTCGACGGCGAGCAACAGCCGCTCGATGTTAGGCACGAAGCCCTTCGCTTCC
>DASTWX010000069.1:0-48536 GCA_035765795.1 Pseudolabrys sp. | reverse complement strand
AGCGCGCTGTTCATGGCGTTCTCCGAAAGCGGGCGTTTCCAGGTGCGTATAGACGGCAGGACATATTCCGATTGGGGGAATAAATCCCACACGTTCCGGAGCACTTCTATGGCTTGCCGGGAGAGTGGCACGTCATGCGCGAGTCGCATTTTCATGTGCTGAGCGGGAATCGTCCACTTCGCGAGCATGAAGTTGACGTCGCGTTTGCGCATGTGCCGGACTTCGGTGGGCCTGGCCATGGTGAGCATAGCAAGTTGTAGGGCTGCTTTGAGCGTCGGCCATCCATCGTATTCATTGATCGAGGCCCACAATGCACCCACCTTCTGCTCGTCGGTGAGCGCGGCCCGATGTCGAACAATCGGTGTCTTCAATGCCCCCCGGAGGGCGAGCGTCGGGTCTGTTTCACACCGTAGCGTCGCAATGCCGTACCGGAAGACTTGTCCGATCGCGGCGCGAAGCCGGTGTGCTGTTTCGCGTCGGCCGGTTTTTTCGATGACTCGTAAGAGGTCGAGAATTTCGGCCGGCGTGATGTCTTTGATCGGCCGGTCGGCCAGAGGTTTGCCGAGATCGAGCAAGAGCCAGCGTTTCTTGTAGCCGGTTTGTTCGGCGATCCCCTCCTCTTTGAGCTTTTCGATGAGCTCGGTAGCGATAGCAGCGAAGGTGTTTGCTGCCGACACTGCTGCGAGCCGCTTGTCTTCCCGCCGCTTCTGCGAGGGGTCGATGCCGGCGGCGACGAGCTTGCGTGCCTCGTCACGTTTGTCACGAGCCGCTGCGAGCGAGACTTCCGGGAATGAACCGAAGCCGATCATCTTCTGCTTCCCGCCGAAGCGATAACGAAAGCGCCAGAGCTTAGAGCCGTTTGGATTGATGAGGAGGTGGAGACCGTCACCGTCGCTGAGCTTGTAAGGCTTATCGCGTGGCTTGGCTTTTTCCACGGAGAACGAACTAAGACTCATAGGTCATCTCCTGTGTCAAAGAGCAACTGCGGTTTGTGAGGGTACGATGCGGAGAACAAACGAGCATTCTACTCGCAATTGTACCCTCGTTTGAGAGTACAAGTCACGGTTTGGAGTGAGGAGCTATGAGGTGACGATTTGCCGTAAGCGACTGAAAAGAGAACTGAAATGAAGAGGTATGAGAAGCAGTGTTGATATGAATTGGTGCCCCTGGCCGGACTCGAACCAGCACGATGTTTCCACCACCTGATTTTGAGTCAGGCGCGTCTACCAATTCCGCCACAGGGGCTAGCGCACGCCCGCCGCAGCCGCAAAAGCCGAGGGGCGCTTGGCGGGGCGGATCATAGCGGCGCGCCGCGCCCCGTCAACGGCGCCATGGCGCACGCGAAGAATTGCGGCAAGGTAATCCGATTCCGCCCCTCGAGCGGTTAGACTGTTCGGAATACCCCACAGAGAGGAGATCGAGCATGAACGAGGAAGCCCTCAATATGTCGATGCGTAAGTTTCTCAAGGTCGTCGGCGTGACGTCACAGCAGGAGATCGAAAAGGCGGTCCGCGCGGCGCTCGCGGACGGGCGGCTCAAGAGTGAGTCGCTATCCGCCAAAATGGTACTGACCATTGATGACATCGGCCTGCGGCACACAATCGACGGTACCATCACGCTCGAATAGCACGACGAAACGCGGTTCCGTTCAGACAAATTCCATTTTTCTGGAACTCCGCACCCTCTCGGCACTTGTTGTTCCACTGTTTAGCAGGAGACAGAACGATGATCCGAGGGATGATTTGTGCGGCCGCTGCGGCCGCGTTCATGGCATTAGCGGGTCCGGCTCCGGCGCAGGCCGGCGTGGCAAGCCCCGCCTTGGCGACTGTCGTGCCTTCCGGCTCGACTGCGCAGCTTCCAATTGTGAAAGCGGGCTGGCACCACCGACACTGGCGCCATCGTCATCATTGGCGGCACCGTCATTGGCGGCATCGCCGCCGGGTTTGCGTGACTCGCTGGCGCTGGCGCCATCATCGCCGGGTGCGCGTGCGTCATTGCTACTGGCGCTATTGATCGCATCGGGCTCAGTTCCGCGCGAGGGCAGCGGTTTGCCGCTGCCCCTTTTTATTTGCCTCGGCTTATCGGCAAATCGCACGCGAAACGAACGTCTCCGTGTGGCAGCCGGCGCCGCTGTTCCGTCCGGTCATCCAGACGCGCGGCGGACAAATCTCGGCGGTGGTCATGTCGATGCTGCGGCCGGAGCCGAAGCCGTTCGCCTTGCACACTGCGTCGGCGGCCGCGAGGCAATCGGGAGCCCCGTTGGCGGCCGTCGCGCAGCGCTCATAACCCGACACGATGCGCGAACGGGGAATACGGGCCACCGCGCCGGCCGCGTCTTGAGCACTGTCGACAGTCACGCGCGCGGCCGATTCTGCTTTCTGGCCGAATCGCTCCATCTGCCGGCGGGCCTCATCGACGCTTAAGTTCAAACTGTCGGCTTGCCGATCGAACCAATGACCGATGGCGTCGAAAAATCCGACATTTTGCGGCGAAGAGTCTGCCGGCCGGCCCGCTTGCTGTGCTGCGGCCAGCGCCGGCAAAGCCACCAAAGCCGTTGCGAACACGACGGCGCGGCTGAAGAAAGCCAGCTCAAATTCCCGAGAAGCAATGCGGTCGACGCTCATGGCCAAGCTGACGTCCTGTCACTCGCGTATCCCGCCTCGATTCGTCAGAACAAATATAGCGCGCCGACGATGCCGATAACGAGGACGATCGCCCCTAAGGTCACCCATAGTCCAAGCCGCTTCTCGATCGTGTGGCGGGCTTGCGGCCCATAGCGGTGCAGCAGGAAGGCCAGGAGCATGAAACGCGCGCCGCGGGTGATCACCGAAAACAGCACGAAAAGCCCGAGGTTGTAATTGGCGAATCCCGAGGTGATGGTGACCACCTTGAACGGGATCGGCGTCAGTCCTTTCAGCAGGATGATGAGTGCGCCCCATTGGGCATAGGCCTCGCGGAATGCCTCAACCTTGTCGCCGTAGCCGTAGAATTGGATGAGCCAGGCCCCGACCGAGTCATAGAGCAGGGCGCCGATTGCATAGCCGACAAGGCCGCCGAGGACAGAGGCGATGGTGCACCATGCCGCCATAACGTAGGCGCGCTGCGGGCGCGCCAGCGCCATCGGTATTAGCATCACGTCCGGCGGAATCGGGAAAAACGAGCTTTCCGCGAACGCGATCGCCCCCATGGTCCACATGGCGTGTGGCTTGTCGGCCGCCGCCAGGCACCAGTCGTATAGGCGTCGAAGCGGAGAGCGCGGCGCGGCAGCCTGAACAGACATTATGGAACTCAGTGGAACTCGCGGGAAAATAGCCCCGGATCAGCGGCGCTTGTGCTCGCGCCTTTTATCCGACGCGACGGCTCGCCGTCGCGGATGATCTTCTAACATAGTCTTGGGCACTTTTTCGGCAATCCCGAACATCAGTTCCCGGCGGCGCATCTCGGCCCAGACGTCCTCCGGCCGCACGCCGGAATGCGCCCACAGCACCACGAGATTGTAAAGCAGATCGGCGCTTTCCCGAACGACCGCCTTCGATCGGCCGTTCATCGCATCGATCACCACCTCGACCGCCTCTTCGCCCAGCTTCTTGGCCATTTTAGCCCGGCCGGCCCGCAGCAGGCGGGCCGTCCGCGAAGTGGCCGGATCGGCGTCACGCGCAGCAAGCACGGCCTTGTAAAGACGAGCGACCGAATCAGCCATGGGGTTCACCATAGCCGCTCCCGCCGGCCGGCCGGTTAATGAGGAGGCCCGAAATGTCCGCGCGCGTCACGGGATGATGTGCACGCCAGGGCGATAATGGTTGTAATGGCGGGAATAGCCTCTCCAATGGCGCCAACGATGGTGCCGGTAAGGGCGGTAATAATAGCGCGGGCCGTAGTCGTAATAGCCGCAATCATAGTAGCCGCACCGGTCGCGCCAGGCATTGGCGGCGGCGATGCTGGCGATGGTCCCGGCGATCAGGCCGAAGGCCTGCAAGGCGGCGCGCTCGCCGCCCCTATGATGACGGTAGTGGCGGTGGTGGTGCCGTTTGCGGGCGCTCAGCGCGACGCTGGCCATGGCGTCCCGCACTTCCGGTTGCTGTGACGGGGCCGCCTGCGCGGCGAAGCCGAACGAGCTCAGCGTCAGGCCCGCCGCCAGCGCAGCGACGAGCGGCGTACGGAAATGGCGATTCATGGCGTTTCTCCCAGCTCGGTTGCCTCTCTGGAACTGTTAACGCCCGTGGCAGCGAATGACGGCGGACACGCGAGCGCGACGAAAGGTCGCGCTTTTCGCAAGTGCGAAATGAGCAGTCGTTATTCGTTTTCGCTCAACAGCGCCGCGTTGCCGCCGGAAGCGGCCGTGTTCACCGTCACCACCTGCTCGCGGGCGAAGCGGTGCAAGTAATTGGGACCTCCGGCCTTGGGCCCGGTCCCGGACAAGCCGCTGCCGCCGAATGGCTGTGAGCCGACCACAGCGCCAATCATGTTCCGGTTCACGTAGATGTTGCCGTGCGGCAGCCGCGCAACGACACGGGCGGCCGTCGCTTCGATGCGCGAATGGATGCCGAGCGTCAGCGCCGTGCCGTTACCCGCGATGTCGTCGAGCAACTGGTCGAAGGCCGCGGCGCGCCATCGCACCACATGCAGCACCGGACCGAACACCTCCTCCTGCAGGTCGCGTGCGCGCGCGAGCTGGATGATCGCAGGCGCGACATAAGTGCCGGCGGTAGGCGGGGGCAATTGCGGCTGCAGCCGGAAACGCAGGGCGCCGCACCTTTCCGCCTCGTCGATCCAGCGTTCGAGCTTTTCCTTGGCTTCCGCATCGATCACCGGCCCCACATGCGTCGCGACATCGCGCGGATCGCCGAGCACGAGTTCTCGCGCTGCGCCCTCAATCATCTTCAGCACGCGCTCGGCCACATCGTCTTGCACGCACAGCAGACGCAAGGCCGAGCAGCGCTGGCCGGCGGAACGGAAGGCGGAGGTGATCACGTCATCGCTGACTTGCTCGGGCAGCGCCGTGGCATCGACGATCATCGCATTGATGCCGCCGGTTTCGGCGATCAGCGGCACGATCGGCCCCACCTTTGCGGCGAGCGCGCGGTTGATGCCGCGCGCAACTTCGGTCGAGCCGGTGAAGGCGATGCCGGCGACCGCTGCGTCATCGACCAGCAGGGCGCCCACGCTTCCATCGCCAAGCACCAGATGCAGGGCGCTCCTCGGCACGCCGGCCTCGTGCAGCAGCGTAATCACCGAATATGCGATGAGCGGAGTTTGCTCCGCGGGCTTGGCGACCACCGCGTTGCCGGCGGCAAGCGCCGCGGCGATCTGGCCAGTGAAGATGGCGAGCGGAAAATTCCACGGACTGATGCAGACGAACACGCCGCGGCCGCGATAGCGCAGTTCGTTGCTTTCGCCCGTCGGCCCGGGCAATGCGCGTGGTACCAGCACGCGGCATGCCTCGGCGGCGTAGTAACGGCAATAGTCCGCCGCCTCGCGCACCTCGGAAATGCAATCGTCGAGCGTTTTGCCGCCTTCGCGCTGCAACAGCGCTATCAACCGGGCACGGCGGCGCTCGATGAGATCGCCCGCGCGGCGCAGAACGGCGGCGCGCGCCTCGAGCGGCATCGCGTTCCACACGGCAAAGCCTGTCTGCCCCGCGCTCATCGCTCTGGCGATGATTGCTTCTTCGGCTTCGACCACGCTGCCGATCACCGCACCGTCTATGGGCGAGAAGACGGCACGCTCGTGACCCGGAGTGGCCACGCCGTCGATCAATGGGGTAGCCGTGACCTTCGCCGGCGTAGCACCGATTTCCGCAAGGAGCGCCTTGACCGCGGCACGGTCACCAAATTCGATTCCACTCGAATTGATTCGCGCCGGCGCAAACAGGTCGCGCGGCAGAGGAATGTGACGGTGTCGCGCCTGCGCCGGCTCAGAAACGATTGCTTGTGGCCGCTTGAGGATATCTGAAATGGGTACAGTCGGATCGGCCGCCGCCGAGACGAACGAATTGTTGGCGCCATTCTCCAATAGCCGCCGTACCAAATAGGCGAGGAGATCGGCATGCCCGCCGACCGGCGCATAGACGCGGCAGCTCGCCCGAGGCAGTTCGGCTAGTAACGCCTCGTAGACCGCCTCCCCCATCCCGTACAGTCTTTGGAATTCGTATCCGTCGACACCGCCGGCATCCTCGATGATGCTCGCCACCGTCAGTGCGTTGTGCGTGGCGAATTGCGGGTAAAGCCGCGGCCGAGCTTTGAGCAGCCGCCGCACGCAGTCGAGATAACACAGGTCCGTCATCGCCTTGCGGGTGAATACCGGATAATCGGCAAGCCCCCGCTCCTGCGCACGTTTGACCTCGGTATCCCAATAGGCGCCTTTGACCAGCCGGACCATCACGCACCGGCCGAACGCCTCCGCCGTTTCCGCGATCCAATCAATCACCGCGCCGGCGCGCTTCTGGTAAGCCTGGACGGCAAGACCAAAACCATTCCAACCGGAGAGCGACGCATCGGGCAGCACCGCCGCGATCACGTCGAGCGACAGCTCCAGACGATCCGCCTCCTCAGCGTCGGCGGTGAGGTTGAGGTCGTATGATTTGGCAAGTCGCGCCAGTTCGAGCAGGCGCGGCGCAAGCTCGGCCAGCACACGCTCGCGCGACAGCGGCTCGTAGCGCGGATGCAGCGCCGATAGTTTCACCGAAATACCCGGCCGCCGCGGCAGCGAATCGTTGCCGGCGCCGTTTCCGATAGCGCGAATAGCGTTCACGTATGCCGCGAAGTAACGCTCGGCATCGGGCGTCGCGCGCGCGCCTTCGCCGAGCATGTCGAAGGAATAGAGTAGCTCAGGATGATGGGCCGCCCGCGCCAGCGCCTCCTCGATCGTTTGCCCGATGACGAAATGCGAACCGAGCATGCGCATCGCCTGGCGGGTGGCGGCGCGCACGGCCGGCAAGCCCAGCCGCTTGACGAGGCTCTCGACAATTCCTTCCGGGGTCTCGCCAGGGTGGATGACGCGCGCGGTAATTCCCAGGGTCCACGCGGAGGCCGACACCAGAAACGTGGTCGAGTGGCCGTTGTGATGGCCCCAATCGCCGGCCTTGAGCTTATCCTCGATCAGCCGGTCGGCGGTGGCGGCGTCCGGCACCCGAAGCAGCGCCTCCGCCAGCACCATCAGCGCCAAGCCCTCCTTGGTCGAGAGCGCATAAGCGTGCAGAAAATCCTCCACCCCGCCGAACCCGCTGCGGCGGGCGCGTACCGCCTGAACCAACCGCGTCGCGCGAACATCGATGCGCCCTTCCGCGTCCACGGGCCGCGTAGCACCGGCGAGCAGAACAGCGGCAATCGCCTCATCCGCCGGCGCATAGGGCGCGCGGAAGGGTGCGAACAGGGAATGCGCCGACCGTGCCATCTGCAAGGTTCAGGTCCCGTCATCGGCCGCCGCAGCTTATCGCATTTGCGAGTCGCGCAGCCTGAGAACGTCACGGAATCTGGGGCCTGAAGCGCGGGATTGTTAGCATTACCGGCAGCCAAATTCGCGTGCTCAGCCCGCTTTTGCTTGCGCTTTGCGATACCTTGTATTTTTCTGCTCGCGAAGAACGCGGCCGCTATCGAACAGACGCACATGTGCAAGGCGGGCGAAGGACGGTGGGCATGAAGGTTCGGTGCGCCTCTTGGGTGGCCGGAGCGGCGTTCATATTGGCTGCCGTCTCGGCGTCCGGCGCCCCCGCTGCCGAGACCAGCGTCCGCCTTAGCCTCGATCATGCCATCGACGGGACCGCCGCGCCGTTCCTGCTGCCGCTCGACCGCGGCTGGTACAAGGCCGAGGGGCTCGACGTCGGCGTTGTGCCCGGCAACACTGCGGTCGAGCCCATCACCCGCGTCGCCTCGGGCGGAATCGAGTTTGGCTTGGCCGATATCAATGCCTTGATCCGGTACCGCGACTCGCACCCCAAGGCGCCGGTCAAGGCCGTGTTCATGGTCTACAACAGGCCGGCTTACGCCGTTATCGGTCGCAAGAGCCGCGGCATCGCCACGCCGCGCGACCTGGAGGGAAAACGAGTCGGTATTCCGGCCGCCGATCCGGCGGGAATGGCATGGCCGATCTTCGTCAAAGCTAACGACATCAGTGCGCGCAAGGTGACCGTCGAGAATATCGGCGCACCGGTGCGCGAGCCGATGCTGGCCGCCGGCCAGATCGATGCGGTGACCGGCCAGACCTACACAGTGTTTATTGATCTCAAGGACAAGGGCGTGCCGGTGAACGATGTCGTTGTGCTGCCCATGGCCGACCACGGCGTCGTCCTTTACGGTAAAGCGGTCATCGTCAATACGGCCTTCGCCGATGCCCATCCCGAGTCGGTGAAGGGCTTCTTGCGCGCGCTCCTCACGGGATTGCGGGAAACGGTGGCGCAGCCTGCTTCCGCGATCAGGGCCGTTCTCAAGCGCGGCGATCGATTACGCAAGGACGTCGAACTGGAACGGCTCGACTTGGTGATCCGCGAGAATATCCTCACGCCCGAGGTGAAAACCAACGGCTATGGCGGCATAGAACCAAGCCGATTTGCCGATGCGGTCGAACAGCTTGCGCTCGCCCATCGATTCAAAGGCTCGAAGCCAAGCATCTCCGAGATATTCGACGCCGCGTATTTGCCATCTTCGGCCGAACGGCAGATGGAATAGGTCGCTTTTGCCCAGCGTCATAAGCTCTGACTCGTTATGCGCGGGCTTGACCCGCGCATCCATCGAACAAAGCAAAGTTGCTGCAAAGAAGATGGATTGCCGGGTCAAGCCCGGCAATGACCCCGAGACGATCATCAGTTATGAGGCTTAGTATTATACCGAATTTGCAACTGCGACCCTCTCCGCATCTTTGCCGGCTTGGCCCGCTGCGCGTCAAACCCGAGTCGGCGTTACGCCGCCGGATTGGCCTTTCTTTCATGAGCGACCGCCGTTACCAGCTTCGGCGCCCTCAGTGGCGGAACGTGCAGCAGCGCAGCAATGTCACTGGCCAGACGCTCGTGAGCGGACCGGTTGCCGCCTTCGCGCACGTAAACGCCGGAATAAAGATCGGGCAGTTTCGGCAACGGCGCATCTTCCCAGACGATCATGCCGATATCGGTGGCGAGACGGCGGGTGACCGCCGTGACGCCAAGGCCGACCGCGACCGCGCTGCCGAGAGTAGCGATGCTCGGCCCGATGAACACATCGTTCCAATCCAAGCCGGCCGCGCTCAGCGCTGTTACCGTGAGACGACGATAGGTGCAGGATTCGCCGTAGCTGATGAGGGGGATGGGCCGATCAAGATCGAGCCGGGTCGGCACACCGCGCACCCAGACCACCTCCTGGGCCATCGCGTGATAGGCATCAGGTGGCGGATTAAGCGACAAGCCGATTACGAGATCGAGCAAGCCGGTCCGCAGATCGCGAACGAGCGGATCGTAATAGTCGGTGCGAACGACGAAGCGGACATCGGGCCAACGATCGTGAAATCGTATCAGCGTGCTCGGCAACAGCGATGCGATGTAGTCGCTGGAGGTCCCGATATTGATGACCGGTTCCGGGCCGTTGCCGCCGCCGCCGAGGTGTACGATGTGATCGTTGATCGAGAGAAGCCGCCGCGCGTAGCTGACCACCGTCTCGCCCTGCGGAGTCAAGCTGAGGCCCTGAATGCTCCGGTCGAATAACTCGCCGCCGAGGAGGAACTGGAGCCGTTTGATTTGCGCGCTCACCGCCGGCTGTGTCAGCCCCATCGACACGGCAGCTTTGGTGAAGCTGCCCAGATCGACGACTGCGACGAGGGTCCGCAAAAGATCGGTCGGGATGTTGGTCATCGGTCGCCTCGCCTGGATGGCGTTCGCCCGCAAAGAAAGAAGCTTACTGGTATAACTGTAGCGACCGAGGACATCAGGTCAATTTGCAGCGCCGGAATTATCGTTCAAGCTCTTGAACTTTAGTCGGACACGCCGCGCGGCGTGATTTTGCGAACAATGGTGTCTATACGAAAGACAAATCGCTGCTATTTGATCCGCTCGAGGATACTGACGTAGTTCGCGACTGACGTTCCCCCCATATTGAAGACGCCCCCGAGACGTGCATTCTTCACCTGCAAATCACCCGCAGTGCCGGTGAGCTGCATCGCTGTGAGCGCGTGCATGGAGACGCCAGTAGCGCCGATCGGGTGACCTTTCGCCTTCAGCCCGCCTGACGGATTGACCGGAAGCTTGCCGTCTTTCTGTGTCCAACCTTCCTTGACGGCCATGGCGCCTTGGCCTTCCGGCGCAAGCCCCATTGCCTCGTATTCGATCAACTCGGCGATCGTGAAGCAGTCGTGCGTCTCCACGAAGGAAAGATCGTCGAGCGTGAGGCCAGCTTTGGCCAGCGCACGCTTCCAGCCCACTGCGCAACCCTCGAACTTGAGAATGTCGCGTCTCGACATCGGCAGGAAATCCTGCACGTGCTCGGCGGCGCGAAAGGCGACCGCTTTGTTCAGCCGCAGCGCCGTCTCGATGTCGGCGAGCACCACCGCCGCAGCGCCATCGGAAACCAGCGAACAATCGGTGCGCTTCAGCGGCCCGGCGACGAAGGGGTTCTTCTCACTTTCGGTGCGGCAGAAGTCGTAGCCGAGGTCCTTGCGCATCTGGGCGTAAGGGTTCCCGACTCCATTCTTGTGGTTCTTTGCCGCAATCATCGCCAAGGCGTCGGACTGATCGCCCCACTTCTGGAAATAAAGGCCCGCGATCTTGCCGAAGATGCCGGCAAAGCCGCCGTCGATCTCCGCCTCCTCGCGCACATAGGATGCTTTCAGCAGATTCCGGCCGATCTCAGGACCGGGAGTTGTTGTCATCTGTTCGACGCCCACCACCAACACGATCCGCGCCGCCCGGGCGGCGATGCTCTTCATTGCACTGTGCACGGCGGCCGACCCGGTGGCGCAGGCGTTCTCGACGCGCGTTGCACGCTTGAAGCGCAGATCGGGCGAGGCTTGCAGCACCAGGGAGGCGGTAAAGTCTTGCGCCGAAAAGCCGGCATTGAAATGTCCGAGCACGATTTCGTCGACGTCCCGCACCTCGATACCGGCATCGGCGATCGCCTCGGTGGCGACGCGGACGATCAGGCTTTCGACCGTCTCGCTGCTAAGCTTACCGAATTGGCTGTGAGCCCAGCCGACGATAGCCGCCGTCATAGCTCATCTCCCCGTGCCGAATGCTGAATGCCGAACTTTGGTCGCATTATCGCACCACAAATGCCTGTTATTATGCTGCGGCGGAGGGCCAATGCCTTTGCCTCCGATCCGAAGCTTGGTACTGTCGCGCTTCGGAACTTCGCCTGGGTGTTCAGCGCATCCGTAGCTAACTTCCGGCTTAGAGCGACACGAGAATCAATGCTCCCTACTGCCCTTTGAATTCGAAGTTCGCGACGGAGGCTACGACATTTGCGAACTTCGAATTCGGGACAGTAACCTACCGCCATCGCCTGTGGAACCCAAACGTTTCTAAAGGCCGCTCCAACGTACCGGATCGCGACCCGTGCATTATTGCCCACGTCCACGTCTTCTTCTGCTGCTCGGCATTGCCACCCTGGCCCTGGCGCTTACGGCTGCGAGCCGCGCCTATGCCGAGGCCAAGCTCTTGATCGAAGCCGCGACCGGTAAGGTGCTGTTCGCCGAAAACGCCACCCGGCCATGGTATCCGGCATCGCTGACAAAGCTGATGACGACCTACACCGTCCTACGGGAAATCAAGGAAGGTCACATCACACTGAATACGCTGCTGACGATAACGCCTGACGCCGCGAAGCAGCCGCCGACCAAAATGGGCTTTCCTGTCGGGACCAAGGTAACAGTCGATAACGCACTGAAGATGATGCTGGTCAAATCGGCGAACGATATCGCGGTGGCGATCGCCGACGGGGTCGGCGGCTCGGTCGATAATTTCGCCCATTTGATGAACGAAAACGCTGCGCGGCTCGGTATGACGCAAAGTCACTTCGTTAATCCGAATGGGTTGCCGGCCGAGCATCACGTCACCTCGGCGCGAGATCTCGGCATCCTGGCGCGGGCGCTGATCCGCGAATTTCCCCAATATGACTCCTATTGGCATATTCATGCCATTCGTTACGGCAACCGCGTCATTCGCAACTATAATCATTTGCTCGATCGTTACCCCGGCGCCGACGGCATGAAAACCGGCTTCATCTGCGCATCCGGCTATAACCTCGTTGGTTCTGCTACCCGCGACGGCCGCCGGCTGATCGCCATCGTGCTCGGCACGTACTCCGGCAAGGACCGCACGCAGCAGACAGCACAACTGCTCGAGCGCGGCTTCGACGCTGCGCCGCTGTCGTGGCTCACGCCCTCGCTCGGCACGGTCGATGCTCTGGCGCCGATCGATGCGCCGCCGCCGGATTTACACGACCAGATGTGCGGACCGCACCGCCACAAGCCGCCATCTGAGGACAATGACGAAGACACTGTGGCGAGCGCCAACGGCGACGACGACTCACATCCCCTGATCCGTTCGGCCTTGGCGCCCGCCAATGGCAAGTTCGTGCTCGGACCGCCGGTCGACACCGAACCGCCGGTGGTCGTCTTCACCGGGCCGGCCGATCATCCGGACCCGATCCGCACCGTAACTCGCCATCGCGCCAAGAAAGCCAACAAAAAAGCAGCGCACGCATCGAAAGCGGCGCACGGGAAGGCGGCCCGCCAGACCAGGCACGGGAAAGTGAAAACGAAATCGGCGAAAGATGAGTGAGGCCGCCCGCAGCAGTTCGCGCCGAGAGCCGCCCGCGCCGATCCCGCTGACGGTGCTCACTGGATTTCTCGGCGCCGGCAAGACCACCCTGCTCAATCGCCTGCTCAAGGAGCCGGGTCTCGCCGATACGGCCGTGATCATCAACGAATTCGGCGAGGTCGGGCTTGACCATCTGTTGGTCGAATACATCAGCGACAACATGGTCCTGCTGCAATCGGGCTGCCTGTGCTGCACGATGCGCGGCGACCTGGTCGACGCATTGGAAACTTTACTGCGGGATCTCGACAATCGCCGCTGCACCTTCAAGCGCATCCTTCTGGAGACCACGGGCCTCGCCGATCCTGCGCCCGTGCTGCACACCTTGATGTCGCACCCCTACCTTCTGCTGCGCTATCGGCTGGACGGCGTCCTTACGGTCGTCGACGCGGCGAACGGCGAGGCGACGCTCGACGCCCATGCCGAAGCCGTGAAACAAGCCGCCGTGGCCGATCGCATCGTTCTGACGAAGACGGACATCGCCGGCGCCGAACAGCATGCACGCATCATGAGCCGCCTGCGTGCGCTCAATCCGGCCGCGCCCATCCTGGTCGCGGCCGACGGCGAAGCCACTGCCGACAGGCTGTTGGGTTGCGGCCTTTACGACCCGGCGCGCAAAATCCCCGACGTGAGCAAATGGCTCGCAGCCGAATCCTATACCGACCAAGCGGCGCACAACGATGAAAGACATCACGCCCATGATCATGTGCACGGCCATGATCATCTCGACCGCAATCGGCACGACGCGCATATCAACGCGTTTGTGATCGCTACGGATGACGCTATTCCCGCCGGAACGCTGGAGATGTTTCTCGAACTCCTGCGCGCCAACTACGGAGCGCAACTGCTGCGGGTAAAAGGCATCGTCAAACTCATCGAAACGCCCGAGATGCCGCTCGTGGTGCATGGCGTGCAGCATATCTTCCATCCGGCCGCGCGCCTGCAAGCCTGGCCGGACGACGATCGCCGGACCCGCCTGGTCTTCATTACCCGCGACCTCGCCGAACACACGGTCCAGGAGCTGTTCGCGGCATTTATCGGGGCCCCCGCGCCCGACCGGCCCGACCGAGCCGCCCTTACAGACAACCCGCTGGTCCCTTTCGGCGGGCGTTAGTTCTGATACCGTCGTGCCGAGGTGGCCGCGAAGCGATCCTCGAAGCATGATCGGCCCGGGCCGTCGCACTTCGAGGCTCGCTTCGCTCGCACCTCAGGGTGACGGCGAACAGACTTGCGCCCATTCTCCATTCGCCCGATCCTAAGATGATCGCGTTGGCGGCGAGAGGAAGCGGGATGGAACGAATCTGGCTGCGGCATTATCCGCCGGGGGTCGCCGCCGAGATCAACCCGTCATCGTGTCCGTCGCTCGTCGGGATGCTGGAGGACAGCTTCGCCCGTTATGGGCCGCGGGGCGCCTGCGTGTGCATGGGCGCCACACTGACCTATGCCGCGCTCGACGAAACCTCGCGCGCCTTGGCTGCGTGGCTGCAAAGCCGTGGCCTTCAACGCGGCGCCCGCGTCGCCGTGATGATGCCGAACGTCCTGCAATATGCGGTCTCCATCGTTGCCATTCTGCGGGCGGGTTACGTGGTGGTGAACGTGAACCCGCTCTACAAGCCGCGCGAGCTCGAATTTCAGCTTCGCGACGCCGAAGTGGAAGCCATCATCGTGCTCGAAAATTTCGCGGCCGTGCTGCAACAGGCGCTGCCGCAGACGCCGGTGCGGCACGTGTTAGTCGCCAGCCTCGGCGACCTCTTGGGCGCACTCAAAGGACCGCTGATCGATGGCGTGGCCCGGCACATCAAGAAAATGGTGCCCGCCTACACATTGCCGGAAGCAACGACCTTCAAAGCCGCGCTCGCCGCCGGCCGCTCTCTGCCGTTTACCCGGATTGCTGCCGGGCCCGACGATCTCGCATTCCTGCAATACACCGGCGGCACCACCGGCATCGCTAAGGGCGCCATGCTGCTTCACCGCAATCTGTTGGCCAACGTTTTGCAGTTGGAAGCGTGGAATGCACCGATCGTGGCGGCGCCGCCGAAGCCTGCGCAATTGATCATCCTCACAGCCTTGCCGCTTTACCATATTTTCGCGCTCACAGCCTGTTTCCTGTTCGGCTTACGCAGCGGCGGCCTGTGTTTGCTGATCCCTAATCCGCGCGACATCGGCGGCTTGATCAAGCAACTCATCAAGTACAAGGTAAATGGATTTCCCGCCGTGAATACCTTGTTCAACGCTCTTCTCAGCCATCCGGACTTCAAAAGGCTCGACTGGAGCACGCTCAAATATGCCGTGGGCGGCGGCATGGCCGTGCAGAAGTCTGTCGCCGATGCATGGGTGAAAGCCACCGGCCGTCCGATCATCGAGGGTTATGGATTGTCCGAAACATCGCCCGTGCTGACCTGCAACCGCGGAGACATCGCCGAATGGAGCGGCACCATCGGGCTGCCTTTGCCTTCGACGGACATTTCGATTCGTGATGACGAGGGCCGCGAATTGCCCTTGGGCGAACAGGGAGAAATCTGCGCCCGCGGTCCGCAGGTGATGCCGGGCTACTGGCGCCAGCCCGAGGAGACGAAAAAAGCCATGACGGCGGACGGATTCTTCCGCACCGGCGACATCGGCATCATGGACGATCAAGGCCGCGTACGCATCATCGATCGCAAGAAGGACATGATCACGGTGTCCGGATTCAAAGTATTCCCCAATGAGGTCGAAGACGTGGCGATGAGTCACGGCGGCATTCTGGAGTGCGCGCTCGTCGGGGTGCCGGACCGTCATTCAGGAGAAGCACCCAAGCTGTACGCGGTCAGGAAGCGCGCCGATATCACGGAAGCGGAGATGCGGACATTCCTTGCGGCCAAGCTCGCCGGATACAAAGTGCCGCGCCACATTGAGTTTCGCGACCAATTGCCGAAGTCCAACGTCGGCAAAATTCTCCGCCGCGCGTTGCGCGAAGAGGCTTGGGCGCAGATCTCCGAGGCAGAAAAGCCATGAGCACCGATGCTGCCGAGATTACGCCGGCGGAGATCGTCGCCTTCTGGCGTGATGTCGGGGCCGAACGCTGGTTCGAGAAGGACACGGCGCTCGACGAGGACATCCGCGCGCGGTTTCTGAGAGCTTATGAAGCGGCCGCCGATGGCAGGCTCGCCAATTGGGAATCCAGCGCGCAAGGCGCTCTCGCGCTCCTTCTTCTGCTCGATCAATTTCCGCGCAACATGTTCCGCGGCGATGCCCGCGCTTACGCCACGGATGCACAGGCGCGCGAAGTCGCGAGCCGCGCCATTCTCCACGGGTTCGACGGCGCCTTCACCGACATGCGCACCTTTTTTTATCTCCCCTTCATGCACTCGGAGGACTTGGCCGATCAGGAACGCGCGGTCGCCTTCTATCGCGCGAACAATGCCAGCGATGGCTTGAAATGGGCGGAGCTGCACGCCGACATCATCCGCCGTTTCGGCCGTTTTCCGCATCGAAATACGGCGCTGGGCCGGACCACGACGGCAGAGGAACGGGCGTTCCTCGACAGCGGAGGCTTTGCCGGCTAAATCGGCCACATGGCTGACCTCGTCATCAGGGACTTGGCCGTCCGTCTCGGCGACAACGAGGTGCTCAAGGGCGTCTCACTCGAGGTATCCGCCGGTGAGATCGCGGCGCTGCTCGGCGCCTCCGGCAGCGGCAAGACCACACTGCTGCGCGCGATCGCCGGACTCGAGCAGCCGCACGCCGGCTCGATTGCAATCGGCGACACCGTGTTCTGCGATGCCGCACGCGGCATCGCGCTGCCGCCCGAAGCGCGCGGGCTCGGGCTGGTGTTTCAGTCTTACGCACTCTGGCCACATCGCACGGTGTTTGAGAACGTCGCCACCGGGCTGCGGCTGCGCGGCACGGCAGCCAAGGAAATCAAGCACCGCGTCGAGAAAACGCTTCAGCAGATCGGGATCCCCCATCTTGCTGACCGGATGCCCGCGCAATTGTCCGGCGGTCAGCAGCAGCGCGTGTCGATCGCCCGCGCGCTGGTTTATGAACCGCCCGTCATTCTACTCGATGAACCGCTGTCCAATCTCGACGCCAAGCTGCGCGAGGAAGCGCGCACCTGGTTGCGGGCTCTCATCACGACGCGCCGACTGTCGGCGGTCCATGTCACGCATGATCAGGTGGAAGCGATGGCGATCGCCGACCGTATCGTCCTGCTCGATGCCGGCGCAATCGCGCAGCAAGGTCCGCCAACGGCGCTCTACAACGAGCCTTCGACGCGATTCTCGGCCGAGTTCATGGGCGTCAACAACAAGCTCCCCGGCAAACTCATCTCGATCGAAGGTGGCTGCGCCACACTGGAGCTCTGCGGGGAACGGCTTGTCGGCATGGCGCGCACGAAAGCATCGGCCGGCAGCAACGCGACCGGTATCATTCGGCTCGAGCGCGTGCGTTGCACCAATGCGTCCGGCCCGAACCGCATCGCAATGAAGCTTCAGACGCCGACCTATCTCGGCGAGCGCTGGGAGCTACAGTTCGCGCGCGGCGATCTCGACGTGCGCGCCTATGCCGACGCGCCGCCGGAGCCGGGCGAGCATTTCATCGAATTTCCGCCCGAAGCGTTATGGGTCTTCTGACACCCGGCTCGCCAATTTGTGACGGCGCGAAGGCGGGTGTTCGAACCGAATCTTAACGATTCCTTGCTAGCCAGATTCGATGGCCTCGCCGAGCTATGCCACACCGCCGCGGCCGGCGCGGGACTCGACCACCCTCACCGGTTCCAGTAGCGATTCCGCCGCTTCGTTTATTTCGGCGGCGGGCCTGATCGCCCGCATCCGGGCCGTCCTGGCCGACCGCAGCGACAGCCGCCTGGCCCAGCTTGTCGCCGGCAAGGTGTTTCTGGTGCGCGTGGCGAGCGCGCTCCTTGCTCTCCTCTCGCAGGTGCTGCTCGCCCGCTGGATGGGCCGGTTCGAATTCGGCGTCTACATCTATGTGTGGACCTTCGTGCTGATGATCGGCTCGCTCACGGACGTGGGCCTCGGCTCGGCGGCGCGCCGTTTCATCCCCGAATATATCGAGCTCAACGAACACGACCGGCTGCGGGGATTCCTCAGCGGCAGCCGTTGGCTCGTTATCGCCATTGCAGCGGCTATCGGAGCCGCGGGCGTCCTCGGTGTGACGCTCGCCCGGCCGTGGCTTTCGGACTATACGGTCGTACCGCTCTATCTCGCCTGCGCCGCGCTGCCGGTCTACGGTCTTGGCCAGCTTCAGGCCGGTATCGCGCAATCCTATAACTGGCCGCTGCTGGCGCTCACACCGTTCTTCCTCTGGCGGCAGCTCCTACTCACCGCGCTCGTCGGCGCGATCTTCGTCGTCGGGCTTGAGACGAACGCGATTGTCGCGATGATTGTTGCGGTGGCCACTTCGTGGATGGTGACGCTCGGCCAATCATGGTTGCTCAACCGCCGCCTCGCGCGCGACACCGAGACCGGCAAGAAGCGCTATGAGCCGCGCATCTGGCTCGCCACCTCGCTGCCGATCCTGGTGGTGGAAGGCTTCTATCTGTTGCTCACCTATGTCGACATCCTGGCGCTCGAGCATTACCGCTCGCCGGACGAGGTCGCCGTCTATTACGCCGCCGCGCGCATTCTCGCGGTGGTCGCGTTCGTCTACTTCGCCATCGCCGGCGCTACCACGCACAAGTTCACCGAATACTATGTCGCCGGTGATCACGAGCGCCTGGCCAGGTTTTTCGGCGAGACCATCCGCTGGACGTTCTGGCCTTCGCTCGCCGCCTGCGCACTGATCCTCTCGTTCGGACATCCGCTATTGTCACTGTTCGGCAGCGGCTTCACCTCGGGCTACACGGTGATGTTCATCCTCGCCGTGGGCATGCTGGCGCGCGCGGCGGTGGGCCCGGCCGAGCGCCTGCTCAACATGATCGGCGAGCGCAAGCAGTGCGCCATGGTGTACGCGGCCGCCTTCGCGGTCAACCTCGGCCTCTGCGCCCTGCTGATCCCGCGCCTCGGTATCGAAGGGGCCGCAACCGCCACTTCCGTGGCTCTGATCGTCGAATCGATCACGCTTTACGCCATGACGCGCCGGCGGCTCGGCCACCACCTGTTCATCCTGCGTCACGCGGAACACTAGCGGGGCGCCGAGCCTGTTCGCCGCGTATCGCGTTACTGCCGGCGGCGGGCCCGGGTGCGGGCACCCTTGCGCGCGGCCTTGGAACGGCTCGTTTTGCTGCGGCTGCGCGCAGCCTTGCGGGCGGCGGCCACCCGGCCGGCGCGACCTTTTGTCTTCGCCGCCTTGCGGGCGGCAGCCGAGCGCGACGAGCGGCTGCGCCGCGCAGCGGCGGACTTGGCTTGTTTGGAAAGCGCCTCGTGTGAAGCGGCGTTGCCCGGTTCGTGCTTGAGCACGTTTTCGACCGCGCGCGAAACCTTGGGACGGCGGTGCGCCTTGCGCTTACCTTGACCCGCTTCGTAAGCGTAGCGGGCGCTCTTACGCGTGCTCTTTTTCGCCCGCCCTTTGCGCGGCGGCGGCAGGTCGACACCCGCCCGACGCGCCTCCGATAAGCCGATGGCGATCGCCTGTTTGGTCGAGCGCGCGCCATGCTTGCCGCGCCGAATCGTGCCGATTTCCTCGCGGACGAATTCACCCGCCTGTGTACTCGGTGATTTGCCTTCGCGCTTGTCCTTCTTGGCCCGTTCTATGGTCTGCTTTTCCGGCATGTCTGATCTCCTGCGGCCTTTAAGTTCCTGCTTGGCAACGCCTAATCGGGAACGGGGTTGCAGGCGCCGGACGGCCCGGCGTACGAATCGAGCAAGTCATCGACGTCCAGACAGCGCAAAAGATACATATTGAATATTGCTTTTAAGCGGCGAGCGTGTAAGTATACGCCATCGTATTTCTCCAAGTCCGGAGGCGCTTATGATCCTCTCCAGTTCGCTCGGAACAGCGGTGACGCGGCTGTTTCTATTCCCCGGCGACTTTGCCTGTTCGCTTATGGGGCTCGACAGCGAAGATAAGCGCGAGTTGGTTCGCATGCTGGTCAATTCATTGGTATGGATCGTCATTGGCATGCTGGTGGTCGTGATGGTGACGTAATGGAAGCCGTTGTCCCGGCTTTGATGAACGAAGTATCGGAGGAGACGATCGGCCGGCTGGTCGGCGCCTTTTATATCAAGGTGCGCGCCGACGCCGCGCTCGGCCCGATTTTCAACCGTGCCATCCCCGGCGACTGGGGACCGCATCTAGCGACGATGCGCGCCTTCTGGTCATCCGTGATGCTGACCAGCGGCCGTTACAAGGGCAATCCGGTGCAGGCGCACCGCGCAGTCGAGGGCATCGAATACGACCTGTTCGCAACCTGGCTCGCGCTGTTCGAGCAAACCTGCCGTGAATTATTCGTGCCGGAGATAGCCGACGTGTTCATCGCCAAATCCGTTCGCATCGCGGAAAGCCTAAAACTTGCCGTGTTCTACCGGCCCGACCGGCCTTGGCCGCCGAACGCGGCGTGAGAACTAGCTGCTCCTGCGCTGGTCCGGCTCGGCGATAATCAGCGACCAGAACACCTTGTATTTCGACTTCGGCGTGTAGACCGCGGCGATGCCCATGCGGGTGGCGCCGTCGAGCAGCATATTGGCGTTATGCGGGCGCGAATCGCGCCAGCCGGAAAAGGCCTGCGCCAGCGTATGATAGCCGGCGCCGATGTTTTCGGCCGCACGCTTGGCGTCGTAGCCGGAAGCCTTGAGTCGCACGGCAAAGGGTTTGCCGGCGTCGTGGTCGAGCTTGTTGCGCTCGGCCATGATCTCGGCTTGCGCTCGGGCAAGCCGCATCAGGGTGGGATCGAGCGCCACGGCCGGCAGGCCGTGATTGGCACGATAGCCTGAGATCATGGAGGCGGCCGCGGCCGCGTCGAGTTCCGCGCCGGGGCGGGCGAGATCGCGATACATGCTCGGCTCGCCCTTGGGCAACTCGTTGACGGCGCAACCGGCGAGCGCGAACAGCGCCAATACGGCGAGGAGCGGGCGAAAAGTCATCGGCAAATCATCCCCCGATTCGAAGTTGGCTGAAGAGGCCGCGCGATCATGGCGGAACGGTGTTGGCGCTACGCGGAGCGTCAGCATTGCGGCTGTGGAATATGATGCCAGACGAAATGAGCGGTCATCCCCTAGCGCCGCGAAAGCCCCTCCACTAACATCCTGCACCGACACCGGCGATCATCGATTCAACCTCGATGCAACAACAACACAGCGGCGCCGGTGGGGGACAAGGAAACGAGGAGACACTGATGGCCGAACGGCCTCTTGCCCGGACACCGGGCGCGAAGCGCGCAGCGCCGGGCGAATACCTTTTCGACTTAGCCAGCGAGCACAAGATCATGGGCGGGCCCGATTACTCGACCGCTTATGGCCCCTGCGTCGAGGGCGATCGTATGATCGTCGGCCTTATGCGGATGAGCGCCGGCACCGGCGCCGAGCCGCATTCGCACCCCAATGAGCAATGGATCTACGTGCTGGAAGGCACCTTCCGCGCCATCATCGACGGCAACACGGTCGAGGTGAAGCCGGGCTCGGTGCTCTATATCCCGGCCGACACCATCCATTCCGGGGGCGCAACGGCTGACGGCGATGTCTTGTTCTTCACCGTCAAGGACGGATCGTACGGTTTGCAAGGCATCAAAACGAAGGCAAGCTGACCGAATTCCCCTGCGGACGGGCGTTGAGTTCCAATCAAACAACAGAAGACCATGAGGAGGGTTGCTTTATGACGCGCCTGAGCAAGCTGCTGCTCGCTGCCGTGTGCCTGGCCCTGAGCGCCAGCGCGGCGGCTGCGGACACCTACCCGAACCGGCCGGTCAAAGTCATCGTGCCCTACGCGCCGGGGGGCGCCACCGATATCGTCGCGCGCATCGTGGGCGATGCCTTCGCCAAGGTCACCGGCCAGCAATTCGTGGTCATCAACAAGCCCGGCGCCTTCGGCATGCTGGCGATCGAGGAAATGGCCAAGGCCGCGCCAGACGGCTACACGCTGATGGTCGGCAACGTTTCGACCAACGCCATCACACCGATCCTTTACAAGAGCAAATTGCCCTTCGACTACAACAAGGAGGTGACGGCGGTAACGCGCCTGGTCGACGTGCCGGCCTTCCTAGTTGTGACGACAGCCAATGACTTCCCCGTCAAGAGCGTCAAGGACCTCGTCGCCTACGCCAAGAAGCATCCCGGCGAGGTGCGCTACGGCACCGTCGGTGTCGGCTCTTATCCGCACTACGACATGGCCTATTTCGCCAAGCGCGCGGGCAACGTCGACATGGTCGCGCTGGCGAACAAGAACGGCGCCTCTGGCGTCATCCAGGACATGATCCGCGGCGACGCGCAGGCGTCCTTCCTCAACGTTGCGAGCACCGCCGGCATGGTCAAGGCCAGCAAATTGCGGCCCGTCGCCCTGGTCAACCACGAGCGGCTGAAGGACTACCCCGATCTGCCGACTATGGACGAGGTCGGCTTCAAGGGCGTCGGCACCATCGCGTGGCAAGGCCTGTTCGCGCCCGCCGCCACGCCCAAACCGGTGCTCGATAAGATTTATGCGGCGGTGACGAAAGCACTGCAATCGCCTGATGTGGCGGCGAAATTCGGCAAGCAGCACTTCAATATCGTGCCGAATAAATCACCCGCCGATGCTCAGGCTTGGCTGGCCGGCGAGATGAAGCATTGGCAAACCATCACACAAGAAGTGAAGCTCAACTTGCCGAAATGAGGCGACTCGCAGCGGTTCGTACGGCAGCGCCGCATTAACCGAAGTCTCCGAACGCTTGCCGGATGTCCGCAGTGTCCGCGGGAAAGCGTCGCCGCGCCACATCGGCGATGCTTCTACGGCTATGCGCGTTAAGCGCCCCTTAACCTTTGCAGAAGGTCAATTAACGGCAAGAGAACGGGTTGCGATTACCCTCTTGGCATTCGAATCTCATCGACGCCGAGACATGAGCAGACGGACTTCCGCTTTCGCCCGCCCGAACGACTGGCGTCCGCCGCTGCTGGCCGGCGGATTGATGCTACCGGGCAGCTTCGCACTCTATTGGTTTTCTCTTCCGGCCGCGGGCCTGCCCGCCATCACACAAGACATCGGGTCGCTTGTCATGCTGGCGAGCGCGACAGCGGTTGTGGCGGCCGCGGTCGCCGCCACGATGCGCGCTCACGGCATCCACCGGCGCAACGGCCAAATCCGCACCGCACTCGACAATATGTCGCAGGCTCTCTGCATGTTCGATCGCAATGAGCGATTGGTCGTCTGCAATCGGCGCTATGCCGAAATGTACACGTTGCCGGGCCATATCGTGCGCCCCGGTGTTACACTGACGGACTTGCTCGAATACCGCATCGCGCATGGCAGCCTGTCGCACGATGCGCAGAGCTACCGGCACACGCTGATCGACTCGATGCGGCAGGGCCGCGCCATCGCCAACGAATTCACTTCGCCCGACGGCCAAAGCATCCTGGTCATCAATCATCCGATGACCGACGGCGGCTGGGTGGCTACTCACGAGGACGTCACCCAGCGGCGCGGCGCAGAGCGCGAGCGCGCCTCGATGCAGGAGCAGCAGCAGCGGCGCGCCGCCGTTGAGCAGGCCATCATGAGCTTTCGCCATCGAGTGGAAGACCTGCTGCGCATGGTGACCAAAGGCGCCATGACAATGCGCACCACCGCCACCACGCTATTTGGTAATTCGGAACGCACCTCGAAGAGCGCGGATGGCGCGGTTTCCGCTTCCAACGAGGCATCCACGAACGTCGACGTTGCCGCCGTTGCGGCGGACGAACTCGCGCGGTCGATCGTCGAGATCGGCCATCAGCTTTCACTCACCAGAGATGTCGTGCGGGCGGCGGTCGGGGAGGCCCAGGGCACGAACAAGCAGATCACGGCGCTATTGCAGGCAGCGCAGAAAATCGGCGACGTGATCAAGTTGATCCGCGCCATCGCCGGCCAAACCAACCTGCTTGCGCTCAATGCAACCATCGAGGCGGCGCGCGCCGGCGAAGCGGGCAAAGGTTTCGCAGTCGTCGCGTCTGAAGTGAAGTCGCTCGCAGTACAAACCGCCAAGGCGACCGAGGACATTGCGAAGTTGATCGGCTCCGTGCAGGAGGCGACGTCGTCAGCGGTAGCGGCGATCGGGCGTATCGCAGGCCGCATGGAAAACATCGACGGCTCCACCACGGCAGTCTCGGCGGCTGTGGAGCAGCAGAGCGCAGCCACGGGGGAGATTTCCCAAAACGTTGCCGGCGCCGCCGAGGGTGTCAAGCTGGTGGTCTCGGTGCTCGACACCGTCGCTCAAGCGGCAGTCGATACGCGCCACTCGGCGGAAGCTGTGCTCAAAGCCTCCGAGGCGGTCGAATCCGCCGCTGCCGATCTGCGCCGGGAGGTGGAGGACTTCCTCGGACGCGTGGCGGTTTAAAACAATGCGCTCAACCAATAGAACAGCGCACCCATAATGGCGGCGGCCGGGATCGTGATGATCCAGGCGACCACGATGTTGTTGGCCACGCCCCAGCGCACCGCCGAAACCTTTCGCGCAGCGCCGACTCCGATGATCGAGCCGGTAATCGTATGTGTAGTCGAAACAGGTATGCCAAACGCGGTCGCGGTGAATAGCGTGACCGAGCCGCCCAGTTCCGCACAGAAGCCTTGCATCGGCGTCAGCCGTGTGATGCGAGAGCCCATAGTCCGCACGATGCGCCAGCCTCCGAACAAGGTGCCGAGCGCCATCGCGGCTTGGCAGGTGAGCACCACCCAGAACGGCACGTAAAAGTTCGGACCGAGATGACCTTGCGAATAAAGCAATACGGCAATGATACCCATGGTCTTTTGCGCGTCGTTGCCGCCGTGGCCGAGCGAATAAAGTGAGGCGGAGACGAATTGCAGGTGCTGGAACGTACGGTCGACGGCAAATGGCGTCGACCGCAGGAAGAGCCAGGACGTCAACAGCACGAGGAGTAAGGCGAGGAAAAAGCCGACCAGCGGCGAGCCGGCGATAGCGATCACGGTCGGAATGAGGCCGTCCCAAACGATGACACTGATGCCGGCCTTAGCGACGCCGGCGCCGACCAACCCCCCGACCAGGGCATGCGAACTGCTCGAAGGGATGCCTAAACCCCAGGTGATCAGGTTCCAAAGAATAGCGCCCATGAGCGCACCGAAAATCACGCGGGGGCCGACCACGTCGGCCGCCACGATGCCTGTGCCTATCGTGTTGGCCACATGGAGGCCGAACACCAGGAAGGCGACGAAATTGAAAAAGGCAGCCCAGGCCACTGCGTATTGGGGCCGCAGTACGCGGGTCGAGACGATAGTGGCGATGGAATTGGCCGCATCGTGCAATCCATTGAGGAAGTCGAAGACGACCGCTACGGCGACAAGGCCGATGAGCGCCGGCATCGAGATCGCGACGTTCATAGGCGGGCGGCTCCGCCCAGGGCACCGTCATTCCGGGACGCGCTGAAAGCGCGGGCCCGGAATCCAGAAGCCCCCACCCCAACCTCCCTCGCTTGGGGGAGAGGGAAAGGGATGAAGCTGGATTCCGGGCTCGCTCGCTCCGCTTGCGCCCCGGAATGACGAAGAGGGCTACACATGCTCGATGACAATGCCGTGCATGACGTTGGCGACGTCGTCGAAGCGGTCGACCACCTTCTCGAGATGATCGTAAATCTCGTGGCCGACGAAGAAGCTCATCGAATCGCCCTTGCCGGTCTTTTGGAAAAGCTTTTTCAAACCGTCATCATGCAATTCGTCGGCACGGCCTTCAAGCTCCGAAATCTGCTCGGTCAGCGCGCTGATGTGCACGGCCTCCGAGCTGATCGCGTTCAACAGCGGCACCGCTTTGCCCACCAGCTGCGCGCATTGGACGATCGTGTCCGCCATCTCCCGCATCGGCGGCTCGAAGGTGCGCACGTCGAATAATATGACGGTCTTCGCCGTCTTCTGCATCTGGTCGATGGTGTTGTCCATCGATGCGATCAGGTCGCGGATGCTGCCGCGGTCGAAGGGCGTGATGAAGGTGCGGCGCACGGCTATCAATACCTCGCGGGTGACCGCGTCGGCATCGTGTTCCCGGTCCATTACGGCTTGACAGTTGCGTTCGACGGCATCGCCGCCTTCCAGCATTGCACGCAAAGCCTCGGCACCGGCCAATACCGCCTGCGAATGACGCGCGAACAGCTCGAAGAAGCGCTCCTCCTTCGGCATCAAGGCATGAAACCAGCGCAACATGGGTCACCTCGCGTGCGGCATTATGACCGATCCGGCGTCCCGGCAAGCTCGTCGGCTGCCGCGCAGGGATCGCAATGGGAACAGTGGGGAAAACTCGCGTGGCCAGTGTTCCGATCCGTTCTTCCCATCCGCGCTGCGCCCAATTGATTTTCGCCCTGCCAAAACGGTTACGTCATGTAAATCAAGGCACTGCCCACGACAAATCCATTGCATCCGGCTGCACAACAATTGCTGCGCACGTCGCCGGTCTCGGTTAGTTTGCCCGCCGAGGCCAAAGGAGAATGGAATGCGGTTGGGCTACTTCACGATGCCGGTACACCCGTTAGGGCGCGACTGGTCGCAGACGCTGCGCGAGGACCGTGAGGCGATCATCCTCGCCGACAAGCTCGGTTTCTACGATGCATTCATGGGCGAGCACCTGACCGACGCCTGCGAAAACGTGACTAACAGCACCCTTTTTCTTGCCACGCTGATCCACCACACCAAGACGATCAAGCTCGCCTCCGGTACCAGCAACCTCTCGCAGATGCATCCGGTGGTGATCGCCGCCAACGCGGCGATGTTCGACCACCTGGCGCAAGGCCGCTTCATCTTCGGCGTCTCAGCCGGCGCGCTCACCTCGGACGCGGAGGCGCTCGGCATCCTCGACGAGGACCGCAATAAGATGTTCGCCGAGGCGATCGACGTCATCCTGGCCATCTGGGAACGTGAGCCGCCTTATGACATCGACTTCGCCGATAATCGGTTCAAGGTGGCGATCAAACGCGTGCCGGCACTGGAGCTCGGCGTCGGCATCATGCCGAAGCCGTTCCAGAAGCCGCGGCCGGAGATTGTCGGCACAGTGGTGGCGCCGTTCTCGCCCGGCGTCGTGCTGATGGGCAAGCGCGACTTCCATCCGCTCTCGGCCAACTTCCTGCTCGCCAAGCATCTCAAGTCGCACTGGCAGAACTATGCCAAAGGTAAGGCCGAAGCCGGACAAAAAGCGAAGGTGGCGGATTGGCGCGTGGCACGCACGATCTTCGTCGCCGATGACGACAGGACCGCAGCGCGCTACGGCTATGAGGACGCCAATAGCCCGTACCGATTCTACTTTGGGCAGATGCTGGCCAAGATGAAGCGCGGCAATCGCCTCTACGTGTTCAAGAGCCATCGCGAGCAGCCGGATGAGGAGATCACGCTTGATTTCGTCATGCGCCATTGCGTCCTTCATGGCACAGTAAACAGGGTTGTCGATCGGATTTTGGCCATGCGCGAGGAGACCGGCGACTTCGGTGAATTGGTCTATGCCGGAATGGATTGGGCCGAGCGCGAGCTCGCCAAGCGGTCGATGCAATTGATGGCGGAAGAAGTGATGCCGCGGGTCAACGCAGCGATCGGGAAAAGCGCCAGCGCGGCGGCGGAGTGAACGATTCTGCGGCTGACGTGCGCTTCAGCGCGCCGGCGGCAACCGTGAGGTGGTGATCGCGTCCGCCGGCGCCAGCCGCGCACCGCTCGGGGCCTGGACCACAGCTGTTTCCGTGGCGGCCGGCGCATCTTGCGCCATCGGCGTCGGCTTTGCGCCGCCCGGCAGCACCACCACACGCGTGCCGACCTGCACGCGGCTGTAGAGGTCCTCAATATCCGAGTTCAGCAGCCTGATGCACCCTGAAGATACGAAGCTGCCGATGGTCGAAGGCTGATTGGTGCCGTGGATGCGGTAGAGCGTATGACCCAGGTAAAGAGCGCGCGCGCCGAGCGGGTTTCCGGGACCGCCGGCCATCATGCGCGGCAGATAAGGCTGACGCTCGATCATCTCCGCCGGCGGATACCAATCCGGCCATTCCTTCATGCGCGAAATGCGCTCGGTGCCCGACCAGGTGAACCCCTCGCGGCCGACACCGATGCCGTAACGCAGCGCCTTGCCTTTACCGAGCACGAGATAAAGATAGGTGTGCCCGGTATCGATGATAATCGTGCCGGCTGGCTCTTTGGTGGTGAAGTCGACAAGCTGGCGCCGGAGATTGGGCGGCAACTCCTTGGGATTGCCGGCTTCCGGCTGGTCCTCCGGCGGCAGCGTCATCACCGTTTCTTGGCCTGCGGCTCTCGGCTGGGCGGCGGCGGGCGCTGTCGCACCCACGGTGCCGGGCGGGCGCACGGAGTCCGCCTCAGTGACAGGCGCGCGAACAGCGCCAGGCGGCGCGCCGAGTTGCGGCGCGCTCATCGGTCCGGAGCGGGCCGAGATCGCCGGCGGCGGTTGCTCGTCTCCAAAAAACCACGCGGCGGGCGGCACGGGTGCATCGGCACTGGGCAGCCCGGAACGCTCTTGGGCTCCAGCGGACAACGCCGGCAGCGCAGCCGCCAAACCAAGCAGGAGAGCCCCGAAACACCGGTTCATCGTTCACCCTTGTGCGAATCGCAGGGTGAGCACCCCCCGCCGGACCGCCGCATGAAATGCCCCGCGATCACGGCGCATTCAAGACATTTATGAGGCTTCAAAGACTTCCATTAGTGGACGGCGGGCGCCGACGCGGCGTTGATTGGCCGCAGGAATAGAAGGATCAGAGGTACCATGATGACTGCGAATATACCCGCTATCCAGAACACATCGATATAGGCAAGCAGGGTCGACTGGCTGCCGATCGTCTGCGCGATCCAACCGAGGGCATACTGTTGCGCGATGGCGGGAGATAAACCCTTGTGCACGAAATACTGGGTCACCTGCTGGGCAACATGGTGGTAGGTCTCCGAAGAGGGAAAGACCTGCTCTACCAAGCGTGCATGGTGAAATTGGGTGCGGCGAGCCAACTCGGTATTGGCGAGCGAAATACCGAAGCTGCCGCCAATATTGCGGGCGACGTTGATGAGCGCGGAAGCCTGGTTCGTCTTGTCGGGGGGCAGGTCGGCATAGGCCGCCGTATTGATCGGGATGAAGAGGAAGGGTAGGCCGACCATCTGATAGATGCGCGCCCAAGAGAAGAAACCGAACGTGGCGTTAGCCTCGAGCGACGTCATATGCCACATGGCGAGCGCGATGATGAAGGTACCTGCCGCGATCAAATATTTAGGCTGAACCCAATTGGTTACTTGGCCGGCGAGCGGCATCATCACCAGCATGGCAAGGCCGCCCGGCATCAGCGCCAGCCCGGAAAGATAAGCTGTGTAGCCGAACGCCGTCTCCAGCATCTGGGGTAAAATCTGCGTTGAGCCGAACAGAATCGCGCCTACCCCCAGCATGACGCCGAAGGCGGTGCCGAATTGGCGCGTGAACACCAATTTTACGTCAACGATCGGGTCCTTCCTCGAAAACTCCCACGGCAAAAAAAGAAGAAAAGAGATTGCCGAGACGGCGGTAAAGGCAATGATGAAGGTCGAGGCAAACCAATCGTCGCGCTGGCCTTGATCAAGCACGATTTCGAGGCAGCCGAGCCACAGCGCAACCAGCACGAAGCCCACCCAGTCGACTCTCAAGCCATGCTGCAATCGCTCCCGACGATCTTCCTGCAGAGCCGGTGGCTCGACCAGGAGCCACTGCACCAGGCTCAGCGAAAGGATGCCGAATGGAACGTTAATGAAGAAAATCCAGTGCCAGGAAAAGTTATCCGTAAGCCACCCGCCCAAGGTCGGACCGATCGTAGGCGCGATGATGACCGCGATCCCGTACAGCGCAAACGCTTGCGCGCGCTTCTCCGGCGGAAAGGTGTCGGCCAGAATCGATTGCTCGCTCGGCGCCATACCGCCGCCGCTCAAGCCTTGTAGAATTCGGAAGAAGATGAGGGATTGCAGATTCCAGGCGATGCCGCACAAAAACGAGCTGGCGGTGAAGCCGGCGACGCAGAGCATGTAATAGCGCTTGCGGCCAATGACGCTGGCAAGCCAGCCACTTACCGGAATAATGACGGCGTTGGCCACCAGATAGGTGGTGATGATCCAGGTCGCCTCGTCGACGCCCGCGGCGAGATCTCCGGCGATATTGATCAGCGCCACGTTGGCGATCGAGGTATCGAGCACCAGCATGAAGGTGGCGATCGACACCACCACCGCGATCAGCCACGGGTTACGATCTCCCGCCGCCGAACGGGCTTGCGAGCCGCGCCGAGCCTGTTGGGCGTTACTCATTGCACCTTGACCGACGGCACCACCGACATACCGGGGCCGAGATAGACGTCCGGCTTATGGTCGAAGACGATCTTTACCGGCACCCGCTGCACCACCTTGACGAAATTACCGGTGGCGTTTTCCGGCGGCAGCAGGCTGAAAGCGGCGCCGCTGCCGGCCTGAATGCTGGCGACATGGCCGTGAAAAGTTTTGTCGGGATAGGCATCAACCGTGATGGTGACCGGCTGGCCGATACGCATATCGGCGAGCGCGGTTTCCTTGAAGTTGGCCGTGACCCAAACCGTATCGGGCACCAAAGACATCAACGCTTGGCCGGGCTGGGCATAGTTGCCTTTGGCTGCAGTGAGCTTGGCGACACGACCGTCTTCCGGCGCCTCGATCGTGGTGCGCTGCAGATTGATTTGCGCTTGGTGGAGCGAGGCGCGCGCCGCGTCCACCTGCGCGCGAGCGCTCTGTTGCTGAGTGCGCAGAACGGCAAGCTGTTTCTGCGCCGCGGTTACCGCTGCCTGCGCCCCGGCATAGGCGGCGCGCTTTTGCGTCAAATCGGCGGTCGCCTGTTGGGCTTGCTGCTCGGTGCCGGCGCCACGCTTCAAGAGAGTTTGATAGCGATTGTACTGCTGCTCCGAGAACTGCAATGCCGCCTGTGCTTGCGTCGCCTGCTTCTGCGCCTGGTCGATATTGGCCTGCTGCGCGGCGATTTGCGCGAGGAGGTTGGCGACACTGGCGTTGGCTTGCTCGAGCTGCGCCTTGGCGTTCTCGACGGCGACTTGGTAATCGCGCGGATCGACCTTCACCAGTACGGTGCCGGCATGGACTTCCTGGTTGTCGGTGACCGGAACGGCGACGATACTGCCCGCGACTGCGGGGCTGATCAACACCGTGCGCGTGTCGATAAAGGCATCGTCCGTCGAAACGAACTGACGCGCATGCAGCCACCACAAAACACCGACAATGGCGACCGCGATCAGAAGCAGCACAATGAGCGCAGCGACGAACGGATGCCGTTTGATCACGCTGAGCCTGGAAGGGCGGCCGCCACCGGATTTTTGCTCTACGGCAAGATCGCTCTCTTCATCCTGCGGTGCGCGCTCCGCGTCGGTCCTTTGCTCGTTTTGAGGGACGAGCCCCGGCGCTTCCTTCCTCTTGGACGGCCCCTCGGCCTCGACAGGGAGCCCCTTCTGTTCGCGTAATGCCATGGACGACGATTCCACGGGGGCGTGGCCCCGCGGGTCAATGACCGCGGGCAGACGATGGTTCCCGGCAGTTCCATGTGGCTGCGTGTTGACAGAACGGCTCTGATTTCGTCCATTCCGGACGGTCTGCTCGTCATGGCTGGGCTTGTCTCGGCCATCCACGCTTTATTTTTCCGGTTGGCAGTAGGACGTGGACGCCCGCGGCCCGCCTCCGCTCGCTTCGCGAGCTACGGCGGGCTCTAAAAGGCGCGCCGTAGCGCGTTAGCGCGAAGGCGGGCAAGCGCGGGCATGACGGAGGAGAGCAGTCGCCAGCCCTCCAAATATTGCGTGAGCATATGAAAGCGGCGATCGTCGGCGGCGGAATTTGCGGACTTTCCCTTGCCCTCAATCTACATCAACGCGGCATCAACGCCTGCGTTTACGAACGCGCACCGGAGCTCCAGGAGCTCGGCGTCGGCATTACCGCCCTTCCCCATGCGATGCGTGAATTCAACGCGCTAGGCATTGGCGATGCGCTGCTCAAGGCCGGCATCGAAAACCGCGAAAGCTGCTTTTTCAACCGCTTCGGGCAGCTCATCTACAAGGAGCCGCGGGGCAAATTTGCCGGCTACCAATATCCGGAAGTGGGCATTCACCGCGGCAAGCTGCACATGATCCTCTACGAAGAGGCGCGCAAGCAGCTTGGCCCCGACGCGATCCGAACGGACTACGACTGCACCGGCGTCGAGCAGGACGAACACTTCGCCACTGCGCACTTCAACCGCACCTCGAGCGGCAAACAACGCGAGAGCGTGACCGCCGACGTGGTGATCGCCTGTGACGGCATCAATTCGACGATCCGCCGGCAGTTCTACCCGGATGACAAGGTGGCGTTCTCCGGTATCAATACGTGGCGCGGCGTGACGCGAAGAAAGCCGATTCTGGGCGGCCGCACCTATATGCGCGTCGGCTCCATCCTCACCGGAAAGATCGTGATCTATCCGATTGTGGATGACGTGGATGGAGAAGGCAATCAGCTCATCAACTGGATGGCTGAGATCAAGCGCAACACCACCGAGGCCAACGACTGGAACAAGCCGGGCGAGCTCGCCGACTTTTTCCCCATTTACCAGGACTGGCGCTTCGATTGGCTCGACGTGGCGCAGATGATTCGCGATGCCGACCAAATCCTCGAATATCCGATGGTGGACAAGGACCCCGTCGACCGGTGGAGCTTCGGCCGCGTCACGCTTGCCGGCGATGCCGCTCATCCGATGTATCCGCGCGGCTCGAATGGGGCGGCACAGGCGGCAATCGACGCTCGCATACTGGCCGATCTCCTGCGCGGCAGCACCGATTCGCGTGAGGCGCTCAAAGCCTACGAAGCCGCGCGTTCCGCCACGGCGGCGCGTGTGGTGCGCACCAACCGCGAGCACCCGCCGGATTTCATCAACATCAAGGTCGAGGAGCTCGTCGGCGACCGGCCGTTCGATAATCTCGATAAATACATCAGCCAGGACGAATTGCGCGCTCTGAGCGAGAATTACAAGCGGATCGCCGGCTTTGCGCTGTCCGACGTGGCGCCGAGGCAAGAATAAATATCTCCTTTCCCAGGCAGTCTGGCTCTCGCATGCGGCGCTTTTTACCCGCAGGTCAAAGCCTGCTTTTCAGGGGGGCTTAGCTGTCGTCGGCCGCCTATATCCTTTTGCCACAGGATTCGCCCTTCCGCCCCGTTTATTGGCAGGGTCAGGGGCTATAATGGATTGGGTTTTCCGATGGCGGCTGCCGCACCTCGATGGATGACAGCGACGAAGCGCTCATGGCCCTGGTCGCAAAGGGCGATCAGGCAGCCTACCGTAAGCTCGCCGGCCGTCATCTGCCGGCGATGCTGGGGCTTGCCCGTCGCATTCTCGGTAATGCCGCTGACGCCGAGGAGGTGGTGCAGGAGGCCATGCTACGGGTGTGGACCCATGCCCCACGCTGGCGCCCGCTGGCCCGCTTCCGCACCTGGCTCACGCGGGTGGTCGTCAACCTCTGCCTCGACCGCAAGCGGCGGGCACCATGGGTGGCGCTCGAAGCCGCCGGTGAAATCGTCGATCCGACTCCCGGTGCCACTGAGATATCAGAAGCCGGCGAACGCGAGCGGCTGGTGGCGAGCGCGATTGAGGGATTACCCGCGCGCCAGCGCACCGCCATCGTGCTTACGTATGGCGAGGGGCTGAGCAATGTCCAAGTGGCGGAAATTCTCGGTACCACCGTCTCGGCGGTGGAGACTTTGCTGGTGCGCGGAAAGCAGAATTTGCGCCGCGCGCTCGGCGCGCTGATCGATGAGGACTGATAACGATGAGCAATGCGTGGATACAGGCTTTTCTCGACCGCCATGGCGCCGATCCGGCCCGCTGGCCCGGTCGGGAGCGCCCCGCGGCCGAACGGCTGATCACGGGTGACCGGACCGCACGTGCAGCCTTTGAAGCCGCCCGGCGCCTCGACGCCACATTGACCCGCGGCGCCCGGATTGCTGCCGATAATTCGGCCGCGGTCGAACGCATCATGGCCAAGCTTTCCGGGCCGCTGCCACCTCAAAGAATGCCGTTGTGGCGGTTGCCAGCGGTGCTGCTCGACTGGCAATTCGCGCCGGCTTGGCCGCGCATGGCCGCGCTTGCTTGCTGCGCAGTGCTTGGCTTTGCCATCGGTCTTTCCGGCGTGGACCGCCACATCGACGGCCAATCGCTAACTGCGCAACAGATGGACTTAGCCTCTGCCGTGTTCGAGCCCGAACCGCTGCTGGCGGGGAGACGGCCATGAGCGTGGCGCAAGCGATCTTCACGTCCGATAGGAACGGGTCGCGCTGGCTGCTGCTCGGCTCGCTGGCATTGAACCTGTTCTTCATCGGCGTCGCCATCGCCATGGCGATACGCGCGCCGGCGCCCTCGACTTGGGATCCCGACGTATTCGTCCGTGTCGAGCGGCTCGCCGCAACCCTGCCACCGCCCGATGCCACGATTTTACGTGGAGAAATGGCTGCCCATCACGACGACATCGCGCGCGTGCAGGATGCTTATGGCGACGCGCGTAGCGATATCCGCGTCGCGCTGCGGCAAAAGCCGTTCAGTGCCGAGGGCTTGCGCGCGGCGATGGCCAAAACCCAGGACGAGCGGCAGGCTTATTACGAGCTGATCCATAACGTGTTCGCTGATGCCGCGGCAAAAATGTCGCCCGCCGGACGCTTGGCGCTGGCCAATTCCCCGCATGGCCGCAAACATTCACACAAGCGCTAACGGCGCTCGGCCGCCAGCTCGGCCGCCAATTGTACCTCGCCGCGTAGGTTATTCATCATCATGATTGGAACTTGCCGCTTATGGGGTCAGGGGGGAGCGCGAACAGGAAACGATCGGCCCGTCCGGTGGTAACCATAATGCAGGGCTTGGCTTTGATGCTGCCGCTCGGCGGCTGCCTGCTCACCGGACAGAAGCCGGAGCCGGGGCTCGATATCCCGCTCCTCTACCGGTTCGGGCCGCATAGCACCAAGGCGGTGCACGCCGCCCTGCCCAAGCTCGATTGGTGGCAGGGCTTTCGTTCACGCGAACTCACCGGCCTCATGGAGCGGGCGCGTGACGCCAATCTCGACATCGCCGCCGCTGTCGCGCGTATCGTGCAAGCGGATGCGCAGGCACGCATCATCGGCGCGGCCTTGCTGCCGACTGCCGATTTCGGCGCAAATGCCGCACGCTCGCGCGCGGGCGGCATCGACCGCAATAACCTGCAAGCGATCCTGACGGCGAGTTACGAGATCGATTTCTGGGGCAAGAATCGCTCCGCCCTGCGCGCGGCTGAAGAAACCGCGGTGGCGAGCCGGTTCGACAAGGAAGTGATCGCGCTCTCCACCCTCTCCACGACAGCCAATGCCTATTTCCAGGTGCTTGGCGCCCAGGACCGGCTGCGGGTCGCTCGCGACAACCTGAAAAGCGCCAACCGCATTCTCGACCTGATCAAACAACGCGTGAGCGCCGGCACCGCGTCCGCGCTGGACACCGCCGAGCAGGAGGCCGTCGTCGCCAACCTCCGGGCGACCATCCCGCCCCTGCAACTGACCTTAACGCAGTTCCGCAACGTGCTCGCAGTGTTGACCGCACGCTCGCCGGAAAGTGTGCACGTCCGCGGCGGCTCGCTCGACAATATCCGCGTGCCACGGGTGACGCCGGGGCTGCCTTCGGAGCTGCTGGCGCGGCGTCCCGATATCCGCGAAGCGGAAGCGCAGCTCGCGGCGGCCGACGCCAACGTGGCCAATGCGCGGGCTCAGTTCCTGCCTTCGATCGTGCTTACCGGTGAAGGTGGGTTTCAGAGCGCAGTGCTGAAGACTTTTCTGCGGCCGGAATCCGCAATCTACACGGCGGCGGCCGGCCTGACCCAGCCGATCTTCGAGGCCGGGCGGTTGACCGGGAATCTCAATCTGCAAAAGGGCCGCCAGGACGAATTGCTGCAGAACTACCGGAAAGCGGTGATTTCCGCCTTTTCCGATGTCGAGACTGCGCTCGAAGCCGTCCGGCAAACCGCGTCACGCGAGCGGCTGCAGCGCGAAGCGGTGACGAGTTCGCGGCGTGCCTTCGACATTTCGGAGCAGCGCTTCCGCGAAGGCACCATCGATCTGGTCACGGTGCTGCAGACTCAACAGAGCCTCTATCAGGCCGAGGATTTGCTGGTGCAGGCGCGCCTTGCTCATTTTCAGGCCATCGTAAGTCTCTATCAGGCGCTCGGGGGTGGCTGGCTGCCGAAACCCTTGGGACCATCACATGCACGGTAAGCTGCCGAAGACGGACCTGGAGACGAAGACGAAGCGGCGCCGCGGCCGTCGAGCGCTGGCGTGGCTGATCGTCTTGGCCGCCGTCGCCGGAGCGCTTTACTACGTCTATTACGGCATGCCGGCAGCGCACCAGCAGCCGCACGGCCGCCGCTTTGCCGGCGCCGGCAATGCGCCGGTGCCGGTGCTGATTGCTCGGGCCAAGCGCGCGGATGTGCCGGTCTATCTCGACGCTGTTGGTACCGTACAGGCGCAAAACACGGTTACGGTACGCCCGCAGGTTGACGGCAAGCTGCTCTCGGTAACGTTCAAGGAAGGGCAGGACGTCAACAAGGACGATGTGCTCGCGCGCATCGATCCGACCATTTATCAAGCCCAGCTCGATCAGGCGAAGGCCAAGAAGGCACAGGACGAAGCCCAGCTCGCTAACGCCCGGGTCGACCTGGTCCGCTACCAGCGGCTTGCCGCCGCGAACGCCATCAATAAGCAGCAGGCCGATACGCAAAAAGCGTTGGTCGCGCAGTATACTGCGTTGGTGCAGGCCGATCAGGCCGCGATCGAGAATGCGGCGGCGACGCTCGGCTATACCACCATCACGGCCCCGATCTCCGGGCGCACCGGCATCCGCATGGTGGACGCGGGCAATTACGTGCGGGCGTCGGATTCGAATTCCGCGTTGGTCACGATCACCCAGATCAAGCCGATCGCGGTGCTTTTCAACTTGCCCCAGCAAGACCTTGAACGCGTCAATGCCGCTTTCCTCAAGGGCCCGCTCACGGTTCAAGCGCTCAGTCCAGCAACTGGCGCGGTCATCGAGACGGGCAAACTGACGGTGGTCGACAATCAGGTCGATCCCTCGACCGGCACGGTGAAGATGAAGGCGGAATTCGCCAATGGCGAGCTGCAGCTCTGGCCCGGCCAGTTCGTCAATGTGCGGCTGCTGGTCGACACACTGAAGGGCGTTGTGGTGATCCCCACCTCCGCCGTGCAGCGCGGGCCTAACGGCACTTTCGTCTATGTCGTGGACGCGCAAGACAAAGCTTTGATGACCCCGATCAAAGTCCAGCGCCAAGATGAAAGTCAGGCCGTGGTGGCCAGCGGTGTCACGCCGCCGCAACGGGTGGTGACCACCGGGTTCGTCCAACTCACCGACGGCAAAACGGTCTCAATCGGCAGCAACGCCCCCGGCGCATCCGCCGCGCCCCCTCAAGGTCGGCGTCCCCACGGGCAGCGGTCCGGCAGCGGGCGGCGGCACAACGGCGTTTCCCCTGAGAGCGACAGCGAGACGGGCAACGCGACAGGGGCGCAAACGGGCGAACAGCGGGTGCGGGCAGGCAGCGGCACATCCGGCCCGCGGCCATGAGCGTCTCCTCGCCGTTCATCCATCGGCCGATCGCCACGTCACTGCTCGGGGTGGCGGTCATGCTCGCGGGGCTCCTCGGCTACTGGTGGCTGCCGGTATCGGCGCTGCCGCAGGTCGACTTCCCCACTATCCAGATAACCACGCAGTTGCCCGGCGCCAATCCGGACACCGTGGCGTCGTTGGTGACGGCACCGCTGGAGCGCCAATTCGGGCAGATACCATCGCTCCAGACCATGACGTCGTCGAGTTCGTTCGGCGTGAGCCAGGTCACGCTGCAATTCGATCTCGACCGCAATATCGATGACGCGGCGCAAGACGTGCAGTCGGCGATCAACGCCGCCGGCTCGGCGCTGCCGCGCAACCTGCCCTACCCGCCGCTTTATTCGAAGGTAAACCCGGCCGATACGCCGATCGTCACGCTGGCGCTCACGTCCGAAGCCATCAGCCAGCGCGCGCTCGGCGACATCGCTAATACGATCATGGCGCCGCGGCTCTCCGAAATCAGCGGTGTCGGGCGTGTCTCCGTGCAGGGCGGCATCCGGCCGGCAATCCGCATCCAGGCCGACCTTTCGCGGCTTGCAGCCTACGGCATTGCGCTCGAAGACCTGCGCACCGCCATTGTGGGCGCCAATGTCGCGGGGGCGAAGGGATCGCTCGACGGCACGCATCAGTCTTACACCATCGCCGCCAACGATCAGATTCACGATGCCGACGCCTACAAATCGGTCGTGATCGCGTACCGTAACGGCGCGCCGGTCAAGCTGAGCGACGTCGCCGACGTGGTCGAGGGATTGGAGAACGATAAGGTCGGCGCCTGGTATCGGGGCAAGCCCGCCATCGTCATCGACGTGCAGCGCCAGCCCGGTGCAAACGTCATCGAGACCGTCGAGCGCGTGCGCGCCGAGCTTCCGGCACTGCGGCGCGCCATGCCGGCAGCCGCGAAGCTGACCGTCGTCAACGATCGCACCGAGACCATCCGCGCGTCGGTGCGCGACGTGCAATTCACGCTTGTCCTCAGCGTGGCCCTGGTGGTGCTGGTAGTGCTGATCTTCTTACGTACGCTACGCGCCACCGTGATCGCCGGCGTAGCCCTGCCGTTGTCGCTGATCGCCACGTTCGGGGTGATGTGGTTCTGCGGGTTCTCGCTCGATAACCTATCGCTGATGGCGCTGACCATCGGCACCGGATTCGTGGTCGACGACGCCATCGTGATGATCGAGAACATCGTCCGCCACATGGAGAACGGCGAGAGCCCGCTGCGGGCGGCATTGCGCGGCGCGGGCGAGATCGGGTTCACGGTGATCTCGCTGACATTGTCGCTGATCGCCGTGTTCATTCCGCTTCTGTTCATGACCGGCCTGGTCGGCCGCATGTTCCGCGAATTTGCCCTGACGCTCACCATCGCGGTCGTCGCCTCGGCCGTCGTTTCGCTGACGCTCACGCCGATGATGTGCGGACGGCTCCTGCGTCACAGCCCCCGCCGCGAGCGCATAGGCAACCCGCTCACGCGCGGCTTCGGCCGCCTCCTCGACGGCACGGTCAACGCCTATCACGATAGCTTGCTTTGGGTACTGCGGCACCGGTTCGGCACCTTGATGGTGACGCTGGCAACGCTCGCCGCCACCATCGTCCTTTACGTCGTCATGCCGAAGGGCTTTCTCCCCTTGCAGGACACCGGCCTCATCACCGCCATTACCGAATCCGGCCCTGCCGTTTCCTTCGATGAGATGCAGCGGCGGCAGCACGAAGTCGAAGCCGCGATCAGCAAGGACCCCGATGTGCGCGGCGTCGTGTCCGTGGTCGGGGTCAGCCCGCTCAACGCCACACCGAATGCCGGCCGCATGACCATCAGCTTGCGGCCACGCGACCAGCGCAGCGACTTGGTCGGCGAGATTATCGCCCGGCTCAAGCGCGAGGTTGCTGGCATCCCTGGCATGGCCGTCTACTTTCAGCCGGCCCAGGACATCCAGATATCGACCCGGGTGAGTCGCTCGCAATACCAGTACACGCTGGCGAGCACCGATCGCGATGAAGTGGTTCAGTGGGCGGACAGGTTGACCGCGGCGCTACGGCGCGCGCCGGCATTGCGCAACGTCGCCTCCGAGGCGCAGGAGAACGGGCCGCGCATGATCGTCGATGTCGACCGCGAAAACGCCGGCCGGCTCGGCGTCTCCATGCAGAGCGTCATCGACACGCTCTACGATGCCTTCGGCCAGCGGCAGGTTTCCACGATCTACGGCCAAGCCAACCAGTACCGCGTGATCCTTGAGGCACAGCCACGCTATCAACAGGATCCGGCCTCGCTATCGAAGATCTATGTGACGGGTGCGCGCACCTCGACCGGGACGACGGCAACGGTCGGAAATACGGCGACCGGGACTACAAATACCAACACGACGGCGACACCGAACACGGTGACCGGCTCGAATCAGATACCGCTGTCGGCCTTTGCGCGCTTTGTGCCGACCTCGGCACCGCTGGCGATTGCCCACCAGGAGCAGTTTCCGAGCGTCACCATCAGTTTCGACCTGGCGCCCGGCTATGCTCTCTCGGATGCCGTCACCGCTATCAGCGAGGCCGAGCAGGCGATCGGAATGCCATCCTCCGTCACCGGCAGCTACTTCGGCGACGCCGCCGAGTTCGCCAAGTCGCTCGCCGGCGAGCCATGGCTGATCCTCGCCGCCGCAGTCACGATCTACATCGTGCTGGGCGTGCTCTATGAGAGTTTCATCCACCCGCTGACCATCCTCTCCACCCTGCCTTCGGCTGGCGTGGGCGCGCTGCTCGCGCTGATGCTGTTCGGTTACGACCTCTCGGTGATCGCGCTGATCGGCATCGTGCTGCTGATGGGAATCGTGAAGAAGAACGCGATCCTGATGATCGACTTCGCGCTCGACGCCGAGCGCGAGCAAGGCCTCTCGCCCGAGGAGTCGATCGTGCAGGCGGCGATGCTGCGCTTTCGCCCGATCATGATGACCACGCTCGCTGCGCTCTTCGGCGCGCTGCCGCTGGCGCTCGAATCCGGCACCGGCGCGGAGCTACGCAATCCGCTGGGCATCACCATCGTCGGCGGCCTGCTGCTCAGCCAATTGCTGACGCTCTACACGACACCCGTGGTCTACCTCTACATGGAGCGTCTGCGGGCGCGGCTTTCCCCGCGGCGGCGACGCTTCCGGACACAACCGGCGGAGTGACGCGTGCGGTTGGGGCATGTAACGCAGTCATTCCGGGGCGCGAGCACAGCTCGCGAACCCGGAATCCAGAAACAGAGTCGGCGCTCGCCTCTGGATTCCGGATCGCCGCCTCGGACCCGCGCTTCGCGCGAGTCCGTCGGCGGCGTCCGGAATGACGAATGGATTATGGCGCGGCCTGCGCTGGCACGGAGCGCGCCGTGAACTTCTCGCGTCCCTTCATTCGCCGGCCGATCGGCACGACCCTCCTCGCCATCGGCCTGCTCTTGATCGGAGCCGTCGCCTATCGCTTCCTGCCGGTCGCGAGCCTGCCGAGCGTGGAATTCCCCACCATCAGCGTGAGCGCGAGCCGCCCCGGCGCCGATCCCAACATCATGGCGGCGACGGTCGCCGCCCCCTTAGAGCGGCAACTCGGCACGATCGCCGGCGTCACGGAAATGACATCGGTGTCCTCGCTCGGTTCGACCCGGATCAACGTGCAGTTCGATCTGTCGCGTAGCGTCGAGGGCGCCGCCCGCGACGTGCAGGCCGCGCTCAATGCCGCACTCACGGACCTGCCCGGCGACATGCCGACTCTGCCGAGCTTCCGCAAGCACAATCCGGCGGCCGCGCCGATCCTGATCCTGGCGCTCACCTCCAAGACGCTCCAGCCGAGCGCCATCTACGATGTGGCCGACAGCGTCATTTCGCAGCGGCTTGCGCAGGTCGCCGGTGTGGCCGACGTGACCGTGGCCGGCTCCGAGCAGCCGGCGATCCGCGTGCGCACCGATCCAAGCAGGCTTGCCGCAATGGGCCTGAACCTGGAAGACGTCCGCACTGCGATCACCAATGCCAATGCGGTCGGACCGCTCGGCTCGTTCGACGGCGATCAGCGGGCGACCACCATCGGCATCAATGAACAACTGCAGACGGCCGACGAATATGACCCCGTAGTGGTCAAGACCGTCGGCGGCACGGTCATCCGGATCTCGGATATAGCCAAGATCGATTCGAGCGTGCGCAACAGCCGGTCGGCCGGCTGGTACAATCACCAGCCATCGGTACTGCTGATCATCAGCAAGCAGGCCGATGCCAACGTCATCGACACCGTCGACGGCATCTACAAGCTGTTGCCTGAACTCAAGCAATGGATCCCGGCCGGTATCGATATGTCGGTATTGTCGGACCGGACTCAGACGATTCGCGCCAGCGTGTATGACATGCAGCTCACGCTCATGGCGACCATTGTGCTCGTCATGCTCGTGGTGGCGCTGTTCCTGCGGCGCATGGCGGCGACGCTGGCCGCGGGCATTACGGTGCCGCTGGCCCTTGCCGGGACATTCGGCGCGATGTGGCTCGCCGGATTCTCAATCGACAATCTGTCGTTGATGGCACTCGCTGTCTGCATCGGCTTCGTCGTCGACGACGCGATCGTCATGATCGAAAACGTTTTTCGTAATCTGGAAAGAGGCTATTCGCCGTTGCGCGCCACCCTGCAGGGCGCGCGCCAGATCGGCTTCACGGTTATTTCCATCTCGGTATCGCTGATCGCCGCCTTTATCCCGCTCTTGTTCATGGGCGGCATCGTGGGGCGGCTGTTCCGCGAGTTCTCGGTGACGCTCGCCTTCGCCATCGCCGTCTCGACCGCCGTTTCGCTGTCGGTCACGCCGATGATCTGCGCTTATTTCGTCCGCGAGGGGCCGAGCAAAAACGCAACCTGGATCGACCGCGTCGTCGAATACCTGCTCGCCCGCATGATCCGCTTCTATGACCGCAGCCTGACCGTCGTATTGGAATATCGCGGCCTCGGCTTAGTCGTCTTCATCGCCACGATCGCGCTCACGGCCGGGTTATTCCTAAAAGTCCCCAAAGGGTATTTTCCGCAGGACGACACCGGCCTCATTTTCGGCGGCACGCGCGCCTCGACCGATATCTCCTTCGACGCCATGAAGGCGTTGCAGGAGAAAGCGATGGACGTCGTGCTCTCCGATCCAGCGGTGGCGGGCCTCGGCTCCTCCGTCGGCGCCTCCGGCTATAACGCTTCGGTCAACCATGGCCGGCTGTTCATCAGCCTGAAGCCACTCAGCGAACGCGGCAACCTGTCCACCGCGCAAGTGGTCGCGCGCCTGCGCCGCCAGCTCAGCGCAATTCCGGGCATTCGCGTGTTCATGGTGCCCGCGCAGGATCTGCGGGTCGGCGGGCGATCGAGCGATTCGCAATACCAGTTCACGCTCTGGAGCTCCGATATCGATGCCTTGCAGAGTTGGGTGCCCAAGGTACTCGAGCGGGTCAAAACGGTTCCCGGAGTCGTCGACGTCACCACCGACCGCGAGCAGGGCGGCCTTCAAGCCATGGTCGAGATCAACCGCGCCGCAGCCTCGCGCCTCGGCGTACGCATCCAGGATATCGACAACGCGCTCAACGACGCCTTTTCGCAGCGGCAAGTGTCGAAAATCTATGGCACGCGCAACCAGTACACCGTGATCCTGGAAGTCAACGGCAAGGACCGGCGCGATCCGAACGATTTGAGCCGCATCTACGTTTCCGAACGCGGCGGCACGCAGGTGCCGCTATCGGAAGTAGCGCATGTGAAGCGATCGATCGCACCGCTGGTAGTCAACCATCAGGGACAATTCCCGTCCACCACGATCACCTACAACCTCCAGCCTGGCGTCGAATTGGGCGCCGCTACCGCGGCGATCGAACAAGCGGTCGCGCAGATGCATCTGCCCGATTCCATCCGCACCGACTTTGCCGGCGACATCAAAGCCTTCCGGCAAAGCGTGGGCGCACAGCCGATGCTGATCGCGGCGGCCCTGATCGCGGTCTATATCGTGCTCGGCGTCTTGTACGAAAGCCTGGTGCATCCGCTCACCATCATCTCGACGCTCCCGTCGGCGGGCTTGGGCGCGCTGCTGGCGCTCTTGATTTCCGGCAGCGAACTCACCGTGATCGCCTTCATCGGAATCATTCTCCTGATCGGCATCGTGAAGAAGAACGGCATCATGCTGGTCGATTTCGCCCTCGATGCCGAGCGCACGCGTGGCTTGCCGCCGGCGCAGGCGATTCACGAAGCTTGCCTTGCCCGCTTCCGCCCCATCCTGATGACCACGCTCGCGGCCATGCTCGGCGCGGTGCCGCTGGTAATCGCCATCGGTCCCGGCTCGGAGCTGCGCCGACCGCTCGGCATCACGATCATCGGCGGGCTGTTGGTGTCGCAGGTGCTGACCCTCTACACCACGCCGGTGATCTATCTGCTGCTCGACAGGCTGCATCGCCGCCTCGGCGGCGCCATGCCGACGTTTGTGCGGCGTCGGCCGGGCGCACCGGCAGCGGAGCCGGCGGAGTGAGTTTCACCGCTTCATGAACGCGTCGAGCGCCGCGATCTCATCCTTGCCGCCGTCGAAGTCGGCGGCAATGCGCTCGTACAGGCGGGCAGCGGCCGCGAGCATCTCGTGCTCGGGATAATCGTCGCCGACGAAACGAGCGATCTCCTCGAGTTCGGCCACCCAGCGATACGCCTTGGGATACATGTTCGGTGTTTGACGGTTGAGAAAGCCGAACAGCGCCTGCTGGCTGTCGGCAAGCTCGACCTTCAGGGCATCGGCCGCGCCCGCGCGGGTGGCCGCCAGCATCATGGCCGCCCCGAGTGCGGTGAAGCCTTTGGTGATCCCCGCATAGGACATCTTCAGCGCAGAGGCGGCGGTGAGCGGGCCGTCGAGCACGCGCACAACGAGGCCGTGCTCGTTGAGTTTCGCAAAGGCCTCGGCGGCCGGACCCGAAGCGTAGAATTTTGTGTTGGTGCTACCGGCCCTCGGCGGCGGCCCGATGATGCCGGCGGCCGCAAAGGGTGCGCCGGTCTTCGTGATGACCTCGGCTATGGCGAGCATGGTGGCCGGGCTCACGGCATTACAATCCACGTAGATCGGCTTCCGGTTCGCGGCGGCGAGCAACGGCGCGATCCGCCTCGCCAACGACAGGGCCTCTCCCGGCGGGAGGATGGAGAGCAGGAAATCGGCTTCCATCAATCCGCGTTCGCCGACGTCTTTCATGCCCGCTTCACGCGCGCGGGCGGCGCTCGCTTCGCTGCGTCCGGTGAGCGTCGTGAGCACGGTTGCCTGTTGCTCAGCCAAGCGCGCGGCGACGGCGGCGCCCATATTGCCGGGTGCGACAATGGCGACGATGGGAATCATTGGCTGGCTCCTGCGACGTTAAGGCCGGCCCGCCGGCCGGCGGGCGCTGCTATGGAAGCAGCTGAACACTTCAAAGGACATTCGATTGAACATCAGACTGAACCCGGCCGTGGTAGCCGGGGCGGATCCTGCGCGGTGCTGGACCAGGATGCTGCTGCGTTATCGCGAACCTAGCCATTGGCGTAGCGCGATCGAACTGACCATCTCTTTCGGGCCGCTGGCCGCGCTCTGGGCGCTGATGTGGTTTTCCTATTCGTTGGGCTACTGGTGGGGCACTCTGCTGCTCGCCGTGCCGGCCGCCGGCTTCCTGCTGCGGCTGTTCGCGATCCAGCACGATTGCGGCCATGGCTCCTTCTTCCGCTGCCGCCCCGTCAATGATTGGATCGGCCGTGTGCTCGGCGTGCTCACGCTGACGCCCTATGACTTCTGGAAGCGCAAGCACTCGATCCACCACGCCACCGCCGGCAATCTCCAGCGCCGCGGCATTGGCGACATTGATACGCTGACGGTACGCGAATATCTGGCACTCTCCCGCTGGGGGCGTCTCAGATACCGCTTGTACCGTCATCCGGCAGTGATGTTCGGCCTTGGTCCGGCTTATCTGTTCATTCTTCAGCACAGATTGCCGGTAGGCTCGATGCGCAGCGGCTGGGCGCCATGGCTGAGCACCATGGGTACGAATTTCGCGTTCGCGGTCCTCGCTGCCGTGCTGATATGGCTGATCGGCATAGGCCCTTTCCTGCTGGTGTATGTGCCGATCATATTGCTGGCGGCCACCATCGGGGTATGGCTGTTCTATGTGCAGCATCAGTTCGAGCACACGATGTGGGCCCCCAACGAGAGCTGGAATCTTCATGAGGCCGCATTGCACGGGAGTTCGCATTATGTCCTGCCCGGCATCCTGCGCTGGTTCACGGCCAATATCGGAGTCCATCACGTGCACCATCTCTGCAGCCGCATTCCCTATTATCGGCTGCCGCGGGTGCTGCGGGAAAATCCCGAGCTCGACCAGATCGGCCGACTGACGCTGTGGGACAGCATCAAGTGCGTGCGCCTAGCGCTGTGGGACGAAAGCCGTCAACAGCTCGTTTCGTTCCGCGAGATGCGCCGGATGCAGGCGCAAGCGGGCTAGTGGAGCGGATTTGACATTCGCTACCCACCCAGCAGTTAGCCCGTGAAGCGAATGTCAAATCCAAAGCTCCACGAGAACTAATATTTGCTAGTGGTCCTTTGATTCTAACATTTGCATGAGAGCGTGCGAAAATGGGGATGCGAATGTTAGAATCGGACCACTAGCCGTTACGACCCGGTCACGCCACCGTCCAAATTGATGCTCTGCCCCGTGACGAAGCCGGATGCATCGGAGGCGAGGAAAAGGACGGCACCCACCAAGTCGTCCGGCGTCTCCGCGCGCGGAATGCATTGCATGGCGATGACCCGCTCCTTCTGCTCCGGCGTGATCGTCTTGCGCTCGATTTCAGTGAAAGTGGCGCCCGGCAAGATGGCATTGACCGTGATGCCGTCCGGCCCGAGCTCGCGCGCCATCGACAGGCTCATGCCGGCAAGCGCGGCCTTGGTCGCGATATAGTGCAGATAATTCGGCCGCCCGAGCCGGACCGCGCCGGAGGCGACATTGATGATGCGGCCCCATTTTGCTGCCCGCATCGCCGGCAGTACCGCGCGGGCGCAGAGGAACGGGCCGGTGAGGTTGACACGCAGCACCTGCTCCCATTCCTCCAGTGGAATCTGATCGAAAGGCCGCATCTCCAAAGTCGAGAAGAAGCCGGCGTTGTTGATCAGCACGTCGATGCGACCGTATTCGTCGGTGACGATCTCGACCATCTCGTTGATGGAGTTCGGGTCGGCGACATCGGTCGTGACGGCAAGCGCCTGGCCGTCAGCTTCGAGGATTTCCGCCGCCACCGAAGCGGCTTTCTCTTCATTCAGCTCGGCGATGACGGCGCGCGCACCGGCTTTGGCGAAAGCCTTGGCGAAGACGCGGCCGATTCCCTGCCCGGCACCGGTAATGATGACGACGCGGTCCTTCAGCGAGGGGAAAACGATGTTTTGCAAATCGGTGGTCATGGTCTCACTTTCTTTGTCATTCCGGGGCGAGAGCACTCGGATCGGCGCTTCGCGCCGTCCGAGCACAGGCTCCGCGAGCGAACCCGGAATCCAGCCATAGGCTATGCTTGCATCCGGATTCCGGGTCGGGCGCTAAAGCGCCGTCCCGGAATAACGGTCCGATTTCAATCAGCCGGCAATGCCTCCAGCGCGGTGCGCGCGTTCCAAGGCTTCCACCACGGCTTCAGCCCCAGGTCCTGCGCGATAATGCCGGCGCTGATATAACCGGAACCGCCGGAGATCGCACCACCGGGATGGCCGGCGGAGCCCGCGCTGTATAAGTTCGGGATCGGCGAGCGGTAACCGAAGTGATTGTACATCACCTGCTCAGCATTGAACGCACCCATGAAGATGTCGCCGCCGCGCATATTGATCATCTCCTGCGTGTACTCGCGTCCCGTGTAGATGTAGCGCCCGAGGATGTTTTTCGCCGTCATGTTGGGGCAATAGCGCGCGAAGCACTCGACGATCTTGTCAGCGAATTCTTCCTTCCAGCTCTCGTAGCTTTGATCTCCGATATCGGGATTGAGCGGCATCACGTGCCAACAATACGTCGTGTGCTTGCCGGGCGGCGCCTGTGTCGGATCGAGCAGGCTCAGCGGTCCCGAACCGAACTGAACGATCTTCGGCACCCGGCCGGCTTGCACGTCGAGATGCGCGGCGTTCAACTCATCCATCGTCTCCGCGCCGATGCTCCATTTCAGCGAGCGGTTGATGTTCGGATCGAATTTTTCCGCGTAAAAGCGTGGGCTCTCGTTCAGCGCCAGATGGAGCCCGAATAGACTCCAGGCCGTATACTGAAAATCATCCAGCTTGTTGAGGAAGGCGGCCGGCAATTGCTCGCGGCCGACCAGATTCTCGAAGGTCTGATGGACGTCCAGCGTCGAGGCCACGAATTGCCGCGCACGCACCGTACGGCCGTCGGCCAGTTCGATCCCGGTCGCCTTGCCGTTTTCGATGACGATCCGCTCGATATTCGCCTGCGGCTGAAACCGGCCGCCGGCGGCGATGAATGTCTCCATCAATCCGCGCGCCAGATTGAACGAGCCGCCTTGGCAAAGCTGATAGCCGCTTTCCAGATCGAAGGCGCGGATCACCGAGCCCATCGGCGAGGTTTTCGAGAGGGTATCCACCAGCCAAGTGCCGAACAGCGACACCTTGAACAGGAACAGCAGTTGCACGTGCTCATTCTCGAACAGTTCGCGCACCACATCGAGCGGCTGGCGATTGGCCGCTGCCAGGAATTCGCGGCCAAGCGCGTTGCGGGACAGCAGCGCCTCGCGGTCGGCCTGCGGCAGGGGCTCGGCATAGCGCTCGGGGAGGAAAATCCGCGCGGTAATCTGCTCGGCCTTCCTGTTCCATTCGCGAAAGGTGGCGGCGTCCTTTTTCGAGAAGCGGGCGATATTGGAGACCGACTCCTCCAGGTCGCGACCGAGCACCAGCGCCGTGCCGTCTTGGTGCGCCTGGCCGAACTCGTACCGGGGGGTGATGTACGTGACCCGCTCGTCAAGCCCGAGATCCTTGAACCAGGGCGTTTCCGAGATGTGGAAGTGATTGATCGAATGCAGGTTGTGGTAGAAGCCGGGCAGCGTCACTTCCCGCGTGCA
>DASTWX010000068.1:0-21986 GCA_035765795.1 Pseudolabrys sp. | reverse complement strand
CAGTTCGATATTGCGCTGCAACATATTCTACGGCAGACTGAGGGCTATCCTGTCGCGAAGGAGATGTGAGATGGCGACCGCCGCATCTGCGAGGAGCATCGCACCGCTCAAGGAGCTTTACGACCTCGGCGAGATTCCGCCCCTCGGGCATGTCCCGGAAAAAATGCATGCCTGGGTGATCCGTAAGGAGCGGCATGGGCCGCCCGAGCAGTCCTTCAAGCTTGAAGTAGTACCGACCTGGACCATCGGTGAGGACGAGGTCCTGCTCATGGTGATGGCGGGCGGCGTCAATTACAACGGAGTTTGGGCCGGGCTCGGTCAGCCGATCTCCACGCTCGACGTCCACAAGCAGCCCTATCATATCGCCGGCTCCGATGCCTCCGGCGTCGTCTGGGCGGTCGGCAGCAAGGTCAGGCGCTGGAAGGTCGGCGACGAAGTCATCGTCCATTGCAATCAGGACGACGGCGACGACGAGGACTGCAACGGCGGTGACCCGCTGCTCTCGCCATCGCAGCGAATCTGGGGCTACGAGACGCCGGATGGTTCATTCGCCCAATTCTGCCGCGTGCAGTCGCGGCAATTGATGCCAAAGCCGGCGCATCTCACCTGGGAAGAATCGGCTTGCTACACGCTCACCCTCGCGACCGCCTATCGCATGTTGTTCGGCCACGCGCCGCACACACTCAAGCCCGGCGATAATGTGCTGGTGTGGGGCGCCTCCGGCGGCCTCGGTGTCTTCGGTGTCCAGCTTGTCGCCGCGTCCGGCGCCAATGCAATCGGTATCGTTTCCGATGATTCGAAGGCGGACTACGTTTTCAATCTCGGCGCCAAAGGCGTCATCAATCGCAAGGAATTCAATTGCTGGGGACCGTTGCCGCAGGTGAACTCGGCCACGTTCAACGACTGGGCCAAGGAAGCGCGGCGCTTCGGCAAGGCGATCTGGGATATTACCGGCAAACGCGACGTCGATATCGTTTTCGAGCATCCGGGTGAGGCGACCTTTCCCGTCTCCACCATGGTGGTCAAGCGGGGCGGCATGGTGGTGTTCTGCGCCGGTACCACCGGCTTCAACATCACGTTCGACGCGCGCTATGTCTGGATGCGCCAGAAGCGCATCCAAGGCTCCCATTTCGCCCACCTGAAGCAAGCATCGGCCGCCAACCGCTTTGTCCTCGAGCGCCGCATCGATCCTTGCCTGAGCAGGACGTTTCCTTGGACGGAAATCCCGCGCGCGCACACCATGATGTGGAAAAACGAGCATCCGCCCGGCAACATGGCGGTAATGGTGAATGCGCCCTCGACCGGGCTGAGGAGCTTCGACGACGTGCTCGAGGCGGCGATCGCTTGAGTCTAGCGAGGCTGTTTGGCGTCCTTGATCACGGCATTGAGCTCGCCGCCGTAGATGAAAATGGACGCACAGACATAGAGGAACACCAGGGCGATCATGGCCGAGGCGAGGCCGGAATACATCGACGTGTAGGCGAAGGCGAACTGCGCCAGATAGCTGCCGAATATTGCGCCGCTGATCAGCCACAACAGCAGCGTTGCGATAATACCGGGAGCAATTTCGCGAAAGGTGCGCCGTCCGGCGGGCAGCCATCGGTGCAGAATCGTCAGCGCGGTGATCAGCACCACAACCGCAATCGTATAGCGGGCGACCGTTACCAGCCCGTCGAACGGCTGTACGGTAGGGATAATGCGCACAAGCTGCGCCCAGATCAGCGGCGCCAGCACAACCAGGAAAGAGAACGCCAGGATCGCGATGGCGCCGACCAGCACGTAAAATATCGACTCCAGCCGCAGCAGCCACCACGAGCGCCATTCCGGCATATCGTAGGCACGGTTGAGCCCGATGCGCAGGCTCTCCACGCCGCTCGACGCGAAGTAAACGGCAAACACCACGCCCAACGTGAGCACGCTTCGATGGCTGTTGGTCAGAACGCCGCTGATATCGGTCGCGATCGGGCCGGCGACTTCGGGCGGCCATGCGTCCAGCAGGATGCGCGCGGCCTCGTCGGCGAGGTCCTTCGAGCCGAATAAAAGGCCCGCCAGCGCCGTCACTACGATGAGGAAAGGAAACAAGGCCATCAGTGTCGACAGCGCGATGTGGCTGGCGATGGCCCAGCCGTCGTCGGCGAGGAAATGCCGCGCTGCATCGACAGCGATTCGAAAGGACAAAGCGACAAAGCGCAATGGCGGGCTCCGAAAGACGCGGAGCAAAAGTCGCTGAATGCAAGGGGCTGCGGCAAGCTCGGCGAACTCCCTCTCCCCATCGGGGAGAGGGTTGGGGTGAGGGGGTTCGGACCTATCGCAGGTGATAACCCCTCACCCGGCGCGCTTGCAGCGCGCCGACCTCTCCCAACGGGAGAGGTGAAGCGAGTTCGTGGCGAGGCCCTTGTAACGAAGCGATTCTGCTCCAACCCGTCAAATCATCCATCGCGGAGGCGTTTGCAAGAGCGGCTCACGCCGCCTGCACGTTATCGAGGAACCGGCGCACTTCAATCTCCAGACCCTCGGCTTCCAGCGCCACCGCGTCGGCCAGGCTCTTGACGTCGACGGCGGTCGAGCGGGCATCGCTGCTGGCGCCTGCGACCCGGCTCATCGATTCCGCGCCGACACGCGCTTCGCTCGATGCGCGGTTGACGCCTTCGGCGATCGAGGACACCGCCGCGTTCTGCTGATCGACGGTGGCGGACACCGTGGTGGCGATTGCCGACATGTCTCGGATGATGGCGTTGACCTGCTCGATCGCTTGTGCCGCATCGGCGGCCGCCGACTGGATGGAGCCGATCTGCTCGGCTATTTCCTCCGTCGCTTTGGCGGTCTGCCCCGCCAATGACTTCACCTCCGAGGCCACAACGGCAAAGCCCCTGCCGGACTCGCCGGCGCGGGCCGCTTCGATGGTGGCGTTCAGCGCGAGCAGGTTGGTCTGCCCGGCGATCGCCTGGATCAGCCCGACCACTTCGCCGATGCGGGTCGCTGCGGCGCCGAGCTCGGTCATGGTGGTGACCGTGCGCTCGGCTTCCGAAACGGCACGGGCGGCGACCTCGGTGGACTTTGCCGCTTGCGCGGCGATCTCGCCGATCGACATGGCCAATTCCTCGACCGAGCCCGCCGCCGTCGTTACGTTGTCGGAGGCGGCGCCGACGCGCTGCTCGGCGGCGATCGCCTCCGCCGACATGGTGCCGGCGGCCTTGTTCAAGGCGGACGAGCTCATCTCGAGCTTCGCCGAAGCGGCGCGCAGCTTGCCCAGGACGCTCTCGACGGAATTCTTGAACTCGGCGATGGTCCCGGAAATCGAGGCGCTGCGTTGATCGCGTGCGCGGCTTTGCTCGGCTTGTGTCGCTGCTAATCGCTCACGCTCGATGGTGGTGTCGCGGAAAACGATCACGCTGCGTGCCATTTCGCCAATCTCATCGCGGGCCTTGGTGGCCGGGATAGGCGCGCTGGTGTCGCCGGCAGCGAGCCGCTTCATGACATCGGCGAGGCCGTGAAGCGGGCGCGTGATGCTGCGGCCGATCAGCCAGCTTAACCCCAAGCCGAGCACGACCATGGCAATGCCGACAGCAATGATGCCAATGCGCGTGCGTACTTGCGAAGCGGAAAGCGTCGTCGAAGCACGCTCGGCGGTGCTGTTTGCCGATTCAATGATTGCATCGGCCCGGGGCAGCATGTCTTGGCTGTCCCTGTCGATCAGCTCGTGCAACGGATACGCGCGGTTGGTGACCTCGATCCACTTCTCGAAAGTGTCGGCGTAGTCTTTCACCTCGTTTTCCAGCTTCGATTTCATCGCCGGCGTGCCGTCGATGTTGGCGAAGGTCGATACAAATTTTTTGTAGCTGGCCAGAAATAATTGATGACTCAAGTCCGTCGAGTCGAGCCGGTATTGGGCTTCGTAGTGCCGCATGCTCACGAGCGCGAGCATAAGCTCGTCTGCGTCGGCCTTGGCAAGCCAACTCAAATTATCGTTGATGGTACGCTCTACCGCATTACCCGCCATCTTCAGTTGGAGCCGCAAGCCATCCTCGTCGGCAAATCCGAGCAGCAGCTGTTCGGCCGTCAGTTTGTTGAAATTGCCCTTGAGATTGTTCAGTGTCCTATGCAGCACTGCAATATCTTCGGCGTGCGCGCCGCCGATTGAGCTTTGAATAATGTTCAGACTCTTGGCGGCCTGGTTTTGCGCCTGCATGAAGCTGATAATCGAGGTATCGCGCGGTTGAAACGAGAAATCCTTGACCGCGAGTCGCATCGCCTCGACGGCGATCTTGAGATCGCGGCTGGCGTCGGCGAGCTCGCGCGAGCGGTTGACGGTATGGAAGGCGCTGCCGACCGCGTGTTCGCCGGACAGATAAGTGATGCCGTTGGCAGCGAATCCGATGACCGGAATCAAGGCGAGGATGACGATTCGTGTGCGCACCGACATCCGGCTCGTAACGCGGACCGTCCGGGTGAGGAGCGGCGATAGCGTCGAAAGCGGCAGCACAAGGCGCTGAAATTGCATGGGGTTGGCCCGGACTTCGCGTCCGCCGGAGAACGCCGGCGAGACGCGCGGCTAATCCCGCCAGGAAAGCGTTAAATGGTTAATATTTATGGAAATTTTTCAGGATGGAGGCGCCAGCCATGCGCTTTCAGCCCCCCTCTGTGCTTTTGTGCGGTGCACGCGTAGTGTCGTGGCATTCCGTCCGAACGAGGATACTCTTGATGCCAATCGCCGCCCCCCGCCCTGACACGGATCGCGAACTCGTCGCGCTTTCGCGCGAGGCGGCCGCCGCGCTTGATGCTCTCTTGGCCGATGCCACGGCCAGGGTGCGCGAGCGGGTAAGCATGGACGGGCGGGTCGTCGGCCGGTTGGCGGACCGCGAACAGCGTGCCACCCACGGACTCGCTTGGATGGCGACCTACGCCGGAGCGGTGCGTCAGCTCTCGGCCTATACCGAGCGCGTGGTGTGCGAAGATGCGTTTAGCGAGATCGAAGACCATCTCGCCCGTATCGGCTTGGGCGAATATCTGGCCCAGGCGATCGGCGGCATTCCGATCAGTCAGGGCGAGATCGTGCGGCCGAGCGATGTCGGCCTGTCGGCCGCTCAAGTGGCGGCGCGCGTCAATCCCGCGCTCGAGACGTTAATTGCCACCGGCAATACCGCCGCGCGGCGCGCCCGCCTCGTGGAGCTTATGCGGGACGCGCAGGGCGCGAGCGCCGGCGCCTGTGGACTCGATGACACCCTCGAATCGATCCGAGGGGAGATGCGCAAGTTCGCCGATGCCGAGGTGGCCGGCCACGCACAAGGATGGCATCGCACCAACAGCTATATCCCGATGGAAGTCATCGACCAGATGGCGGCGCTCGGCGTATTCGGTCTCACCATTCCGGAGGAGTTCGGCGGCCTGGCTCTGGGGAAGGAGTCGATGTGCGTCGTTTCGGAAGAGCTCTCGCGCGGCTATATCGGCGTCGGTTCGCTCGGCACGCGCTCCGAAATCGCCGCCGAATTGATCCTCGGCGGCGGCATGCCGGAGCAGAAACGCAAATGGCTGCCGAAGATCGCGTCCGGCGAGGTGCTGCCGACGGCAGTCTTCACCGAGCCCAACACCGGCTCCGATCTCGCTTCGATCAAAACACGCGCTGTGCGCGAGGGCGATGTCTACAGGATATACGGCAACAAGACCTGGATTACCCATCCGGTACGCGCGGACCTGATGACGCTGCTCGTGCGCACCGATCCGAAGGAGACCGGCCACCGCGGTTTGTCCATGCTGCTCGCTGAAAAGCCGCGCGGCGACGATGCCAATCCGTTTCCCGCAGACGGCATGACCGGTACCGAGATTGAAGTGCTCGGTTATCGCGGCATGAAGGAATACGAGATCGCCTTCGACGGTTTTGTGGTGAAATCTGAGAACCTGCTCGGCGGGGTCGAAGGCCTCGGCTTCAAGCAGCTTATGCAGACATTCGAGTCCGCGCGCATCCAGACCGCCGCCCGCGCCATCGGCGTGGCCCAAGCCGCCATGGAGCAGGCGTTCAATTACGCGCAAAATCGCATCCAATTCGGCGCCCCGATCATCGCTTTCCCGCGCGTCGCCGACAAGATCGCGATGATGGCGGCGGAGATCATGATCGCGCGTCAGCTCACGTATCATGCCGCGCGCGAGAAGGACTCCGGCCGCCGCTGCGATTTGGAAGCCGGCATGGCCAAGCTCCTGGCCGCGCGGGTCGCATGGGCCGCTGCCGACAACGCGGTGCAAATCCACGGCGGCAACGGCTTCGCGCTCGAGTTTGTCGCCTCTCGCTTGCTGTGCGACGCCCGTATCCTCAATATTTTCGAGGGCGCGGCCGAAATCCAGGCGCAAGTCATTGCCCGGCGCTTGTTGGACGGGACGAACTAACACCAACTCTCGTAGCTGCTGACCCCCTCCGCGTCGTCACTTGGCCGCAAGGACCGTCTCGATCCCGTGCGGCTCGATACCGAGCGCGTCAAAGCCGGGACATGCATGAGACGCAATATTGTCCAGCCGCATGAGTTCAACTTGGTTCCGCGTAATGGGAGGTCGGGGCAGTAACTCGGCAAAGAAAGCGAGAGCCTGCCAAATCATGAAGGGCACAGGGATCAGCGTGCGCCGTAAGCCGAAATGGCGGCTGACCGTTCGCAGCAGGTCCTTGTATGTATAAACGCGGGGGCCGGCGAACTCATAGGCCGTCTCGGCCTGCGCAGCGTCGCATGCGCGCGCGATCGCCTCCCCGACATCGTCGACGTAAGCCGGTTGCAGCCTTGTGCGGCCATTTCCGAACATAGGAAACACGGGAAATTTGCGAAGAAGTCCGGTTAACGGCGTTAGCAATGCGTCGTCCGGACCGAACATGACCGCGGGGCGAATGACCGTCGCACCAGGAAATGCGGTGCGCACCGCATTTTCGCCTTCTCCGCGGCTGCGGATGTAGCGCGATGAGGACGCTGCATCGGCGCCGATACCGGAGAGATGAATCAGTCGCTCCACGCCCAATTCGCGCGCATGCCGTGCGACCCTTTCCGCGGCCTCGACGTGCACGGAATGAAACGTTCGATCGCTCCGCTCCACATAAAGGCTCACGGCGTTCACGACGCCGAAGCTACCGCTGAGGGCGTCCTTTGCCGATGCAGCATCGCCAATGTCCGCCCGCACGAACTCCAGCCGCGACGGTATGTCTGGAAACGCGGATTTGCCGCGCTCGGGATGCCGCGACGCCACGCGCACTGCGAATTGATGACCGAGGAGGCTCCGGACCACACGGCGACCCAGGAAGCCTGTCCCGCCGAAGACTACGACCGTGTGGGTCACCAAGCGCCGCTCCCAAACCAGCTTGTTAAACCCCAAAGGGGTACGTCTCCGGTGCGCCCGGCCGGGCGTGCTCGGGACCTAATGGCGTGACCGGCGAGGTCTCGTCGAACCAGACGAACGCATCGAACTGCTGCGGCAGCGAAGCCTCCGCATAGTGGCTGAGCAACTCGGTCTCCGGCCGGTAGATGACGCCAATGAAGCGCTCCAGGCGCGGCTGCAGGAGCCTGTCGCGCAACGCCTTGTGCCGCTTTGGGCGCAAATCCAGCAGGAAACGGGAAACCGCCGAGTCGTGGCAGAGGCGTTCATAACTGTCGCGGTGCGAGGCGCGTACGCGCTTGAACTCCACGTCGCCGTCCCATTCCGAGGCAGCGGCCACGGTGCCGGTGTGCGTGCCGAATCCGATCAGGGCAGCATCCTCGCCAAACCGCTGGCGGGCTAATTGACCGACGTTCAGTTCCTCGCGGACCGCGCCCATATCGGTGTAGCGCGCGTCACCGATATGGGAGTTGTGCGCCCAGACGATTGCCTTGGCGTCAGGGCCGCGCGCATCGAGCAAGTGTTCGAGAGTCTCGAACATATGCGTGTCGCGCAGGTTCCATGATTCCGCGCCGCCATAGTACATGATGCGATAATAGCGCTCTGCCGAGGCGATCAGCCGCGCGTTCTGCGCCGCGTCGAGGAAGGTCTCGCCGTCCTGCGCCGCGTATTCGAGCCGGCGCTTCAGCAGTGCCCGGCATTGCTCGACCACCGCCTGTTCGCACTGGCGATAGCCACCCGTCAGCACGGCGCGACCATAGGTCGAGGGCTCTTTCTGCCAGGGCGTGAGACAGCCGTAGCGCTCGCGCGCAATGGCCGCCGCCTCGGGATCGACCTTGTCCAAATACTCGAGCACCGCGCCAATTGAGCCGCTCATGTTGTAGAGATCGAGCCCGTAGAAGCCGGCACGCCGGTCGAGATCCGGTACGGCTGCATTGTACTTGTGCATCCAATCAATCAGCGCCGCCACATCGGTGTTGCGCCACATCCAGGTCGGGAAGCGCTGGAATGGGGGCTCGGTCCGCCCGAGTGCCGGGCGGTGACGGACATAGCGGTCGACGGTCGCGGCGTCCGGCCAATCCGCCTCCACGGCGAGAATCGTGAATCCATGCTCGGCGATCAGATGACGCGTGATGGCGGAACGGGCGCGATAGAACTCGGACGTCCCGTGGCTCGCTTCGCCGAGCAGCACCACGCGGCAACTGGCAAAGCGATCGAACAGAGGGCCGAAGGCCGGGTCGCTGAAGTCGGGCAGAGGCTCCGCGGCCCTCGCGATCATTTCCGCTAATGTCCGCCCGCTCGCCTCCCCTGGCACGTGGTTGGTTGCCGCTTGGCTGCCATCCTCGGCCCAACCGTATTCGCCGATCAGCGGCACGAAGACGACGGCGCCGAGATCCTCCTCTTCATAGTCTTTATCGTTTTTACGTGTGATCTTGAGCAGGGTTTGCTGCCGCTCCTGCTCGCCGACCGGAATGACGAGCCGGCCACCGGTCGCCAGCTGATCCTTCAGGGCCCGAGGCACTATCGGACCCCCGGCCGCCACCAGTATCGCATCGAATGGCGCGGCTTCCGGCCAACCATGCGTGCCGTCGCCTATGCGCACATCGACATTATCGTAGCCGAGCTTGCGGAACCGCTCCCGAGCAGAAGCGACGAGCGAAGGATGACGCTCGATGGCATGGACACGGTCGGCAATCTGGCTCATCACCGCGGCCGCATAGCCGGACCCGGCGCCGACTTCGAGGACGTTCTCGCCGGGTTTCACCTCGGCACTCTCAATCATGAACGCGACGACATAGGGCTGCGAAATCGTCTGACCTTCGCCGATTGGCAGCGGCCCATCTTCGTAGGCGAATTCCTCGTATCCGGCCCCCACGAATTCTTCGCGCGGAACGCGACGCATGGCATCGAGGACCAGGGCATCGCGCACGCCGCGCCCCGCAATCTGAACCTTCACCATGCGATCGCGAGCGCGGGAGAGGGCAGGCAGATCAAGCATGAAGCCACATCGATATCGAAGCGGGAAGACGTGCTGTTCGCGTCTGGCCGCGGGATTCTATTTTGATTGCTGCCCTTCGGCTCTTCGTGATTTGGCGGCCTCTTCTCGGTTGCGATCCGCTTCTTTCTCGAGACCTTTCCGCCGCAGTTCACGCTCGATGGCCTCGCGCGATCCTTCCGCCGGATCCTGCTGCGAAGGCGAAGGCTTGTCTTTGATGCTCGTCATCGGGACATCTCCCTGTTCGGCATTGTCGTAAATCAACCACGCGCCGCCGGTTGTGGTTTCATCAGGAAGGCTGCCGCGGCTCGCGAAGCACCAGCGCCGCTTGGAATTGAACCCATTCGTTTCCTGCCGCGTTTCATCCGGCGGAGCCCGGCACTCGCGCCGCCTGCTCTGCGCGGTCCAATCCGGAGAGGCGTCTGATGGCGGAACTCATGGTTCGAAATGGCGAATGGGTGGTGGTCTGCGACGGCGCCAAGGCATTGGTCTTCGAGAATGCCGGGGATGCGAAGTTTCCCAATCTCAAGACGCTGGAAGTGCTCGACCACAAGGACTTGCCAACGCGCGAGCAAGGCACTGATCAGCCAGGGCGCGCCTTCAGCTCGGTGGGCAGCGGCCGCAGTTCCTACGAGCAGACGGATTGGCAGGGCCGGTCGGAAGAAGCTTTTCTCACCCACTTGGCCCAGCGCCTCGACGCGGCAGTGAGTACCGGCAGAACCAAATCGCTGATCCTGGTGGCGCCCCCACGCGCCCTTGGTATGATCCGCCCCGCCTACACCCTGGCGCTCAAGAACGCGTTGCGCGCGGAACTCGATAAGGACTTGGTCAAGCTGCCGGTGCACGAGATTGAAAAGCATCTGACCGGGTCATGACGCGCACTCCAGCGCCGGATGAAGGCTAGCCCGCCGCAATTGGGATGATATGGTCGCCCCGGTTTTCGGGCGCGAGGGCCGCGAATGAACTTCACTTTGAGTCTGGGATGCATCGGCGCGGCGGCCGCGCTTGGTCTTGCGCTGAGCCTCGCCGGCACGGTCGCGGCCCCGTCAGCCACGCAGCCGGCCGAAGCAGCGGCGAAGGCGAAAGCGGGCAACGATCCGCTGGTCGTGCCCAGTTTCTGGGATCCGCGCCGCCGTCCCGATCGGCCCGATCTCTCTCGCCTGAGCGTCATCCGCTTCATGACGGAGACCGATTACCCGCCGTTCAATTACACGGGACCTGACGGAATGCCGACCGGCTTCAATGTGGATATCGCGCGGGCGATTTGCGAGGAGATCAAAGCCGTCTGCACGATCCAGATGCGGCGTTTCGATACCCTGGTCAGCGCGCTGAACAGCAATAAAGGCGACGCGGTCATCGCCTCATTGTCGGAGACGCCGGCGATGCGCAAGCAGGTGGATTTCAGCACGCCTTATTACCGAACGCCGGCGCGCTTTGTAGCGCGGCGCGATGCTGGGCCGGCGCAGATCACCACCAAGACACTGGAGGGACTCAAGGTCGCGGTCATCGCCGGAAGCGCCCATGAGGCCTATCTGAAGACGCTGTTTACCGAGGTCGAGTTGCGGCCTTTTCCCGACGCCAAGGGGGCGCGCGCGGCGCTCAAGCGCGGCGATGCCGATCTCCTCTTTGGCGACGGCATTTCCCTCGCCTTCTGGCTCAACGGCACTGATTCGGCCAATTGCTGCCAGTTCCGCGGCGGACCTTATCTCGAAAGCCGCTATTTCGGGGAGGGTGTCGGCATCGCGGTCAAGCAGGGTAATGATTTGTTGCGGCGCGCCTTCAACTGGGCGCTGTTCCGGCTGTGGGAGCAAGGCCGTTTCACGGATATATGGCTGCGCTATTTCCCGATCAGCCCGTTCTGAACGGCGGTCATTCCGGAGGCGGACGAACCCGGAATCCAGAAACAATCTCCGTGTCTGCGTCTGGATTCCGGGTTCGCTCGCGTTGCTCGCGCCCCGGAATGACATGAAATTTGACGCGCGGCACGCCGATTCATACTGTCCGCGCGCCTGGAGTCCGTGATGTCTTTGACCGAAGCCGACGAAACGCTGCGCCACCTTGCCGAGAACTCGAGCGCCTGGCCGTTCGAGGAAGCGCGCAAGATCGTCGCGCGGCTGAAAAAGTCGCCGAAAGATGAAGTTGTTTTCGAAACCGGCTATGGTCCGTCCGGGCTGCCCCACATCGGCACATTCGGCGAGGTGGCGCGCACCACGATGGTGCGTCACGCTTTCCGCGTGCTTACCGGGGACAAGATCAAGACGCGGCTGATCGCCTTTTCCGACGATATGGACGGGCTGCGCAAGGTGCCCGACAACGTCCCCAATAAGGATCTGCTCGAGAAGCATCTGGGCAAGCCGCTGACGCGGGTGCCCGATCCCTTCGGCACCCACCCGAGCTTCGGGCAGCACAACAATGCGCGGCTGCGCGCCTTTCTCGATCATTTCGGCTTCGACTACGAGTTCATGTCGTCGACCGAATGTTACACGTCCGGCCGCTTCGACGACGCGCTGCTCAAGCTGCTCGCGCGTTTCGACAAGGTAATGGCGATCATGCTGCCGAGCTTGCGCGAGGAGCGCGCCGCCACCTATTCGCCGTTCCTGCCGATTGATTCGCAAACCGGGGTCGTGCTCCAGGTGCCAGTGGTGGCGCATGACGCCCGCGCCGGTACCATCACTTATGAAGAGCCGGAGACGGGCGAGCGCTACACAGTCCCGGTCACCGGCGGACGGTGCAAGCTGCAATGGAAGCCGGACTGGGCCATGCGCTGGCTCGCGCTGGACATTGACTATGAAATGGCCGGGAAGGATTTGATCGATTCGGTGAAGCTCTCCGGACAAATTTGCCGGGCGCTCGGCGGTACGCCGCCGGAAGGTTTCAACTACGAACTCTTTCTCGACGAGAAGGGCCAGAAGATATCGAAGTCGAAGGGCAACGGTCTCACCATCGAAGAGTGGCTGCGCTATGCCAGCCCCGAGTCGTTGTCGCTATTCATGTACCGTGAGCCCAGGGCGGCCAAGCGGCTCTACTTCGACGTGATTCCGCGTTGCGTCGACGAGTATCAGCAGCTTCTCGATGGATACGAGCGCCAGGACGACCGTCAACGGCTGACCAATCCGGTTTGGCACATCCACGCCGGCCATCCGCCGAAAGTCGAGATGCCGATCTCGTTCGCGATGCTGCTCACGCTGGTTTCGTCGTCGAATGCCGAGAATGCCGATACGCTGTGGGGTTTCATCGGCCGCTATCGGCCGGGGGTGACGCCGCAGACCCATCCCAAGCTGAACGAGCTGGTCGAATACGCCCTCCATTATTTCCGCGATTTTGTGCTGCCGGAAAAAGAATTCCGCCATCCCACGGATGTGGAGCGCGCGGCGCTTATCGACCTGCGCGATGCGCTGGCGCAATTGCCGGCAGATGCCGACGCCCAGGCCATCCAGGATGTGGTCTATGAGGTCGGCCGCCGCCCGCCTTTCCTCGACGAGAAAAAGAAAGCGAAGGACGGCAAGCCCGGCGTTTCGCTCGACTGGTTCAACATGCTCTACCAGGTGCTGCTGGGGCAGGAGAAGGGCCCGCGCTTCGGCTCCTTCGTCGCGCTGTATGGGCTGCAGAATACCATCGACATGATCGACGGCGCGCTGGCGCGCTCGGCTTAATCCCTTCCCCGCTCGCGGGGGGGAGGGTGGCAAGCGAAAGCGAGCCGGGTGGGGGAATTCGCTGGCGGAGAGGTGACCCCACCCGTCTCCTCGCTTTGCTCGGAGACACCCTCCCCTTTCAGGGGAGGGATAAGACAGCCCTACTGGCTTGCCCACATGATGCGCGCGATCCACAGAACGTCTGACATCGGCAGCGTCCGGTCGCGGTGTTCGGCATTGAGCGACTTGAGTTCGACCGACTTGGCGTTCTTCCGCCGCAACTCCTTTACCAGCACCTCGCCGTCCCTGGTCTTGACCACGACACGGTCACCGCGCCGTACCGGCGCCTCGGGCGAGACCACGATGATGTCGCCGTCGCGATAGGTCGGCTTCATCGAATCGCCGGAGATTTCCAGTGCGTAAGCATGCTCGTCGGTGACCTGCGGCAGCGTGATCTCGTCCCAACCTTTGCCGGCCGGAAAGCCGGCGTCGTCGAAATAGCCGCCGGCGCCGGCCTGCGCGAAACCGATCATCGGTACGCTCTGGATGGCCGGTTTGCCGGTGTCGGTGAGCAGGCCGATAAAGGTTTCGACCTTGGTATTGGTAGCGGCAAGCGCCTTCGCCACCGATTCGGTCGAAGGCCAGCGCGGCCGCCCTTCCGGAGTGATGCGTTTGGACTTGTTGAAGGTGGTGGGATCGAGGCCTGCCCGCTTCGCAAGCCCCGAAGGGGTGAGACCAGCGCGCTCGGCCAGCCGGTCGAGGCCACTCCAGATCTGGGAATGTGTCAGCATGGCACAGCCAAGGTTTGGGAGTCGCGGCGGGCGACTCGGATTGCATGTAGGAATTATAGCCGTGAATCGGTGCCGAAATGCAAGTGTTGATTTCGACCTTGCGCCTTGAATACACCGCCTTCGCGCCGATAGGGTCGCGGGCCATCAACCCCCCGGAGCCGAATGTCCGTGATCGGTCTGTTTGACCGCCTGTCCCTTCCGCTGATGCGGGCGCTCGATCCTGAAGACGCCCACGCCCTGGCGATAAAGGCTCTGCGTCTCATGCCGCTGAGCCGGGCAGCCGGCGACCCGCCGGAGCTGAAAATCCGTGTCTTCGGCCTTAATTTTCCCAATCCGGTGGGAATTGCGCCGGGCTTCGACAAGAATGCGCAGGCGCCGACCGCGCTATTGCGGCTCGGATTCGGCTTTGTCGAGGTCGGAACCGTAACGCCGCGTCCGCAGATGGGAAATCCTCGGCCCCGGCTGTTCCGCCTGGATGCCGACGAGGGAGTGATCAATCGCTTCGGCTTCAACAGCGACGGAGCGCCGGTGGTGCTGGCCCGGCTGGCCGCGCGAGCCGGCGACGGCGGCGTCGTAGGAGTGAATATCGCCGCGAATCGCGATTCGAATGACCGGGCCGAGGACTACGTGCGCCTGATCGATACCTTCGCGCCGGTCGCAAGTTATTTCACGGTGAACGTGTCCTCGCCCAACACGCCGGGCTTGCGCGACTTGCAGCAGGCAAGCGCGCTCGACGATCTGCTCGGACGCGTGATCGACGCGCGCGAGCGCGTGCGGCTGCGTGCCGGTCCAACGCCGGTGCTGCTCAAGATTGCGCCCGACCTCTCGCTGCCGGAACTCGACGATATCGTCGGGCTCGCGCGCAAGCACGGCGTCGACGGGATGATTGTGGGCAATACCACGGTTGCGCGGCCGGGCACCTTGCGCGAACGCGACAAAGCGCGTCAATCCGGCGGACTGTCGGGACGTCCGCTGTTCAAGCTGTCGACGCGTATGTTGGCGGAGACATTTGTGCGCGCGGAAGGGATGTTCCCCCTGATCGGCGTCGGCGGCATCGATTCGGGCGCCGCGGCCATTGCCAAGATCAAGGCCGGCGCCACCTTGATCCAACTTTATTCCGGTCTGGTCTACCGTGGTCTCGGCCTCGTCGCCCAGATCAAGAGCGATTTGCTGGCTGCTGCCAACCGCGGCCAGCGCGGTTCACTGACCGCCATGATCGGGGTGGACGCACCCGATATGACCGCTGAAAGCTGGCCTCTGTAATCAGCCCCACGTCGCGGAGCTATTTCCCGCGCGGCGCATTGACGAGCCGGGTCAGCAGCCAAATGGGAATCACGATCACGGCTCCGAGCAGGAAATAGCGCCACAGCCACCGGAACGTATCGAAACCCATATTCCACAGCGTGCGTGCGAGGCGCTCGATGCTGTGCACGATATCGAAGGGGTCGAGCCCGAGTGCGGAGAGGATCACGCCCACCAGGATTGACACCAGCACAAGGCGGCCGGCGACCGCCAGCGGCGATCCGCCAAACGCGCGCGTCACTCCGTCATTCGACATCGGCCGCTCCGTCCTCCTCCCTTTCATCGTTCATCTCGCAAGCTATGTCCACTGAAGGCGGCCACTGTCTATGCACGGCATAGACTTGCATTCGCGCCCCGTGCCGCGCTGTACTCCCGGCTAGCTCGTCCGCCCATGTTTCATCAGAGGAAATTAGATGTCAGTGCGCAAGATTACTCGCAAGGACCTGAGCGACGCCGCCGAGAAATACAAGAACTGGGGCAAATGGGGACCAGACGACGAGATCGGTACGCTCAATTACACGACGCCAGACGATATCATCGCTGCGACCCGGCTGGTCAAAAAAGGCAAGGTGATTTCTCTCGCGCTCAATTTCGACCACCTGGGACCGCAGGGTGCCAAGAGCAAGTACCCGGCCATGGGCCGCACCAATCCGATCCACACGATGTTGCGCACCGGCACCGACGCCTATTCCGGCGTGCTCGACAAGCGCGGTATCCGCGCCGCCGACGATATGGTGACCATGCCGCTGCAATGCGGCACTCAGTGGGACGGGCTCGGTCACGTTTTCTATGAGAATTACATGTGGAACGGCTACGACTGCCGCGAGGTAACCTCGGCTGGCGCGCAGAAATGCGGCATCGAAAGGACAAAGGACCGCATGGTCGGCCGTGGCGTGTTGCTCGATGTGGCGCGCTACAAGGGTGTCGAGTCGCTCGACGATGGCTACGGCATTACTTGCTCCGATCTGGATGAGACGGCGAACAAGCAAGGTGTGGCAGTGAAACGCGGCGACTTCGTCATCGTGCGCACCGGCATGATGGAACGGTGCGAGAAGGCGGGAAGCTGGGACGGCTATCCGGGCGGTGACGCACCGGGTTTCGCCTTCGAGACGCTGGAATGGATCAAGCGCGTCGAATTGGCCGCGCTCGCCAGCGACACCTGGGGCTGCGAGGTGCGGCCGAACGAGAGCGAAGAAGGCATCAACCAGCCCTGGCATTGGATCACCATCCCGATCATGGGCATGACGATGGGCGAAATTTTCCGATTGAAAGAGCTCGCCGACGACTGCGCCGCCGATAAGACTTACGAGTTCCTCTTCGTTGCGCCGGCATTGCCGATTACAGGGGCAGTGGGCTCGCCGATCAACCCGCTGGCGATTAAGTAAGGCCTACTCGCCCTCACCCTGAGGAGCCCGCCGAAGGTGGGCGTCTCGACGGGCGAGGGCGGCCCCATCCTTCGAGACGCATCGCTTTGCGATGCTCCTCAGGATGAGGCCGCGAGAGCGCAAGGAGCTTAGCCATGTCAAAACAATATCCCGTCACCCACACCGAGGCCGAATGGCGCAAAATCCTCACGCCCGCGCAATACGAGATCATGCGCGGGCATGGCACCGAACCGCCGGGAAGTTGCGCGCTCAATTACGAGAAGCGTGCCGGCGCATTCCGCTGCGCCGCGTGCGACCAGCTACTCTTTGTATCCACGCGGAAATTCGAGAGCGGCACCGGCTGGCCAAGCTTCAACGATCCGGTCGAGGGAGCGGTGGAGAAAAGTGAAGATAACAGCTATGGCATGACGCGTACCGAAGTGCATTGCAGCCGTTGCGGCAGCCACCTCGGTCACGTCTTCAACGATGGTCCGCCGCCGACGCATCTTCGCTACTGCATTAACGGAGTCGCCATGAACTTCGTCCCGGAAAGCGGACGGGCCGCATAGCCATGGCACCGGTCGGTCACAATCAGAGGCGCATCGGCGCGGAAGTGCTTGCGGATATGCTCGCCGGCTATGGCGTTACGCACGTTTTCATGGTCCCTGCGGTCTTGCGTCGCACCTTTGTCGAGATGGAGCGGCGCGGCACAGGTATCGCACGCATTCATTGTCACGGTGAGAAGTCGGCCGCCTACATGGCGGACGGCTACGCGCGCGCTTCCGGCAAGCCGGGCATCTGCATGGCGCAGGTGATCGGTGCGCTCAACCTGGCCGCGGGATTGCGTGACGCTTATCTCGCTCATTCGCCGGTGATCGCGATGACCGGCGGGCGCGATCCGAAGACCAAGTTTCGTAAGGTCTACCAGGAAGTCGATGACGTGCCCGCCTTTGAGCCGGTGACGAAGATGAATGTCACCGTCGATGATGCGGCCCGCATTCCCGATATGGTGCGCCAAGCTTTTCGGACCGCCACCACCGGTGCGCCCGGGCCGGTGCATCTGCAATTCCGCGGCAATGAGGGCCAACTCGATCTCGACGAAGCCGAGATGGAGGCGCTGGTCGAAACCCAGTTCGCCCGTGTGCCGGCGTTCCGGCCCGAGCCGCAGGCCGAGCATGTGACCGCCGCGCTCGATCTCTTGCAGCAGGCGGAGCGACCGATCATCGTCGCGGGCGGCGGGGTGCGCGCTTCCGGCGCCGGTCGCGAGTTGGTGGCGCTCGCCGAAGCCCTGCAGATTCCGGTGGCCACCTCGCTCAACGGCAAGGACAGCATTCCCGGCACTCATCCCTTGTCGGCCGGCGTGGTCGGCAGCTATTCGCGCGAGAGCGCCAACCTGGCGGTCAATCGCGCCGATCTCGTCTGCTTTATCGGGACCGAGACCGGCGGCATGACCACTCATTTTTGGGCCGTGCCTAAGGTCGGCACGCCGACGGTCCAGATCGATATCGCACCGGAGTCGCTCGGTCGCAACTATCCGTTGGCGGCAAGCGTCCTTGGCGACGCCAAAACCGTGCTTGCGCGCATGCTGGCCCAAGCCGACAAAGCGAGCGCGAAAAAACGCGAAGCTTGGATCAAGGAAGTCGCCGGCTTGCGCAGCGACTGGTATGCCAAATACAAGCCGGCGCTCGAATCCGATGCGGTGCCGATTCATCCGGCGCGGATCTGTCACGAACTTTCCCGGCATGTGCCAGACGACGCAATTGTCGTGGTCGACACCGGTCACGCCGGTATGTGGATGGGCGGCATGTACGATCTGCGCGGGCCTGGCCAGAGCTACATGCGCAGCGCCGGCCATCTTGGCTGGGCGTTTCCGGCTGGAATCGGGGCGAAAGCAGCCTGTCCGGAGCGGCCGGTGATCGTTTTCACGGGCGATGCCGGTTTTTGGTATCATATCGCCGAAATCGAGACGGCGGTACGCTGGAATATCGCGTCAGTCACAATCGTGAATAACAATGGCGGGGGTAACCAGAGCAAACGGGGCTTCGATCGCGCCTACGGTGGTGAGCAGACTGCGCGGGGACGCGAATTGTGGACTTATCGCCCGACGAATTTCGCCAAAGTTGCGGAGGATATCGGCGCAGTCGGCATTCGCGTCAACCGCGCGGACGAAATCGCGTCGGCTTTGGCCAAGGCGATAGCGGCCCGGCGGCCGGCGATTATCGATATCGCCACCGACATCGAGGCGCTGGCGCCCACAGCCGTGGCCTGAACGTCACACTCTCGACAAAAAAGTTCCATCGGCCGGCCCGGTCAGCATCACGTCGAGGAAAGGAGCTTTTTTGCCTAAATTTGGTCTCCCCGATGGAGGCACTATCGATCCCGTTGCGTCCTGTGATTTGCGGAATGATATTGATCTACAATCGGGACTTGGCGTCCCTCCGGCGGAGATCCTCGACAACCGGATGCTGACCGCTCGCCACGCTGCGATTCGTTTGCTCAAGCTGATGATGGTTGCATCGCTGGTGCTGCCGGCGGTGCTCTTTGTCTTCGCCTCCTGGATCAGTTATCGCAATACCGCGAGAGTGACCGACGAGCGCATAGAGCGCTCGCTCGACATTCTGAACGAGCACGCGCTCAAGGTGCTCCAAACGCTCGATCGCACGGTGGCGGAGATCAACGAGATCACCCGCGGCATGACGGACGAAGACATCCGGACCAAGGAAGTCTTCCTGCATCAGCGCCTGAAGACGATCATCGACGCGATGCCGCAATTGCAGGGCGTCATGATCATCGATCGCAACGGCCGCCCGTTGGTTTCCGCCGACACCATGCCGGTGCCATCGAATTTGGATCTCTCCGATACCGATTACTTCCAGGCCGAGAAAAAGCAGGCGGGTACCTATATCAGCGGCGTGCACGCCTCGCGGATGCCAGGGATCGATACTGATTTCTTTTCGGTGGCGCGGCGCAGGCCATCGCCCGATGGCGCTTTCAACGGCATTATTTCGGTTGCGGTGCTGCCGGCCTACTTCAACGGCTTTTATGCGCGCGTGGCCAGCAGCGACGGCAGCTATTTCGCATTGGCGCGGTCCGACGGCAAATTCCTCGGGCGTTATCCGATCTTGAAAGATCCGATGGCGCAGCTCGATTCAAACAGCGGTTTACGTCGTCGTATCGGCAAAGGTATCGATCACGCGATCTACACCATCAATTCGCCGCTCGATCGCCTCAAGCGCCGCGTCGGCTATCGTAAGGTCCCCGGCTATCCGCTTTACGTGATGGCAGGCGTCGAGCGCTCTGCGACGCTGCAGGAATGGTTGACATACATGGCCAGCCACCTGGCCTATGGCTTGCCGGCCACCGCCTTCCTTTTCGCCGGCCTGTGGCTCGCGCTAAGGCGTACCGAACGGCTTTATGATGAAGCCGACCGGCGCGAAGCGGCGGAAGGCGCTTTGCGTCAGGCACAACGGCTGGAGGCCATTGGCCAGTTGACCGGCGGCGTCGCGCACGATTTCAACAATCTATTGATGATCATCAGCGGCAGCGAACAGCGCCTGCGCAACGACCTCACCGACAAGAAGCACACGCGGCTCTTGGACATGATCGCCACCGCGACACAGCGCGGCGAGACCCTGACCCGGCAGCTCCTGGCGTATTCGCGCCAGCAGAAGCTCTCGCCGCAGGTGGTCGATCTCACCCAGCGCCTGCCTGTGATCCGCGATCTGCTGATGCGCTCGCTGCAAGCGGACATTGAGATCAAAGTGGACGTGCCGGACGAGATATGCGCGGTGCGCGTCGATCCCGGCGAGTTCGAACTCGCCATCCTCAATCTAGCGGTCAATGCCAAGGATGCCATGCCGCAAGGCGGCGCGCTTTCGATCCGCGCGAAGCCGGTGGCGCTGAAAGGCGAGGCGAGCGCGGAAGGGCTTTCAGGTGAATTCGTCGCAGTCCGGGTTGCGGATACGGGACATGGCATCCCGGCAGACGTATTGACGCGGGTGTTCGAGCCGTTCTTCACGACGAAGGAATTCGGCAAAGGCACCGGACTCGGCTTGAGCCAAGTTTATGGTTTTGCGAGGCAGTCGGGCGGCACCGCCACTGTATCGAGCGGCGATGGCCGCGGCACCGCGGTCACGCTGTATCTGCCGCGCAGCCGCGAAGCGCCGGCGGCGGCGGCGCCAAAGGCGCCCGCGCATGCCGCGGTTGAAGCGCACGGGACGGTCCTGCTGGTCGAAGATAATGCCGATGTAGCCGAGGTGGGTGCGAGTTACCTGCGCCAGCTCGGCTATCGTGTGCGGAGCGTGGCCAACGCCCAAGCGGCCATCGCGGCGCTGCGGCTCGATCCTGAGGTTGATCTGGTTTTCTCGGATATCTTGATGCCCGGCGGCAAGAACGGCCTCGACCTCGCCGCCGAAATCGGAGAGTTGTTCCCGGACATCCCGATGCTGCTCACCACGGGTTACAGCGCCAGTGCACAGGATGCGGTCAGCCGCGGCATTGTGGTGTTGCAGAAGCCCTACGATCTTGAAGGCCTGCGCCGGCATATCCGTGAAGCTGTCGAGGCCAGCCGTGCCCGCACACGCAAAGTCGCGCATGCCGGTTAGAGCGGTATTCGATCAGGTTGAGTGGCCGTCCTCATTGCGAGGAGCCCCGGCGGGGCGACGAAGCAATGCAGCCTTCACGTGCCGCCCTAGATTGCTGCGCTTGCGCTAGCAACGACTGTTCCGACTACCCCTCGCCGATCTCGCGCAGGATCTCCGCCGTGTGCTCGCCGAGCAGCGGAGCGGGATGCTCCGACGCCGCCTTCCAGCCGTCGATCACGATAGGCGTACGCACGCCTGGGATGGTGCCTTCTTTGGCGGCGCCGCTCGGCAATTCCAGTTTCATCCCGCGATGGATGACTTGCGGATTGTTGAACACCTGCTCCAGATTGTTGATCGGTCCCGCCGGCACCCCTTGCTGCTCAAGCTGTGCCAGCAAGTCGTCGCGCTTCATCTGCTTGGTTAAGGCCGTCAATTTGCCGACCAATTCGTCGCGATGCTTTAGCCGGCCGATATTGTCCTTATAAGCGGCGTCTTGCGCGAGTTCGGGCGCGCCCAGCACGTTGCAGAACTTAACGTATTGCGCATCGTTACCGGTGGCGACGATGACGTGACCGTCGGCGACTTCGAAGACCTGGTACGGCACGATATTGGCATGCGCGTTGCCGAGGCGTTTGGGGACATTGCCGGAGACGAGGTAATTCAGCGCCTGGTTTGACAGCACGCCGACGGTCGAGTCGACCAGCGCCGTATCGACATAGGCGCCCTTGCCGGTCTTCTCCCGTTGCGCCAATGCGGCCAGAATGCCGATCACCGAGTAGCAGCCCGTGAAGATGTCTGACACCGGAATGCCGATGCGGGTCGGCTCGCCGTCAGGTCTGCCGGTGAGATCCATGATGCCGCCCATGCCCTGGGCCATCAGATCGTAGCCTGCGCGCTTGGCGTAGGGACCGTCCTGGCCGAAGCCGGTGACGGAGCAATAGATTAACCGCGGATTTTCCGGCGCGAGGCTCTTG